>DBVT01000105.1 GCA_002308775.1 Mageeibacillus sp. UBA1257
TATTTTGCCGCGAGAAGACGCACCAGCTCGAACTGGGCCTTGTTGGTGTCCTGGTACTCGTCCACCATGATGTAGCGGAACCTGTTCTGGTAATAATCCAGCACTTCGTCGTGGGAATGGAAGAGCTGCACCGTCAGCATGAGGAGGTCGTCAAAATCTACCGCGTTGTTCTTTCTCAGCCTCTTCTGGTACTCCTCGTAGGCATCCGCGATCTTCTTGTACCTGAAACTCAGGCCGACCATCTCTTCCCTGAACCTTAAAGGCGTCATCAGCTCGTTCTTTGCCGAGGAGATCTCCGTAAGGATATCCCTCTCCCTGAGATCTTTCGTATCGATCTTCAGATACTTGCATACATCCTTCATGAGCGTTTTCTGATCGTCGGTGTCGTAGATCGTGAACGAATTCTCGTACCCCATGAGGTCGATATACCTGCGAAGGATGCGGACGCACAAGGAGTGGAAAGTGGAGATCCAGACGCTCTCGGCGCCGTATCCGACGAGGTCATCGACACGGGTCCGCATCTCTCCGGCCGCCTTGTTCGTGAATGTGATGGCCAGGATGTTCCAGGGGTTCACACCGCACTCATCGATCAGATAGGCGACCCTGTGGGTGATCACCCTCGTCTTGCCGCTGCCGGCGCCCGCAAGGATCAGCACGGGGCCTTCCGTATGCCTGACTGCCTCTCCCTGCTCTTTATTCAAAGTGTCATAAATAGACATATAATAAGTCTCTCCTATACGATTTCCTCTGATCATTTCGTCCGGCTCAGCCTGGCGGGATCCGACACTCCGGGCGTCTCGTCGAGCAGCTTCTCGATGAGGAGCTTGCGCAGGTAGATGTCCGCGCTGAGCTGGCAGATCACGTTGAACCTGCGGAGCATCTCGCGGTCCTCCTCCGGAGCCGTCTCAAAAGCACGGTCTGTCTCGTCAAGGATCTTCCCGACTTCGTCCGGGAATCGCTCCACGTTCCTGCTCACGTATTCGAAGACCTCCGTGTAGACGTCGGACATGGAATACCTGTGTTTTTTGCCCTGAAGCTGCTCTGCCGATCTCGTGGTGGGCCGGGCGTATTTTTCCGAGACCGGTTCCACGATCCTTCGGATATCGTCGATCGCGAGGAAATTCTTCATGTAGTAGATGACCAGCAGAAGCAGGATGTGGTCCCTTCCGTATTTTTTCTTGACCGGAGGGATCAGCACCTTGTTCTTGACGTAATTATTGATCATCGTCTTGGTGAGGAGCTTGTCGGCCTCTGACTTTCTCGCCGTCCTTCTGAGGCGCTCACTCAGGAACTGCAGGACCTGGTCCATGTACAGGTCGATCTTGGGGATCTCATCCGCCTCCGTGACGCTGAATCCCGAGATGATCTTTCCAACGATAAACTCCACATCGCGTCTGGTACTCATACCTGTCTGCCTTTCTCAGCCATTGCCATTTCTTTCATTTCACGGGCGTTCTGAAGCGCGGCTTCCGTGATCCTGTCCGCGCCGAGAAGGCGCGCCACCTCCCGGTCGCTCTCCTGCTCGGAGAGCCTTCGGATATGCGTCATCGTCCTCCCGTCCGCGCTCTCTTTGGCGATCAGATAGTGGCTGTCCTGCATGGACGCGATCTGAGGCAGATGGGTGATGCAGAGGATCTGGTGCCCTCCGGCCAGCCTGCCCATCTTCTCCGCGACCTTCCACGCGGTCATTCCGCTGATACCGGTATCGATCTCGTCGAAGATCAGCGTATCCACGTTGTCGATCTCGGCAATTACGTTTTTCAAGGCCAACATAAAACGGCTCATTTCGCCGCCGCTTGCTATCTTTGCGAGCGATTTGACCGGCTCGCCTACGTTGGGCGAAAGCATAAATTCTACTTGATCGTAGCCGTTTTCGTTGTATTTTTCGCAGTCTTCGGTAAAGACGTCGAGTTTTACTTCGAATACGGCGTTCTTCATGCCGAGTTCGGCAATATTCTTACCGATCGCTTTGCGGAAGGTCTCGGACGCTTCTTGGCGCTTTTTATGGAGTTTGTCGGCAAGGTTTTTAACGTCGGCTTCCGTTTCGGTTTTTTGTTTTTCAAGTTTTTTCAGTTCGCTTTCGGCGTTCAGCAGTCTATCTAGTTTTTCCGTCGCTTTTTGATAGTATTCGTTGATCTCTTCGACGGTTTTGCCGTATTTTTTACCGATCAGGCGGATTTCTTCCAACCTTTTTTCCAAAGCGTCGATATTGATATTATCCATGTCGCCGCCGTACAGTTTGTCGTAGACCGTCTCCTGAATATCAGATATTTCGATGCGGCAGGTCTCCAAACGATCGGCAAGATCGTTGAGGTCTTCGTCGTATTGCGTGATTTTTTTCAATTCGCTTGCCGCTTCTTCGGTAAGAGACAACGCGCCGTATCCGCTACTGCCGGAAAGAGCGTCGTAAGCGGCCTTTAATGCCGTCATGATCTTCTGTCTGTTGTAGAATGCGGAACGTTTTGCTTTCAGTTCCTCTTCTTCACCCTCTTTCAGCGCCGATTTTTCGATTTCGCCGATCTGATANNAGCATGTCGATTTCCCTTTCACGTTGCTGTTTGTCCGAATATGCCTCGATTTTTTCGCAAACGGCTCTGTATTCGGCAAGCGCTTTGCGATAGTCGGCTTTTATTGCGGCGATCGCAGGTAAAAAATCGTCGAGGATGCGAATATGGTTGGACGTTTTTAAGAGCGTTTGATGCTCGTTTTGCGTGTGCGTATCGACGAGAAGAGAAACTACGCTCCTTAAAAGGGACAGCGGAACCAGTTTTCTGTTAATGCGGCATTCCGATTTGTCCGCGGTCATCGACCTGGTCACGACGATCTGGTCGTCGTCGCAATCTATGCCGGATTCCGCAAGAATATCTTTGATTTCGGCAAAATTCTTTATATTTTCGAACACGACTTCTACGCTGGCCGTCGTCTCGCCGTAGCGAATCAAAGAACGGTCTGCGCGGTCGCCGAGGACGAAATTGATGGAGTCGATCACGATCGACTTACCTGCCCCCGTTTCACCGCTTAATATGTTTAATCCGTCGTGCAGCTCCAGTTCCAAAGAGCTGATTATGGCGATGTTTTTTATATTGAGATAGGAGATCATAAGTACTCCTTGAGGATCTTCGTAACCTTTTGTACGTCTTCGATGCTCCGCGTGATAACAAGGATGGTATCGTCGCCGGCAATGGTCCCGACGATCTGTGGAATACCGAGTTTATCGATCATGGCCGTGGCTGCGTTCGCGCTGCCGGAGAATGTATGCAAAACGAGTAAATTCATCGCCGTGTCGAAAGAAATGACGCTTTCTTTGAAAATTTTTGACATTTTAATGATTTGTTCGTCGTGTTTTTTCAGCGTGTAACGGAATTTTTTTATGGAACC
>DBVT01000046.1:0-9407 GCA_002308775.1 Mageeibacillus sp. UBA1257
GTAATAAAGAGCATTCAAAAGAAAGAGCTGACAAAAAGCGCAAGATCAATTTCAGTCTTCTCGGAAGACTCGTAAAAATGCTTGTCGGGACATATCCCGTAATGGTGCCTGTGACGATCGTATTTATAGTTTTCTCAGCTGTCATATCCTCTGTCCCCGCGGTATTTAACCAGAAGATCGTAAAGATCATTACAGATCACGTTGAAGCGGGAGATTTCAATTGGGCGCTCGCAAAGGAAGAGATCATGCCCAAACTTGTAATACTGATCATCCTTTATTTCATATCACTTTTGATGATCGGTCTGTACAGGCAGTTTATGGCTTATATCACGCAGGGATTTCTTGCAAAAACGAGAGAGAAGATGTTCTCCGGAATGCAAAACCTGCCTGTAAAATATTTCGACACGCATAAACATGGAGACATAATGAGCCATTATACGAATGATATCGACGCGATAAGAGAGCTTATATCTCAGTCGTTCCCTCAGATAATCACATCGGCAGTTATAGTTACGACAGTTTTCTTTATTATGCTATGGTACAGTTTCTGGATGACTCTGCTCGTTATCACAGGTGTTGTCGCTATGATATTTGTATCCAGAAAGGTCGGAGGAGGCTCTTCAAAATATTTTGTCCGCCAGCAGGAATCCATGGGTAAAGCGGAAGGATTTATCCAGGAGATGATCAACGGCCAGAAAGTCATCAAAGTGTTCAATCACGAAGAGAATGTAAAAAATGACTTCAGAAAAGTAAATGAAGAACTGTTTGTCCACAGTTTCAAGGCTCACGCTTTTGCGAATATGCTCGGACCTATAATCATGAATATAGGAAATGTTTTATACGTCCTCGGAGTAACTGTCGGAAGCGTTTTACTCATAACAAAAGTGCCGAATATAAGCATCAGAGCTTTAGTGACTTCTGTTGGTATCACTGCTGTTTCAGTTGATATAATCGTTCCTTTCCTCAATATGACTAAGCAGTTTACGGGAAATGTGAATCAGCTGTCGCAGCAGATCAACTCGATCGCTATGGGTCTTGCGGGAGCGGAGAGAGTATTCGAGCTTATGGACGAACAGCCTGAGAAAGACGACGGATATGTCACCTTGGTCAACTCTGAAACAGATGAAAACGGTAATTTGAATGAGACAGAAAAGCATACCGGTCACTGGGCATGGAAGCATCCTCACTCTGCTGACGGTACAATAACTTATCAGCCTCTTAAAGGCGACGTCACGATGACAGACGTCGATTTCGGATACGATCCTCACAAGCAGGTCCTGTATGATATTTCTGTTTACGCAAAGTCCGGACAGAAGGTCGCTTTTGTAGGAGCTACAGGAGCGGGGAAGACGACTATTACGAATCTGATCAACAGATTTTACGATATTCAGGACGGTAAAATAAGATACGACGGGATAAATATAAACAAGATCAAAAAGGCAGATCTCAGAAGATCGCTCGGAATAGTTTTACAGGATACCAACCTGTTCACGGGAACCGTTATGGAAAATATCCGTTACGGAAATCTTGAGGCGACTGATGAAGAATGCATAAAAGCCGCGGAGCTTGCTAACGCGGACGATTTTATCAGAAGACTTCCCGAAGGATACAACACGATGCTGACAAACAACGGAAGCAATTTGTCACAGGGACAGAGGCAGCTCATTTCTATCGCAAGAGCGGCAGTGGCTGATCCTCCGGTGATGATACTTGACGAGGCGACTTCTTCGATCGATACGAGAACAGAAGCTCTTGTTCAGGCAGGAATGGACAAGCTTATGCAGGGAAGGACTGTCTTTGTTATTGCGCACAGGCTTTCGACAGTCATGAATTCAAATGTCATAATGGTGCTCGATCACGGCAGGATCATCGAACGCGGCGACCATGATACTCTTATAGCGAACAGGGGAGTATATTACAAACTCTATACGGGCGCTTTCGAACTCGAATGACGTTCATACGATAAATTCAACTTAAAAAATCGTTTGAAGTGTAAAAATATCTGACATTTCGAACGATTTTTTTTATATTTGATCAAAATAAACTGGATACACAAAAAATTGTATACAATTCCTGTTGCATCCAATTTTTCTCTTTGCTATAATATCAAAGTAATTTTCGACAGGAGGTCAGTCAATGAATTACCTTAAAGCATCAAAAGCAGAATTGCAAAAAGAACTCGAGATACAACGCAAAAGATTTGACGATTATAAGGCGATGGGACTCTCATATAATATGACGAGAGGAAAACCCGATTCGGCACAGCTTGCGCTGAGTGACGAGATGCTGGATCCGAAATATATCGGAGACGGAAAAGCCGGAGAGACAAACTGCAAAAACTACGGCGGTATCGACGGTATTGATCCGATGAAGAAGCTGTTTGCGGAACTTATGAATACAAATCCTGAAAACATCATCGTAGGCAACAACTCGAGCCTCAATATGATGTATGATCTTTTAATGAAATTTATGATCTTCGGAACTCCTGCCGTAAAAAAGCCCTGGTGCAAAAGCGAAAAACTCAAATTCATCTGTCCCGTTCCCGGATATGACAGACACTTTCTTGTGACTGAAAGTCTTGGATTCGATCTTATCAGTGTTCCGATCCTCGCTGACGGACCGGATATGGATATGATAGAAAAACTTGTCGCAGAGGATGAATATATAAAAGGCATGTGGTCCGTTCCGAAATACAGCAACCCGACAGGCGTCGTTTATTCAGACGAAGTAGTAGACAGACTGGGAAGAATGTATACTAAAGCGGAAGATTTTACGATCTTTTGGGACGATGCATACAGCGTGCATTTCTTCGGAGACGAGCCTGCAAAGCAAAAGAGTCTTATGAAGGCCTGCGAAGAAGGCGGACATCCTGACAGGTGCTACACATTCATGTCGACATCGAAAATGACTTTCCCCGGCGACGGTGTGGCCGCCATGGGTTCTTCTTTGGCAAACATCGAAGTTGTAAAGAAATGGATAAATGTTCAGAGCATCGGTCCTGATAAAATGAACCAGCTCAGGCACGCGAACTTCCTCAAAGATTACGAGCATGTTATCGAACATATGAGAAAACATGCAAAGCTCCTGAAACCGAAATTCGACGTTTTTCTCGAAACATTTGAAGAAGAGATGGGAGATACCGGTATTTTTACGTGGAGCAAACCGGAAGGGGGCTATTTCATTAGCGTCGATACGCTTCCCGGACTTGCAAAGAAGACGGTTGCAAAATGCAATGAATGCGGAGTTGCTTTTACTCCTGCAGGTTCGACATATCCGTATAAGATCGACCCGCAGGACAGAAACATAAGGATCGCCCCTTCATTTCCTCCTTATTCCCAGTTAAAAGATGCCGCAACGATTCTTTGTATCTGCGTCAAGATCTGCACGCTTGAACAGTTGCTTGGAATATAGTAAAATACTCACAGCAAATGTTGAAGGAGTAAGTTTTATGGGGAAGTACGGAAAAACTCTCTGTGAATATAAACCGTCTCCGGCGAAACGCGTCAAGGCGCCTGACTTTAGAATGACAGAGACTTTTGATCTCACCTCCGCCTGTTTGAAACAGCAGTTCCGGACATCGGGAGATCTCGAGAAGTACTCTGTTTTTCACAAGAACGGCATTTTTCAGATCGGTCCCGGAAATGACATGCGGGAGTCTTTTGCGAATTTCATCCCGGCGGAAGATCTTAAAAACAAATTGATAAATGCTAATATTTTATTCCTTTGCAGAAGCGAACTCGGAGAGTTTTGCCGTCTTCACAGCGAAGGAAGGATATTTATCGCGACAACTGACAAAAAACTTCCTTACGTTGACGGTTATTTTATCGAATATGAAGATAACGGAGCATTTGGTTTTAAGATAGGAAAGAGAAAAGGCAAAGATATCACGTATCTGTGCGACAAAGTCGTGCTTGAAGGAGAATATAAGCCATATGATTTCGTAAATGTGAAATTCGGGGCTTTTTACGAGAAAAAAGGTCTGAGGATCGTCGTTTATTACAACAAAAAGCCGATCATCAATGTTTTTGACGGGGAAAAACCTGCTGGGCTTAAATCATGCTTATATTTTGAAAACGGATTGAACAGACTTTATCTCAGAGGTATCGGAAGCAGAGCGAAGTTAAATATAAAACATCCTGTCGAAGTCGGACAGTTTAAAGATATCAAGCTGTATGACTTTTCGCAGCTGGACGATTATTCATTCAGAGATCTTCATACGATGCTGACACCGAGAAGATTCTGCGACAATAACGGAATTACGATACCTTACAGACTATACCTTCCGAAAGATTACGATCCGAAGAAAAAATATCCGTTGATGATGTATCTTCACGGAGCCGGGCTTAAGGGTGATGACAATATACATCAGCTCGGATATGACAGAAATTTCTATAAGAGTTTTCTTGATATCCAGGCAAAACAGGAAATGATCTTCGTCATTCCTCAGTGCAATGTAAAAAGCTGGAACGACGGAGATTACGATATCAACAAATTATTTTCTGAAAGGATCTTCAAACTGACAGATGACGAGCCGCCGATGGTGGAAGCTATAATGCATCTTTTTTACGATCTTGAGGAAACTTTTTCTGTTGATCACAAAAGAATATACCTTAGCGGAGCTTCAATGGGCGGAATGGGAGCCTACGGAGTTCTGGGAAGGCATCCCGAATATTTTGCGGCCGGTTTTATCGGCTGCGCCATGGGAGATCCGGGAAAAGCAAAAGAATATGCAAAAGTCCCTCTGTGGATCGGTCACGGAACGCTTGATCCCGCAATATCGGTATCAAAAGGCCGCGAGATGGCAAAAGCGATAGAGGAAGCCGGCGGAGAAGTCAATTATAACGAATATCCTGACAGATATCACGATTTCTCGACAAGGGAAGACTTCGACAAAGCAATGGAATGGGTAATAACAAAATCAAAATAAAAAATGTAAAGGATCGATTTTATGAAAAACGCATGGTCAGATATGAGTGAAAAAACAAGGAAAGACGTATTTTTCTTCAGCGAAGAATATATGGATTTTCTCGATGCTGCAAAAACCGAAAGAGAAGCTTGCGCATATTTTACGTCTCTTGCAGAGAATGAAGGATTTGTTGATTTTGATGACGTCATCTCGGGTAAAATAGACTTCAAACCCGGGCTTAAAGTTATCAAAAATATCCACAATAAGTCTTTTATAGCCGCGATAATAGGCACTGAAGATCCGGAAAACGGACTTAAGATCGTTGGATCTCATATAGATTCTCCGAGACTCGATTTCAAGCCCAGACCGTATTACGAGGATTCAGGTATCGGTTATATCAAGACGCATTACTACGGCGGCATCAAAAAATATCAATGGGTCACCATTCCGCTCTCTATACATGGAATAGTTATTAAAAAAGACGGATCTTATGTAGATATCAGCATAGGTGAAAAGGATTCAGATCCTGTTTTTACGATCTCCGATCTTTTGCCTCACCTTTCACAGGAGCAGATCGAGCAGCCCGTTTCGAAATTCATTCCCGCAGAGAATCTGAATATAATCTCCGGTTCGCTCTGCTTTGATACTTCAGATGATGAAAAGGATCCTCTTAAAAAGTGCCTTGAAGATTATTTCAAAAAAGAATACGATATCGATCCTGACGAGCTTTTGACGGCGGAATTTGAATGTGTTCCTGCTTTCAAGGCGAGAGATCTCGGATTTGACAGAAGTTTGATCGCCGCATACGGTCAGGATGATAGGATCTGCGCATATTCCGCGTTCAGAGCTCTCCTCGACGTAAAAGAGATCCCTCAGAAAACATGTATATGTTATTGTTCCGACAAAGAAGAGATAGGAAGCGTTGGCAATACGGGAGCGCAGTCATATGCACTGTCAAATTTTATCGCGGAACTTTGCAATTTTGCACATCCCGATACTGCTTTTATTTCACTTCGCAGATGTCTCGCCAATACCAAGCTTCTTTCAGCTGATGTTACTGCCGCGTTTGATCCGACTTATGCAAACGCATACGACAAAACGAATGCTGCGTTCTGCGGAAAAGGTCTCGCGGTTCAAAAATATACAGGCGCAAGAGGCAAGTCATCCGCAAGCGACGCAAACGCCGAATATCTGGCTGAAGTAGTTAATCTTTTTACTGAAAACGGCATCCCGTGGCAGATCAATGAGATGGGAAGAACAGACCTCGGCGGAGGCGGCACGATCGCTCAGTATATGGCAAATCTCGGAATGAGTGTGATAGACTGCGGAACGCCTATTTTATCGATGCACGCGCCTTACGAGATATCTTCAAAAGCCGATCTTTATTATACCTATAAAGGTTATTCTGCATTCTTTAACAGTTGATGATCTTAAGGTCATATTTAAGTTTAAAAATCATCCCGCCGCGTACTTTAGATGATCCGCGACGGGAATTTTTTTGAGATAGATCTCATAAATAAATCATTCGAGCGAGACTTCGTCGTCAGACGGCAGAGGTTTAAAAGCTTTATGAGGATGTGTCTGATACCAGTATGCGACGGATGCGAAATCGTCGCGACGTCCGTATGTTTTATTGTTCATATACCCCATATTGAGCAGTTTCATCGAAAAATTCTTTTCAAAATGGATAGGATCCGGAATATGCCAGCGATAGCCCATGAAACGAGGCTGGGTGTTGTAATTTGATTTGCTGCGATCCCATGTCTCTGAACCCATCATAGCGAACATTCCGGCATATAGACCGGAAAAAGGCTGATATTTTCCGAACATATCATATCCGAACGCGTATGAGCCGCAGAAATAATCCTCTGTTCCTGTGTAGTTGAGAGACGGATAAATATCGTCGTCGACATAAACTTTCACTTCGCCTTCGACCCAGCAGCCGTCGCGACCGTTTATACCTGCCGACAAAGTCACGCCGATAAAATTGCCCTGTCCTTCGATACCGTCGATAACAGTATACGCTTTACCTGCAGTGAGAGGTTGCTCCTGCCTGTATGATGCGTGGAAATACAGAGATTCATCGGGAATATCGCAGAGCTGTCCGTTGATCGTATAATAGATATTTTGAGCGCCTGTACCGGGAGCTTTTCTGTTCTCCACAGTTATCTTCGCGTGTTTTTTAAAAGGCATTTTAAAATAGCAGGAAAAACCTCTGCAAGGAGCGCAGAGGAGAAGTGCCGAATTGAGAGTAGGATAGTTTCCGTCAAAATTAGTTACATTATTATAATAAGCGTGGCCGAAAAATGCGGAAAGCGGAGCTTCTACAGAAGGCTCTTCCTCGTTATCCCAGTACATTCTGAGGATCATATGCCAGCCGGTGATTCCACCCATCCAGATCTGATTTACATATCCCGGTCCGTCGATATCTAAAACAGTCAATGTGTCTCCCGGCTCAATAAATGTGCACGGATTTGTTTTTTCTGTGTCTGAACCTTTAGTTCCGCCGCCTTTTTCAGCTCTCGGATTTTCAGACGAAGCAGAAAAAGTTCTTCCTTTTATTGGCATAGACGGATCGATGAAATACATAATTTTAAACCTCCGGAAAAATTTTTCTTTTCTTTCAAAAATTATATCATATTTTACCTATGATGTAAGTAAAGTTTTTGATATAATAGAATTATTAAAAACATATTCTGAAAACGGAGTTAAAAGATATGTCAATCGAAGTTAGAAATTTGAAAACAGAATACAGAAAAGATCCGATCGCGATAGACAGTAAAAATCCCAGATTCTTCTGGCAGATCGTGTCTGACGGATATAATGTTTCGCAAAAGTCGTTTAAGATCTGCGTCGCGACTGATAAAGAACTTTTGAAGAGCGGATCTCCGGATATGTGGGATTCAGGCATTGTAGAATCTGACGAGACAGTAGCAATAAAATACGCAGGGAAGTGCCTTGATGAGAAAACTGATTATTATTGGTCTGTTTATTCTGATTGCGGCGAGGCCGGCGAAGACATATCGTATGACGGATATTTCAGAACGGGTATGTTTTCAAATGATTCCTGGACAGCAAAATGGATCGAAAATGCCGAAATAGAACCCGAAGACGCTCCTGCGCATTCCGGATTTTTGAGTAAGACGGTAAACGACCCTCATGAAGCATTGAAGGTGACAGTTGACCTTGATACGGTAAGAACGTTTGACTGCGTTGCATTTTACGGACTGAGAGTGTTTGAATTCCCCGGGATCGCCGATTTTCCCGGTTATCAATTTCCGAGAAGATACCGTATATACGCGCATTCCGGCCTTGATAGCAAAGACATACAGATAATTGATGATAAAACACAAGAAATCGTACCGAATCCCGGAGCTGTTCCTGTTTATATTTTCCCGGGTAAAATAACAGCCAGATATGTGACTTTTGAAGCAGTCGAACTTCAGGCTTATGAAGAAGGAAAATATTCATTCGGACTTTCTCAAATCGAGGTATTTAACGGCTGCGATATTATATCTGAATATAAAAAAGTGATCGCGGACGACGGATGGTACGAAGGTGAAGGATTCGGACCGGAATTTTTAACAGATACGACTCCGACGTGGCACAAAAAAGGAAATGCGAAACCTTTGCCCGGTCCGTTTATGAGGAAGATATTCGAACTTGAAAAAAATCCCGAGAAGGCATATGTTTACGTATCTGCGCTCGGAATTTATGAGTTGTATATAAACGGAGAAAAGGTCTCTGACGCTTATCTGGCGCCCGAATGGACAAATTATGACAGATATGTTCAATACAGCTGCTTTGAAGTCTCGGATATGCTCCAAAAAGGGGAAAATGAGATCCTTGCGATGCTTGGCGACGGTTGGTATGCGGGAAGGATCGGTATGGCTAACGTTTTCGGCCCGAAGGTTTTAAGAGGCAAATACGGCAAGACTCCCAAGTTTATAATGCAGCTCGAGATACCTGACGAAGAACCGATATGCACTGATGAGACATGGGAGTCGTGCGCTAATACGCCTGTGAGGAAGAACGACATATACGACGGTGAATTTTACGATGCGAGATATGAGGATATTCTGGCATGGAATCCTGTAAGAACAGCAGATCCTGATGAAGTAGGCAATATCACGCTTAAGAGCTTTATAAACGAGCAGATAGTCTCATACGAGGATATTGAGCCTTTGTCCGTGACTGAGACTGAAAAAGGCACTTTTGTAGTCGATTTCGGCAAAAATGTTTCCGGTTTTTGCGAAATTACGATGCGCGGAGAAAGAAACCGGAAGGTAATGTTAAGGCACGCATGCGCGTTAAAAGCTGACGGGACGGGCCATTATGCGAACCTTCGAGGCGCTTTCGCAATAGATACTTATATCTTCAAGGACAGTAAAAAAGTCACTTTCAGACCTCATTTTACTTATCACGGATTCAGATATCTGGAAATAATCGGCCTTGATTATAAACCGGGTAAAAACGACATCATATGTCATTCTATCTCTTC
>DBVT01000046.1:9503-18542 GCA_002308775.1 Mageeibacillus sp. UBA1257
GACTGCAACGACAGAGATGAAAGGCTTCCTTGGCTTATGGAGGGACTGGACAGTATGTCATATCTGTTTGACGGAACTCTTTTCTGGGAAAGACATGTACGCGAGCTTATTGAAGGATATAAACAAGAGGGAAGAATGATCTCACAAGCTCCCGACGGATTGATTATCTTATTGCCTCCGGGCGTTATCGCAAGAACTCTTATAAATCTCTTCGAACTGGAATATGCTCTTTACGGAAATGATCTGGCAGATGAGGACTTTTATGAGTTGCTGTTAAAAATTTACGAGGATAATATCAAAAAGTATCCTGATCATATCGGCGGAGATCCTGATTACACAGACTGCGACTGGCTTAATACGAACAAACTGATGGCTGATACAGGAATCAATAAAGATATTCCGCAGATAAGCGATCAGGTGTTCACAAGCGTCACATTTGCGTGTTTTTACCGTATGATGGCAAAATACGCTGAAATTTTGGGTAAAAACGACGATCAGAGCCGTTTTAAAGCCTCATTCAGGCATTCTGTGGATCAGATCGAGAAAATATTAGTTGACGGAGATAACGGGCTGAAAAACGCCTCACAGGGCGCCTACGGCATGATGCTTCATTTTAATACCATAAATGCGAAAAACGAACATTTGCTCGAACAAAAATTAAAGGAAATTATCGAACGGAACGACTGCAGATTTGCGACAGGCGTATATACGGTCGGATCTCTTATAAGGGCACTTTCTGCGCATAAAATGCACGATCTGGCGTATAAAATGATGACAGATGACAGGTGCCCGTCATTCAAATATATGATGGACGAAGGCTCGCAGACGATCTGGGAGCGCTGGGATACGAGAATGCCTGAGTTACCGTATTTATATGAAAAACCCAGATGGCAGCAGCAAAACAAGACACAGACGATAATCGTCGAGAACGGTATCGAAGACTGCAGCATGAATTCATTTGATCATATAGAATTTACTACAGTAACTCCGTGGATAACTGAATATGTTTTCGGTCTGAGAACAAATGTAAATGACGGACCTGCGATGAAGCATTTTACATTTAAAACTGAGAGTATTACAGAAAACAAATCTGCAAAAGGACATTTCGATACGATCAGAGGAAAGATAGAAATATCCTGGAGGATCAATAATAAAACATTCGAATGTAAAATTAATATTCCCGCAAATATGAAATGTACATTCTGTATTCCGGATGAGTTTGAAAACGTTACGGTAAATAATAAAGATGAAGAAAACATGAAGATCGAACTCGGATCAGGAAGATATTATATCAAAGCAGAAAAATTGTTCTGATATAAGAAGACATCCCAAAACAGTCCGTAAAGAGAATGATCAGGGTAAAATGCGTAGATCTGTCAAAAATGGCTAAAATATGGGTCTCTTATTGAACAAAATTATTATTTTGTTCAATTTTGTAGATAAATGAATTTGACAAGTTTCCGGACTTTACATCCCCTTCCCCTTCAGGATCATTATTTCAATGAAATCTTTTTGTGAGATATATACGACAATAATATTGAAATCAGAGATATCGTGATCCATGAAATAAACATTATGTGGAAGTTGTCGTTCTTATCAAGAAGAGCTCCGTAGATCAGCGATCCGCTCGCTGCGCCTGCATAGCTTAGAAAATCAATTATTCCTGATACAGTGGACGATGATTCATATTTTGCAAACCTAAGCGGCATCATTGTCAGCATTGAATGGTTGATCACAGATACTGCTGCAGAGATCAGTCCGAGACAAAGTGAAGCTGCTATTATCACCCATATCGGATTGTGTCCTGTTTTAATAAATATGAGAGGAAGCGATGATGCAGCTATCACGCCGAATGCGAAAATATTTACTTTATATTCAGATCTTCCGAAAATTCTGAACAAAAACGGATATATCAGCCTTCCCGCCATGCCTATCAGAGGTATCATAAAGACATATAAAGTTGATTTTTCGAGATCGATGCTGAATTTTGATACGAAAAACAGTGATAGCCAAAGATTGATATTTTCTTTTACAATGCCATGGAAGAATGTCGGTATGAATGTCGACAGGAGCATTTTATCTTTTAAAAGCTGTTTAAGAGGAAGGGCAGTCCCCTTCTCTGCCTCTTTCCGCACTTCCCCGGATGTTTCATATTTTTTACCTATTCTTCCGACTACTATAAAAACTGTTACAGCCAATATAAGAGATATCGCAGAAGGAACGTAAAATGCAAATGAGACTCCTTTAAACCTGATCGCTCCTGTAGATATAAGAATTCCCGCTACAGTTCCCATAGGTATCGCCGTAGCAAAGAAAGACATCAGTTTTGTGATACGCTCCTGCGGAAGAATTCCTGAGAGTGTTCTGAGGATAGGTCCCCACAGCATCGACTGCCCTATCGCATTTATGCCCCAGAGGATCATACAAATTTGAAATCCCGGGAAAAATCCGAAAGCGAAATTGCTGGCGCAGATGAGCAAAAGCCCTGTTGAGATCATATATTTGGGCTTGATCTTATCTCCTATTCTTCCGTTTACAAGTCTTCCGATCGAATAGACTATCGAAAATATCGTTCCCAAAACACCTATTTGGAACGCGTCCATGATCTTCAGCTCTTTCAATACAGGCGTCGCAACGGAAAGGTTCTGTCTTGAAACATATACCGTGACATACGACAGATAAAGAATAATATAAATGATCAGTAAAGCTGCTGTTATCTTTTGATTTTTACTGTTCTTTTCCATTATCTTCCCTTTATCAGACAAACCTTTCAAATATTTCGTTCGCAAAATCGAGTCCTTTTTCTGTCAGAGGAAATCCCACAGGCTTCCCTTTTTCAAGTTTGAAATCTATGAGCCCCTTCCCTCTTAAAATATTCAGATCGATCCTGTATTTTTCGTACATGTCGATCCTGTATTTGACTTTGAAATCAGCAGGATCCGGACCTTTCGTCTTTCTGAAACCCAGCATCATGAATTCTTTCATTTCCGTTTCTTTATCTATTTTTATATCCTCAATATATTCGTCTTTTCCTTTCAGATATGTGTCCATATCAGTCGTATTTTTGATCCGCTTTCCGTCGTAAAATGAAGAAGCTCCCAGTCCCAGTCCCAGATATTCTTTCTCTTCCCAATATTTCAGATTATGCCTTGATTCGCATCCTTTTACGGCGAAATTCGAGATCTCATAGTGTTCAAAACCGCTTTTTTCAAGAAATTCGCATGCATAATGATACATTTCGCGATCAATTCCGTCGTCAGGATAAGGGACTTTTCCGCTTTCAAGCATATCAAATAAGGGCGTTCCTTCTTCAGGTATCAGACTGTATGCCGATATGTGTGTTATTCCCGCAGATACAGTTTTGTGAAGAGTATCCTTGAATGAATCGAGAGACTGTCCCGGTATACCGAATATAAGATCTGTATTTATGTTTTTGAATCCTGCTGTTTTGGCTGCCAGTATAGAATCCGCGTAATCCTCGTATGTATGTATCCTTCCGAGGAATTTGAGGATCTTTTCATCAGCTGACTGAAGCCCGATACTTATCCTGTTGATACCGACTTTCATATAATCGAGGCATTTGTGTCTTGTGAGCGTTCCCGGATTAGATTCGATCGTAAATTCGAGATCTTTCGCAATTTTAAAATTGTCCTTGATCGCGATCGCTATATTTGATATGAACAGCGTATCAACGGATGACGGAGTGCCCCCTCCGATAAATACTGTATCGACAGTATAATGCTTGAATTGTTTGCTCTTACGCTCTATTTCTTTTTCGAGCGCCTTAAAATATATCTCGCACTGTCCGAATCTGTCCGGAAATGATAAAAAATCGCAATAGATGCATTTTTTTACGCAAAAAGGTATATGAATGTAGAGTCCCAGAGTTTTCATTATTTGAGGCCTCGTTTAACTGTCAATTATTATGTATCCAGCTTCAAAACGCTTAAAAAGGCTTCCTGAGGAACCTCTACGTTGCCGAACGAACGCATCCTCTTCTTGCCTTCTTTCTGCTTTTCGAGGAGCTTCTTCTTTCTCGTTATGTCGCCGCCGTAGCATTTCGCAAGGACATCTTTTCTATAAGCTTTGACAGTCTCGCGGGCTATTATCTTACCTCCGATGCATGCCTGGATAGGCACTTCAAACTGATGTCTCGGAATAGTTTCCTTCAGCTTTTCGGCGATTTTTCTCGCTCTCGCATACGCTTTATCCTCGTGAACGATGAAAGAAAGAGCATCGACGATCTCGCCGTTCAAATATATATCTAATTTGACAAGCTTTGAAGGTTTATATGAAGATATTTCGTAGTCAAGAGACGCATATCCTCTCGTGCGAGATTTCAGGCAATCGAAATAGTCATAGATCACTTCATTAAGAGGAAGTTCAAAAGTCATCAGGACACGTGAATCTTCGATATATTCCATATTCTTGAATATTCCTCTTCTTTCCGTCGAAAGCTCCATAATATTTCCTACATATTCTGTCGGAGTCATGATCTGAGCTTTTACCATAGGCTCTTCGATATAATCAACTTCTGTCTGAGGCGGCATATTCGTAGGATTGTCAAGCTCAAATATCTCGCCGTTTGTCTTGTGTATTTTATAAATAACGCTCGGCGTCGTAGTGATCAGATCAAGATCAAATTCCCTTGACAGTCTTTCCTGTATTACTTCGAGATGCAAAAGTCCGAGGAATCCGCATCTGAAACCAAAACCGAGCGCCTGAGAGGTCTCAGGTTCGAAAACGAGCGCAGCGTCATTAAGCTGCAACTTGTACAGGGCGTCTTTTAAGTCTTCGTAATCGTTTCCGTCAACAGGATAAATGCCGCAGAAAACCATCGGAAGGACCTTTTTAAAGCCGGGAAGAGCTTCTTTTATCGGATTTGTTGCGAGAGTTACCGTATCTCCCACTGTCGCGTCTCCGATGCTCTTAATTGACGCGCAGATATATCCTACTTCTCCTGCATACAGGCAGTCCTCGGGATGATATGTTCCCGGAAGAAATGTTCCTACTTCTGTTACAGTATATTCTTTCCCGGATGACATCATTTTGATAATATCGTCTTTTTTAACTATTCCGTCGAATACGCGAACGTAAATAATTACGCCTTTATATGCGTCATAATATGAGTCAAATACGAGGGCTTTAAGGGGTTTTGTTTCATCACCGACAGGTGACGGAATTTCAAATGCGATCTTTTCGAGGACATCTTCGATACCTATTCCCATCTTTGCTGAAATCAGCGGAGCGTCCATTGCGGGAATTCCGATAACGTCTTCGATCTCTTTTTTTACAAACTCGGGCTGAGCTGAAGGCAGGTCGATCTTATTTATTACGGGTATGATCTCAAGATTGTGTTCCATCGCCTGGTAGACGTTTGCCAATGTCTGGGCTTCAATTCCCTGCGCCGCGTCAACGACAAGAATCGCGCCTTCACACGCGAAAAGCGTCCTTGATACCTCATAGTTGAAGTCCACATGTCCGGGTGTGTCTATCAGATTAAAAATAAGATCTCTGCCGGATGAATCTTTGTAACTCAATTTGACCGTCTGAGCTTTGATCGTTATTCCGCGCTCTCTTTCGATATCCATATTGTCGAGAACACAGTCTTCCATCTCACGGGATGACAAAACGCCCGTTTTTTCGAGTATTCTGTCTGCGAGCGTTGATTTTCCGTGGTCTATGTGCGCAATTATGCAAAAGTTTCTTATATTGTCCTGTCTGCTCATAATTTCATCCGTTACGTATTATTTCATCATATATCATCAAAAAACACTATTAAAACGCGTTCCTGATCACGTTTATTATATACTTTTTTTCAGTCTCTGTCACCTCTGCGACATCGAATCTGACAACATAATCAGATACGTTATCGCCTTTTGAAAGATATTCGGAGAAATACGCTTTTGCGAGCGTTTTGATAGTTCCTTTCTTTTTGGCATTGACGGCTTCCGCGGGAGTGGTCATACTTCCCTGCTTTCTCGATTTTACCTCAGTAAAAACGATCGTATCTTTCTTTTTGAGTATTATATCGATCTCTCCGATTCGGTGAAAATGCCAGTTCCGTTCAACGACTTCATAACCGGCTTTTTTATAAAGTTCAGTTACTGCTTCCTCGGCAAGGGACCCTCTTTTTCTTGTATTCAAATTCTTTCCTTTCAGTGTAACGTTTTCAGAAAAGTCTTTCTGTGAATTTCGCTGATACCGATCTTTCTGATCGCTTCGTAGTGATCTTTCGTACCGTACCCCTTGTGTTTTTCAAATCCGTAACCGGGATATTTGACAGCATATTCTTCCATAAGTCTGTCCCTTGATACCTTTGCGAGTATCGACGCGGAACCTATCGTTACACTGAGCGCGTCCCCGTGTGTTATGGATATCTGTGTAAAAGGTATTTTAGGTATATGAACGTGATCTATAAGTATTCTGTCAGGGTTTATGCCGGACATTTTGACTGCTGATAAAACGGCTTCGCGCATCGCTTCGTACGTCGCCTGAAGGATGTTTATTTCGTCGATCCTTTTATTGTCCGAGAATGCGATACCGTATCCCTCAGACATAGATATTATCTGATCGAACAGTGCGTCCCGCTTTGCAGGTGTGAGTTTTTTCGAATCGTCCGCATCAGGGAATTCTTTGTACAGATCGAATATCACGCATGCGGCGCAAACGGGTCCCGCCAAAGGTCCCCTTCCCGCTTCGTCAACGCCTGCTACATATCTGAATCCCGCTTCTTTGAGCTCGTTCTCGTATCTTCTCAGCTCGGCACGACGATCTTCCGTCATTTTTCATCCTCCGTAAAATCGAGAGATATCCTTCCGATCTTACCTCCTCTGAATTCATCAAGGAGAATATTAGAGGCTCTCGTAAGGTCCACTTCTCCGCCTTTTATAAGGCAGCCTCTCTTCCTTCCGACAGTTTCAAGGATCGGAACTCCGTCAGCGATATGAGTATAAAGACATTCCAGATATCCATCATCGTACTTCTCGAAGAAACTATCGTCCAGATCAATGCCGTAGCGGCCGAAAAAGGCCTCTCTGTAGCGTTTTGCGAGTAAAAGGCAAAGATAACAGGCTATTTCCGTAACGTCGCTTATATCGTCTTTAATTGCCCCTGACGCAGCAAGCTTGTATGCACAGTTCTGATCTTCGAATTTAGGCCACAGGAGTCCGGGCATATCGAGGAGCATAATATCCGGATTGATATTCAGCCACTGAATGTTTCTGGTAACACCGGGTTTGTCTCCTGTTTTCGCTCCTGCACGACCGGTTATTTTATTTATAAAAGACGATTTTCCTACGTTAGGGATACCGACTGCCATAGCTTTGATGACAGGCTTTTTGCGACCTTTCGCGATGCATTTTTGGATATACGGCTGCATCTTGTCATTGATCGCTTTAACGACCTCTTTAACTCCGCTTCCCGATCTGCAGTCTGTGAATATAACAGGAATGTTTTTCTCCGTGTAAAATTCTTTCCATTCTTCTGTGATCACAGGGTCCGCAAGGTCGTTTTTGTTCAAAACGATAACCCTGGGTTTATCACCGAGCAAACGGTTTATCTCAGGGTTGCTGCTGCTGTACGGGAGACGGGCGTCTCTTATTTCGATCACTATATCACAAAGTCTGAGGTTTTCGGAAAGAACTCTCCTCGCTCTTGCCATGTGACCCGGGAACCATTGGATGGGCATTCGGTATCCTCCTTTATAAGGTTCAGACCTGTTTATTATCTGAAATCGGGAGCATTTTTAACAACGAAATAAGGAGATTCGAGCGTATGGAATTCTTTCCTGATAAATCTGACGAATTCCTTGTATTTCTCCTGATCTGTTAAAATAACTCGCAGATCGACTTCTACAGGCGTCTTTTTAACATAAGCAGGATTTGCGTTGACGTATTCAGTGCTTCTCTTGATCATATCGGGATATATTTCTCCGAGAGGCTTGATCTTGAAATCGTCGTCAAACAGACCCTGATATCTTGTCGGATCGCCCTGGTCTTTGTTGTCGTCAAAGCCCCAGTTGAGGAACCCGGAGCAGTTTTCGATATTTCTGGAAACGACGTCATTGACCCATTTGGCGGACATTTCAGCAGGAAGATATTTGAAAGGAGGTCTCCATCCGAATCCCGGCGCAACTCCTCCTCCGTAAAGTCCGAATTCTTCCATCATAACGGGTTTTCCGACGTCCATATATCTCAAATGAGCGGAAATGACATTCAATGCCTCAGTATAGTTATTCGGGTCTTCGGCAATATCAATATCGTAATCGTAAGGATAATAGTGTATCGAAACGTAGTCGAGGAGTTTCCCTACTACGTGCGGATCAAATCCCGCATATCTTTCGGGGCTTCTGAAATCGAGAGTCGCGCTGCACTGGTGACAACCGACTGAGATCATATGGTTTGTGTCCTTTTTACGGATCGCGTCGCAGCAGATCTTGCAAAAATCGTAGCTAAGCTTGTTTCTGAATGCCTGATATGCATATATTACATCAGCATCAGTGTCAAAAGAGTTTACCGGGATCGAATTTCTCGCATCGAAAAGTTTCTTTGAAACATCAGCAAACATGGGCATCGAGGCTCTCTTTGAGGCGAATTCAAACCACATGGACGGATTATAAGAGCTCTCCCAGGGGATAAAAGGCTCGTTCTGAAGGTCATATGCAAAAAGCGAAGGATAATCCCTGCACGTTTCCGCTACATGATCCCAGCAAAAAGCAAACTGTTCGAGAAGGACAGGATCGGAAAAATAGCTGTCTCCCGTTATCTTCAGATCATCAAACCACGCCGGCCTTCCGTCCCACATTGAAACACCTGAAAAAATGACCCTTATATCGTATTTCTGAGCATATTCGAGCATTTCTCTTATATACTGCATCGTCTGCTCGTTGATCTTAAAAGGACCGGACATGCATGTGTTTACGGACAGAAAAACTCTGATAATATTGATGCCCATCTTCTGCATCCTGGAAAAGTCTCTGTCGTATTCCGCAAAATGATGGTCGTACCAAAGATGAGGCGCCCATCCCGTTCCCTTGCA
>DBVT01000046.1:18588-20237 GCA_002308775.1 Mageeibacillus sp. UBA1257
AGTATTGTTCGTTTTGATGAAATCGTTTGCTTTTAACATGTCTTTCAGCTCCTTTTGCGTATTGTCTATATTATATCATTTTTCACGGTGCGTTTATCTGCATTTCATAAAAAATATTCCGAGTTAACGATTTTCGAAAATCACTTAAGACTTCCGATCGTTTTATTTTAGTTTACAGGCGGTTTCGGGCCCCAAAACTGGTAATATTCGCATTTTATCGTTCCGTTGTACAGTTTTCTTTTCTTATCGGCACGCCTCCCGAAAAGCTTTTCAAATCCTTCTTCGGGAGTGATTATATAGTATGACCACGTATCGAACTGCGCAAAATGAACGCCCATATCCTCATACAGTTTGCTGACCTGTTTCTTTTCACCAAGTCTCACTCCGTACGGAGGATTAGTTATAATGAATCCGTATTTTGCTTTAGAAGAAGTCTGTCTGAAATCTATCTTCTGGAAGTTGATCTTATCATCCACACCTGCTTCTTTCGCATGTTCCAAGGCAAGTTTAATAGATTCGTAATTGATATCTGACGCGTAAATTTTGAGGGAAACATCTCTTTTTACACTGTTTATTGCTTCGTTTCTGTAAAAATCATACAGTTTCTTGATCTCGGGATGCCAGCTCTCCGAAATGAATTCCCTGTTTGATCCCGGTGCGATATTCAAGCCGATCATGGCAGCTTCGATGGGTATAGTACCGGTTCCGCAAAACGGATCCATCAATGCTCTTTCGGGATTCCAGCGACTGACAAGTATCATTCCGGCAGCGAGAGTCTCTTTTATAGGAGCAGGCCCGGTGAGTTTTCTGTATCCCCTCTTGTTCAGTCCTGCGCCTGACGTGTCGATCGTGATAGTTGCCATATCGTCAAGCATTGATATTTCAAGCTTAAAAAGAGGTCCTGTTTCGCTGATCATTCCGTCGATGTGATAGAATCTTTTAAGTTTTTCACAGATCGCTTTTTTTACTATCTTCTGACAGTCGGGAACTGAATGGAGGATCGATTTTACTGACTTTCCTTCGACCGGAAATTCACATCCGTAAGGTAAAATATCCTGCCAGTCTATTGCCTGAGTATTGTCAAACAGTTCAGTGAATGTTTTCGCGGGAAATCTCGCCGCTTCGATCAATACTCTGTCAGAACATCTGAGCCAGAGATTGCATTTGACCACGTCTTTAATCGTTCCCTTAAAACGAACTCTGCCGTTTTCGCACAGGGCATCTTCTATCCCAAGCCATTTGAGTTCCCTCATAACGACTGATTCAAGTCCGAAAGCCGCAGTAGCGATCAGGTCGTACTGTTTGTTTATGTCAAAATCGAACGAACGAAAAGCATCTGCCATTATTGATTATCTCCGTGTAACGATATGCTTTGAGATGTCTGCGTTTTTAATCTCTTTGAGTTTTTTTATATCCAGATCATCGAGATATGTTTCAAATAAAGAAGTTTCGAAGGCTGTAAAGTAAGAAAACTTGTCAGGAATCGACTGGCAAATCATCGTCAGATCTTTCGTCGGATGCTTAAATGCGGCTACTGAAGACCAGAGAGAAAACGCATTTTCGCTTTTGCAGCCTCCGTATTTCACATCTCCCGGAAGAGGATGGCCCGATAAAGCAAATTGGGCTCTGATCTGATGCGTCCTTCCTGT
>DBVT01000083.1:0-707 GCA_002308775.1 Mageeibacillus sp. UBA1257
AGGTCAGAACATTCTGCATGAATCCTTACGGACACGTCGTAACGGAAAACGTTGCAGGCTGCATAACGGTCAACGGGCACAGCTACAGCGATCCCGCTTTGAGGAGCCCGAACACCAACTTCGCGCTTCTCGTTTCGAACAAGTTCACTGAGCCTTTTAACGAACCGTACAAATACGGCAAGAGCATCGCCTCCCTTTCAAATATGCTGGGCGGCGGCGTTCTGGTTCAGAGATTCGGCGATCTCACCAGAGGTGTCAGGACGAACGAACACAGACTGAGCAAGAGTTTTACAAAGCCTACTCTGAACGCTACGCCCGGCGATCTCAGCCTCGTGCTTCCCAAGAGACATCTCGACAATATCACGGAGATGATCTACGCACTCGACAAGATCGCTCCCGGAACGGCAAATTACGACACGCTCCTTTACGGTGTCGAGGTGAAATTCTACAGCGCCCGCATCGTCCTCTCAAAAGAACTTGAAACAGCTCTTCCGAACTTCTTCGCTTGCGGAGACGGAGCCGGCGTTACAAGAGGCCTTTCACAGGCTGCGGCAAGCGGTGTACTGGTCGCAAGGTCAATAATAGAAAGGTTGAACAAATGATATATGAGAACATTTGACATCACGGGAATGAGCTGCTCCGCATGCAGTGCGCGAGTGGAAAAAGCCGTGTCTTCGCTGGATGGCGTCGACTATTGCAGCGTCAAT
>DBVT01000083.1:759-2497 GCA_002308775.1 Mageeibacillus sp. UBA1257
TCAAAGCCGTTGAAAACGCCGGATACGGTGCGTCAAGGAGCGAAGGCGGCATCGATTCGGTTAAAAACCTGTCAAAAAAAGAAAAAAAGGAAACAAGATCGAGGCTTCACGGGCTGATCATATCGGTTATTTTGCTTATACCGCTGATGTATCTGGGCATGGGCCATATGATGTTCCGCTTCCCTCTGCCGAAGTTCTTTGACACGCTGAAGTTTTTAAATCCCCTGCTTCAGGCGATCTTTTGTCTGGCTGTCATGATCATAAACAGGCGCTTCTTTATATCAGGCTTCAAGGCTGTCAAAGGCCTCGCTCCTAATATGGACACACTGGTGGCTCTGGGTTCGATGACTTCGTTCGTATACAGCGTCGTTTTATTCGTTATCGCATGGATCAAAGGTTTCCCGGATCAAATCGATTATTATTTTGAATCGGCTGCTATGATCCTCGTATTCGTCTCGATAGGTAAAATGCTCGAGGCAAGAGCAAAGGGAAAAACAACTGACGCTCTGGAGTCGCTCGCGAGGCTGGCTCCCGGAAAAGCGACCGTAATAGTTAACGGAGTCGAAACAGTCATACCCGCGGAGGAAATAAAACCCGGCGATATTTTCGTTGTGAGACCTGGTGAAAAATTTCCCGCAGACGGAGTCGTTCTGGAAGGAATTAGTTCAGCGGATGAATCCGCTTTCACAGGCGAGAGCATTCCGTGCGAAAAAGAAGAAGGCTCGACAGTTTTGACGGCTTCAATAAACCTCTCCGGCTTTTTAAAATGCAAAGCGGAGAAAACGGGAAGCGACACAGCTCTTGCTTCGATCGTAAGAGCGGCGAACGAGGCCGCAGCTACAAAAGCCCCCGTTGCGAGAATGGCCGATAAAATATCAGCAATACTGGTGCCTTCCGTCATCGGAATCGCAATAATAACTTTTATCATCTGGATGATCGCCGGAAAGCCTTTCTCTTTCTCTTTGGAGAGAGCTGTCGCGGTGCTCGTCATAACTTGCCCGTGCTCTTTGGGGCTTGCGACACCTGTCGCGATAACGGTCGCGAACGGAATAGGCGCCCGATGCGGAATACTGTATAAAAACGCGGAGGTCATGGAGATCCTCTCACGCGCAAAAACGATCGTTTTGGACAAAACGGGAACAGTCACTACGGGAAATCCCGAAGTCACGGATCTTGTCGTCGCCGAAGGTTTTTCCGAAGAAGAGGCCCTTTCACTCGCCTACAGCCTGGAATATAAATCGGAACATCCCCTCGGAAAAGCGATAGTCAGATACTGCGACAGCCGCGGCGCAGACCTCGTCGAAACTGAAGATTTCATCATACTCCCCGGCAGCGGTCTCAGGGCAGTGATAGACGGAAAGACAGTCTGCGGAGGCAGTCTGAAATATATGACCAAAAACTTCGTCATCCCCGATAATGTCGTAAAAACGGCCGAAAACCTCTCTTCAGAGGGTAAAACACCACTTATTTTTACGAAAAACGGCGAATTCTTATGCGTGATCGCCGAAAGGGATTCGATCAAACAGAATGCGAAAGAGACTGTTGATCTGCTTCACGAGCTGAAGCTCGACACGGTCCTTCTCACAGGCGACAATATGCAGACAGCGAAAGCGATAGCGGCGGAAACAGGCATCGGGAAATGCTTTGCCGAAGTTTTACCGGAAGAAAAAGCGGCGAAGATCGCGGAGCTTAAAAAGGATTCCAACGTCGCTATGGTCGGAGACGGTATCAACGACGC
>DBVT01000083.1:2540-2668 GCA_002308775.1 Mageeibacillus sp. UBA1257
GCCGGAGCTGATATAGCGATAGATTCGGCAGACGTCGTCCTTCTCGGAAGCAACGTATCTGACATCGCCCTTTCAGTCAGGATATCGAAGAGAGCGATGACGAATATCAAGGAGAATCTGTTCTGGGC
>DBVT01000118.1:0-3984 GCA_002308775.1 Mageeibacillus sp. UBA1257
AAAATGTTGATTATCGCAGGTGCTGCGAATCAACATCTTTACCTGTTTACCTTGCGGCGAGAGTTCCGAGATTTTCTCCGTTATAGAAGAATGTGTAATTGCTGCCGCTTTTTATCTCCGGATTTGAGATAAATACGCATCCGTACAGTTTCGGAGAAGTCGTTTTGAATATTTCATCTCCCGATTCGTTTTCTATGATCAGTTCGCTGTTTGCGGCTCCGGACAATTGAACAAACAGATATCCTACAGTTGATCCCGAAGATACTCCCTGAGCCATTCCGGTGCTTCCGAATGCTGCGAGCGAGCCGCCTGTCATAACAAATGTTCTCGCATAGTCCAGAGAGCCGTTTCCGCCGTTAGTAGGACCGTAGATTATATAATTTCCGCCTGTCATTTCTATCGTATTATTGCTGTCAAGACCATCTCCTTGACAGTTAAAAATTCCGGTTCCTCCCGTTATCACAAGGGAAGCGTTTAGATCAGTATCGAATCCTCCTCCGCCGAAGCCTCCGAAACCGCCTCTTCCTCCGTCCTGACCGTTTTGCTCAGTCTCCGCAGTCGTGCTGTCACCGGCCGCGTTTATTCCGTCGTCAGTTGATGTTACATTCATCGTACCGCCGTTAAGAAAGATTTTTTCTCCTTCCAGTCCCTCATACGAATTTATTATGTCTATTTTACCGTCATCAATAGTTAGTATCAGATCCGCATGAATGCCGTCGTCACCTGTTGAAGCGGTGATCGTTCCTCCTTTTACAGTCACGTTAGCGTTGCTGTGTATCGCGTCATCCTTTGAATCGATCGTAATATTTCCGCCGCTTATAAGCAGCTCGATGTCGCTTTTTATTGCTTTGGAGCTTTCTTCGTCTGTTGTCGCTGAATCAGAAGTATTTCCCGGTTGTCCATGACCTTCGCCCGGTCTTCCGCCGTGTCCTCCAAACATTCCTCCGAAGCCAATATTGTTGTCATTGCTTTTTGAAGCCGAGTTTTTACTTCCGCCGCCGGTGACGATATTAATCGTTCCGTTTGAGATCGTTACGTCTCTGTAACCCTGAATGCCGTCTTCTGCCGATGTGATATTTATTTCACCGCCTGTGATCGAGACAAAGCCTTTTCCTGCTGTGTCTTCATTATCTGATTTTATACCGTCAGCGCCTGATTTGATCGTTATCTTGCCTCCGCTGATCTTGACTGAATCGTTGCCTTTGATCCCGTCATCCGTAGAGACAACATATATTTCGCCCGAATTAATTACTATATCATCCTTTGAATGTATTCCTTTAGAGCAATTTGCGACAACATACAATGAGCCTGCTCCCGTGAAATCGAGATCGTCTTTTGACCATAGAGTCGCATCGGGATCTCCGTTTTCATCTACTGTTCTTTCATTTCCGTCACGTAAAATGTTCACCGAGCCGTCGACAAGAATGATAGTCGTCTTGTCTGAAGAAACGATATTTATCGGTGAGGAAGTTTTTGATGTCAGATAAATACCGTCGAAATAAAGAAATATCTTATCCTCCTTCGAAATATTAACTGTCACAGATCCGTCAGTACACGTTCCTCGTAAAATATACGATCCTTCTTGAGATATCGTCACTTTTTTGCCGTCTGCGGAGATTCCTGATCCCGAGAATGAAACGGAGTCTTCGCTGAATGTGACAGTTCCCGTAACATCACCTGTATAGCCGCCGGAGACAGCATCTTCGGGGACATCGATCTGAAGATCAGAAAGAGAATCGAGGGACGTTATATCTCCCGTGATCGTACCGCTTTGCTCAGTACTTGAACCGTCCTGAGAAATTGTATTTTCCGGCTTCTTATCTAAAATACTGCTTATTCCGTCTTTGCCGCACCCGGAAAAAATCGCGAATGACAATAAAACAGACAGGAATAATAACAGGCCTTTTTTTATTTCTTTTCTTTTCATATAAATTATCCTCCCGAAAACAGATCATGCTGTCAAAGCATTATCTTTTTTACATTGTTATGATACCATTGTTTTTGGGCAAATTTATGTCAAATGAATGTTGTTTTATTTTTTTCTCTTGTTTTACGTTTCTTTATAGTTTATAATTTCAAAAAAGAAACAGGAGGATTTGTTTGTATGAAAAAGATGGCGATCGTGGGATTCGGAGGCATGGGACACTGGCATTCCGAGTTTTTGAAAAGTAATATAAAAGAGTTAAAATTGAAGGGTGTATGGGACGTAAGAGAAGAGAGAAGGACGTTTGCCGAATCTCTCGGATATAAGGCTTATTCTTCGCTTGAGGAAGTTCTGCAAGATCCGGAGATCGAACTGATAACTGTTGCTACACCGAACGATTTTCATAAACCGATCGCGATACAGGCAATGAGAGCAGGTAAAAATGTAATAGTCGAAAAACCTGCGACTCTTTCTGCTGACGATTTTGAGGATATGATGGCTGTCGCAAAAGAGACAGGTAAAGTTTTCACAGCACATCAGAACAGGCGCTGGGATAAGGATTACAACATCGTAAAAAGAATATACAATGAAAAGCCGATAGGCGATGTTTATATGCTCGAGAGCAGAGTACAGGGCTCAAGACAGGTAATGAACGGCTGGAGAGGCGCGAAGATCAACGGCGGAGGTATGGTTTACGACTGGGGCGTTCATCTTATCGATCAGGCGCTTGATCTGGTTAAATCGCCTGTAACGCAAGTTTACTCACAGCTGTTTTATATTTATAACAAGGAAGTAGACGATAATTTCAAGGTCATGCTGAGATTTGAAAACGGAGTTGGTTATCTCGTTGAGATCTCGATGAACTGCTTTATTTCGCAGCCTCGCTGGCATATCGCGGCAACTAACGGAACGGCTGAAATAGTTGACTGGGGTGACACGGGAAAGCTTGTAAGACTAAAAGACAACGGAAATCTCGGCTGGGACGAAAAAATAGTATACACTGCCGCCGGACCCACAAGATCTATGGCTCCGAGACCGCCGGAGACTGTCGAAGATCTGCCTCTTCCGAAAGCAGATCCCGATCTCGGAGAGTTTTACAGAAATATATCAGACGCTATTGACGGAAAAAAGGAACTGATAGTCAAGCCTGAGAGCGTTCTGCGCGTCCTCAAGGTCATTGACGCAGTGTTTGAATCTGATAAAACAGGGCAGTCAGTTAAAGTAAATATTTGATCTGATCTAAAAAAGCAAATATCAGACAATAGAAAAAACAGGTTCTTTTTTCACTTTCCTCAACAGTTTAAAAAGAGCCTGTTTATTCAATTGGAAATACTGTTTCGAACAAATATTAAAGAGGCTTTACATTGGAAGCTCTTTTTTTGTTCGGATTTTTGGGATCTGATTCGACATCGAAAGTGACCTTTTGTCCTTCACTAAGGTTTTTGAAACCATCCATCTGAATCGACGAGAAATGAACGAAAATATCATCTCCGCCTTCATCATTTGCAATGAATCCGTAACCTTTATCGGCATTGAACCATTTTACCGTACCTGTTAACATTATTTGGTACCTCCTGCTGTTATTTGCGCTTTTCAACGCAACATATTGTATTTTATCATCACATCAAATTAAGTGCAAGTAAAATATTGACTATTTTTCGATTTGAGTATATATTTTTACGGTAAAACTTTTTTGCCCCTCAAAAGGGCGTTTACGGGAAGGAAATAATAATGATAAAAAAGCTCGCGAAGAGTATAAGAGAATATAAACTGCCCTCGATACTCACATGTATTTTTATCGTTCTTGAAGCGGTCATTGAATGCATTATTCCTTTTGTGACTGCGAGAATGATCGATAATCTTCAGCATGATGTAGATGTGCCGTTCATTGTTATAAGAGGCGCGATACTTGTAGGTCTTGCGCTTTTGTCTTTGGCTTGCGGCGGAATCGCAGCTTATACCTGTTCAAGAGCATCAGCCGGATTCGCAAAGAATTTAAGAGAAGATATTTTCTTCAGGATCCAGAGTTTTTCCTTTGAAAACATAGACAGATTTTCTTC
>DBVT01000118.1:4094-5065 GCA_002308775.1 Mageeibacillus sp. UBA1257
GTTATGGCGTATATCATGGGTGGTATGCTCGCGACTTCTTTTGTGGTTATCATACCGTTCCTCGCGTTCGGCCTTATTTTGATAGCCAGAAAAGCTATGCCCGCGTTCCGTTCTGTTTTCAAAAAATACGACAAGATGAACGAATCGGTCGAAGAGAACGTAAGAAATATGAGGGTTGTAAAGGGCTTTGCGCGAGAAGAGTACGAAAAGCAAAAATTCAAAAACGCGTCTGAAGATATAATGAGAGATTTTACAAAAGCCGAGAGGATCGTCGCATTGAACAACCCTTTGATGCAGATATGCATTTACGGAAATATGGTCTTCGTCATGTATATGGGTTCGAAGCTGATAATTTCTCAAACAGGTAAAAATCTCTTCGGAGACCTCATCGGCGTCGGAGAACTTTCCGCTATGCTGACGTACGGAATGCAGATACTGATCCAGCTTATGATGCTCTCGATGATATATGTCATCCTTACCATATCGGCTGAATCGGCGAAAAGATGCTGTGAAGTTCTTGATGAAGTTCCTTCGATGAAAGAACGATCAAACCCCGTGATGAAAGTCGAAAACGGCTCCGTTGATTTTGAAAATGTGAGTTTTAAATATTCAAGCACAGCGGAAGCGTATGCTTTGGAAGGAGTCAACCTGCATATTGATTCGGGAATGACGGTCGGGATAATAGGAGGTACCGGATCGAGTAAAACGTCACTCATACAGCTCATCTCAAGGCTCTATGACGTCACGGAAGGCTCTGTAAAGGTCGCAGGCATTGACGTTAGGGATTATGACCTGGTTACGCTCAGAGATTCCGTATCTGTCGTCCTGCAAAAGAATCTGCTTTTTTCAGGCACGATAAAAGAAAATCTGAAATGGGGTAACGAAAACGCGACTGATGAAGAGATCGAAGAAGCCTGCAGGATCGCACAGGCAGATGAATTCATCAGATCCTTCCCGGACGGTTACGATAC
>DBVT01000123.1:0-2862 GCA_002308775.1 Mageeibacillus sp. UBA1257
CAGTCGCGTATTACTGCGGCGACGCCGTTACATCGGGTACCCTTCCCAGAGGACTTTTCATAGTTATGATGCTCGCGGGTTCTGTTCTCGCAAGCGCGATCTGGGCGGTAATACCTTCGATCTTCAAGGCCTTCTGGAATACGAACGAAACGCTNNACGCTCTTTACACTGATGATGAACTATATAGCGATCTCGCTCACCGGATTCTTTATCCAGACGTGGATACCGAACGGAAACAGCTCTCTCGGCAGACTCGATGTCGCCACGCTCTTCCCGCTGCCGGCTCAGGATGAACTCGCCAAAATGCGTGAAAGCGCGGCATCAGGCGGATTCTTCGCGAAAACGGGGTTGTATTTTACCGAACACGCGCCTTATCTGTTCGCTATCGGAGTCGCGATCGTGATCACGATACTCCTGTATATCTACCTTTACTACAGTAAGCACGGATACGAGATCTCAGTTGTCGGCGAGAGCGAAAACACCGCGAAATATATCGGGATCAATGTTAAAAAAGTCACCGTAAGAACGAACATCCTGTGCGGAACGATCTGCGGCGTGGCCGGCTTTTTACTCGGCGCGGGACTCAACCAGTCCGTTACGGTAGACGCTGTCGGAGGTCAGGGATTCACGGCGATCATGGTCTCGTGGCTTGCGAAATTCAACCCGGCGATCATGCCTGTCACATCGGGACTTGTGACATTCCTCAATGAAGGAGCGGGAGAGGTCTCCACTGTATTTGACGTAAGAGGCGCTCTGCCGAATATAATCGTCGGAATCATTCTTTTCTTCGTCATAGGCTGTGAGTTTTTCATCAACTACAAGCTCCACTTCCGCAAGAGCGTTAAAAAGGAGGCAGAATCATGAAATACATTTTCCTGTTTTTGATAGACAGCCTTGCGTACGGCGCGACATTCATTTACGGTTCTACCGGTGAGATAATCACGGAGAAATCGGGACATTTGAACCTCGGTATCCCGGGAATAATGTGTATGGGCGGCGCAGGCGGCTGTCTTGTCCTTAATATGATAGGCAAATCGAATTTGCCTCACTTTCTTATCGTTCTGCTCGGGATCCTCGGAGCATTCGTGTCGGCAATGCTGATGGGTCTCATCTACAGCTTCCTCACAGTCACTTTGAGAGCGAACCAGAACGTCACCGGCCTTGCGCTCACGATCTTCGGCGTCGGTCTCATGAAAGTCATCATGGCCGGCCTCGATATGACCAAATACTTGGTAAAACCGAAAAAATATTTCCGTTTTCCCTTTGCCGATACAAAAAACGCGTTCCAGTATCTCGGATGCATGTTCTTCCTGGCGATAATCATAGCGGTCATCGCATCGATAATACTGTACAAAACAAAAGTCGGACTCAATCTCCGCGCTGTAGGTGAAGATCCCGCGACGGCAGACGCAGTCGGCATAAATGTCACAAAATACAAATATGTCGCAACGTGCGTGGGTTCAGGAATCGCCGGTCTCGGCGGTCTGTATTATATAGTCGACTATATGGGTTCTCCCGAAGCGTACCTCAGCATCGAAGCTCTCGGCTGGCTTTCGATCGCGCTCGTTATATTCGCCCTCTGGAAGCCTCATATGACGATCCTCGGCTCCACGATCTTCGGAATACTGAACAGTATCAACGCGTATTTTACCCAGTTCACCGGAATAGTCGTTTCCGTCGCGATGGGTAAAATAATCCAGATGCTCCCGTATGTCGTCACAGTGGTCGTCCTGATCCTCACGAGCGTCCGCAACAAGCGTGAGAACCAGCCTCCTCAGAGCCTCGGACTTTCGTATTTCAGAGAAGAGAGGTAAAAGGTGTATATCGGTGGCTGATGCAAGGAACTTCCTACACAAAAAAGAGCCTTCAGAACAGGAACTTTTAAGTTATTATCAAGAACTTCAGCTACCACAAACGATTTGGAACGAAGAATGCAGAACGTACAAAGTGCATTATATTTCAGATATGCACTTGGATTATCACTTTAATGGCAGTGATTGGAAAGAGAATATAAAAAGAACAGTTAATCAACTTTTTGATTATGAAGAAATGTCTGACGTGTGGAGAGCGTCAGATATTTTTGTTTTTAATGGTGATATTGCGAGAACAAAAGAGGTTATTGAATACTTCTTTTATCGTGTGTTTATTCGATGCAACTATTATCCTTTCTTGGAGCATAAGAAACAAATAAGAAAGTCGATGAAGATGTCGTTTATAAGCGACAACATCCGCGATATTCGTTGTGTAAGACACATGGTATCTTGAAAATGGGTGCAAACGGGTGTATAATTGTTTCATTAATCAGGGAGGAATCTATAATCATGAAGAAGAAAATTGCCGCACTGTGCTTAGTTCTTGTGATGGTTTTATCGTTTACTGCATGCATCCGCTTTGAGACAACTATAAAGATCAACAAGAATGGAACCGCCGATGTTAGAGTGCTGATGGCTACCAGTGATGCATTGGCATCAATGGGTGATGGTGGATCCATTGGTCTATCTGAAGAAGAAATTGCTGAGTATAAAGCAAAAGGGTTTGAATATGAAGAGTATGTCGATGTCGATGCTGGGTATACCGGTTGTATCCTCAGTCGAAATGGTGTTGATTTACAATCCGGAGAGAATAAAAGCGATGAAACAGGAATGGAATCCATTTTAGGTGGTGGAATATTCAAAGTAGATGGAAAGCATGTTACCATTGATTTTACTCCTATGTCCGACAGTGAGTATGAAGAGTCTGGATCTTATCTCTCGATGCTTAAAAACTATGGTGGATACATGAAGTTTAATCTGGAACTTCCTGTCAAACCAACAAATCATAATGCAACTACCGTTTCCGAAGATGGTAAGACTCTAACTTGGG
>DBVT01000123.1:2895-9252 GCA_002308775.1 Mageeibacillus sp. UBA1257
TCAATTCTTACATGGTTGCTTCCTGTCATTGGAGCAGTCCTTGTTGCAATAGTTGTAGTAATTATCCTTGCTAAGAAAAAGAAAAACGGAGCAGCAAACGTTTCAGCGGAAGAATCTGAGACAGTAGCAAATGAAGCAACGATAAGCGAATAAGTGATTTAACGATATAGGGAGGGGCAAAAAGGAAGAAAACCATAAGTATCTTGGTTCTATTACTGCTTGTGCTGAGCTTTGTTGGATGCAATAGTTCGGATTATAAGAAAGCAGTTGAATTGCAAAATGCAGGTAATTATGGTGAGGCAGTGGTTCTGTTTGAGAAACTTGGCGAGTATGAAGATTCTGCTGAGCTACTTGTTGATTGCAAGAATATTATCAGTTATAACAATGGACTAGAACTTCAGAAAAATGAGAAGTATGAAGAGGCAATCACCGTGTTTTCGCAGCTGGGGGATTATAACGATAGTGCTGCAAGGCTAAGCGAATGTAAAAACATGGTTTCTTATAACAAATNNAGCTGTTGGACTCCTGAATAACAAAGATTATTCCGAAGCTGCAGCGATTTTTCAAGGATTATCAGGTTTTTCCAAATTAATTTTGTTTTTTGCACTTTATATTCTTTCCTCCGTCCTCTTCGCATCGCGATGGTTTTTTTGCGTTTTTTAGTATATAATATACTTTGCATATCTGTGCGTTTCTTTTTAAGCTGATTCCCCTCTGCCGAAAGGAAGCTTTTTACGAAAGGAAAGAAAAAGATGAAAAATGAGGGGAAGAAAGATGCGGAAGGGATCGCTGCGATGCCGGCTGCGGAAAGGCCTTACGAGAGGCTGGAAGAAAAAGGAGCGGCGGTGCTGTCTGACGCGGAGCTTCTGGCGGTCATCATTACGACCGGAACGAGGAACAGTACGGCGGTGGACATATCGCGTGAGGTCCTCAAACTTTGTAAGGAAGACGACATCGCGGGACTCAGAGACGTCAGCTCGGAAGAACTTCGCGCGATCAAAGGAATCGGCAGGGTAAAAGCGCTTCAGTTCGCGGCTGTTTGCGAACTTGCTCACAGGATGGCGAGAAAACGCAGGGTGCGCGCGGATTGTCAGGACGCTGACAGTATCGGAGAGATGCTTACGGCTGAGATGGGGTCTTTTAACCAGGAGGTGTTCAGGACGCTGATACTGGATAAAAAACTCAGGCTGATCGGGATGAAGGACATATTCGTCGGAACGGTGGATATGGCGCCCGTGCATCCGAGAGAGGTTTTCAGCGAGGCGATAAAACATTTGGGATCGTTCGTAGTGCTTGCGCACAATCATCCGAGCGGAGACGTGAAGCCGAGCAGGGAGGACCTGGCGGCGACAAAAAGAATGATCTTGGCCGGAAGATTGCTTGAGATCGAAGTGGTCGACCATATAATCGTCGGCAGCGGAAAATATTACAGCATGCACCTTCACGGCGATATAGACAGGCTTAAGAGGGATATCGAGAGAGATATTTCCGGAAGGAGTTAGGAAATGGCAAAAGACATAGGCATCGATCTGGGAACGGCCAACACGCTCGTCCACGTAAAAGGAAAGGGCATTGTTATCAGGGAACCGTCTGTCGTTGCGATGAATAAAAAGACGCACGCCGTTGTGGCTGTCGGAAACGAAGCTAAGAAAATGATCGGCAGGACTCCGGCGAATATAGTCGTTGTAAGACCGCTGAGAGAAGGCGTGATCGCCGATTTCGAAGTCGCGGAGCAGATGCTCAGATATTTTATCCATAGAGCGATAGGCAAAAAGAGGCTTTTTAACAGGCCGAATATGATGATCTGCGTGCCTTCGGGAGTGACGGAAGTCGAAAGGATGGCAGTTGAGGAAGCAGCGATGGCGGCAGGCGCGAAGAAGCCGGTGACGATAGAAGAGCCTATGGCTGCGGCGATAGGAGCGGGACTTCCGGTGACAGACGCGGAAGGAAGCATGGTCGTGGATATCGGAGGCGGCACTACCGAGATCGCAGTGACTTCGATGGGAGGACTCGTTTTCAGCAAATCGATAAGAGTCGCGGGAGACGAGCTCGACAAGGCAGTCATCGCATATTTAAAGAAAGAACACAACCTCCTCGTAGGAGACAAAACGGCAGAAGAGGTAAAAATAACAGCAGGAGCGGCATATCCGCTCGAGCAGGACGAATACACAGACGTCAAAGGCAAGGACATGCTCACAGGGCTTCCGAAGAACGTGAGAGTCTCGTCGTCCGAACTCGAAGAAGCGATGGCAGAGCCGCTCGACGCGATAGTCTCCGCTGTTAAAACAGTCCTCGAAAACACACCGCCCGAGCTTGCGGCAGATATAATGGCGAGAGGCATAATGCTCACAGGCGGCGGCGCGCTGCTCAAGGGGCTGGACAAACTGATCAACGAAAAGACCGGAATGCCCGTTTTAATAGCGGAAGAGCCGCTTGACTGTGTCGTAAGAGGAACGGGAAGATGCCTGGAGGACGCGAGGCTCCGCAGGATACTCGCCGCGGACAGATGGTAAAGAGAGAGAGTTGAGACCGTTTGAACAAGAAGAAGAGAAACACGATATTGATATTGATCGCGATCGTTCTCGTTTTCGCAGTGCTGATAGTGGTATCCGCGAATTCGAACAGCGGTTTTAACGTGATATACAGAATAGTCAGTACACCCTTCGTAAAAATTCAGGAGGGCATTTCTTCTCTCGGATCAAAGGTGTCACAAAAGCTTTCATATTTGAGAGAGCACGACGAGGTCAAGGCGCGTCTTGACGAACTGCAGAAGGAAAACGATTCGATGAGGAGCGCTCTTACAGAGAACGAGAACCTGACGAGGGAAAATGAAGAGCTCAGAAAGCTCCTCGAACTGAAGGACTATTACCAGGACTACAAACTCGTCGCAGCGAATATAATCGCAGAGGATGTCACGGACTGGTACAACGAGTTCACTGTTGACGTCGGAACGAACGACGGAGTATCCAGGGGCGATCCCGTTATAACAGGCTCCGGACTCGTGGGAATCGTTTCTGTCGCGGCACCCAACTCGTCGAAAATAATGACGATCGCGGACGAGCAGAACATAATCATGGGAAGGATATCGAGAAGCAACGAACTCGTCAGAGTGAGGGGCATATCGACTGAAAATTACACATACGAAATGAAACTCGACAGGGTCGCTGCAGGCGCTGATCTGTACGTCGGAGACGTTATAGTGACTGCGGAGAGCGGCGGAGTTTTCCCGAGGGGAATCAGGATAGGCGTTGTCGCGGAGATCAGCACGGTCAACGCAACGGAGACAAGAACCGCAAGGGTCATCCCATACGTCAACCTGAACAATTTGAGCGAAGTTACGATAATGACTGAAATAAAGGACGCGCAGCAGAGCGATTCTCCGTCCGAATAATGACAGATCAGCCGAGGCCTGTCAGGGCAAAAAGGAAAAGCGAAGGAAATGAAAAAACCTCAGATGAGGATCCTCACGGACCTCAACGAAAACGCAAAACTCGATATGTCCTCCTACAAGAGCCGAAGCGGCATCGAAAAGTTTAAGGAGGGCAGCCCCACGGACCTTAATTTTTGGAGGGTCCTTATGATCGTCGTGTGCGGTTTTCTCGCCCCGATGATCCAGGAGGCATTTTTCAACGACATGCGCATTTTCGGCGTAAAACCTAACATCGCAATGGTCGTTGTTTTCATTTTTTCAGTGGTGATGAACGAGAGGAGCGCAATGGTCTTCGGAGCTGTCGAGGGACTGTACGTTGACCTGATATTCGGAAAGACTCTGGGAATATTCGGGCTGCTTTTTACGCTCACGGCGTTCTTCGGCTCCTTCGTGTTAAAAGGCAAATTCAAGACCGTACACGCTCTTTCGCTTGCAGTGGCGCCGGGAGTATTCACCGTGTATACGCTGGCGGAGAGCCTGCTCTCAAGGATATCTCACCTGATAAACAGGACGGGAACAGCGACTGTCCTTTATGCCGATTTTTGGAAGCATCTGGCCGTGAGGATACTGCCCGTGGCATTGTACGATCTGATAATTTGCGCGGTGATGATATATCCGATAAGGCTTTTATGGAAGCTCGTCGCGAGGAAGAGGAACAGGCAGCTGAAATTTGAAGGAAGGAACGAACAGCTTGATGAAGGATGAAGGATTTCTGTCAAAACTGAAAAAACTTCTTAAGGACAGGCATTTTTACCTGGTCCTTCTTGTGCTGGTCGTGCTTACCGCGGTAGTCGTGCGACTGTATATCCTCCAAATAGTTGAAGGAGAAACACACGAGGACGAGGCGACCGTTAACTCCCTTGTGGCGGTCAAAATAGAGACACCGAGGGGAAACATTTACGACAGAAACGGCGTGCTTCTCGCGACAACATATACGGAATACGATGTTAAAATGACTTACGTTGCAACGCCTCAGGCAGAGCGCGACAGGATGTATCTCGAACTTATAAACCTCCTCGAGGAAAACGGTGAAAGCCACATAAAAAGCATCAGCATGTACCTTTCGTCTCCCGACACATGGAGCAGATCGCTCGAAGAGGACGAGAGCAAAAGAAGCCGCTGGATCAACGAATTCGCGATCAAAAAATCTGACAGAGACGATATTAAAACTGCCCGCGACGCTTTCGATTATCTGAAAGACAGAGTTCTCGAAATAGGAAAAGAGTACACGGATGAAGAGGCTTTTAAGATCATGGAGATCAGGTACGAGACGTACAGATACGGTCTCAGCTCTCTTTCGCCTATGACGATCGCGGAGGGCATTTCCGAGGAGACGATGTCTCAGATCGAAGCGCGCCACATCGAATTTGCCGGCATCACGACCACTCCTGTGTACAAAAGGCAGTATGTCAATGCGGAACACGTCGGAAATATCATCGGTTATGTAAGAGCGATAAGCAACGAAGAATACGAGGAAATGAAGTCCGAAGGCTATTCTTTCGATGATATCGTAGGTAAAACGGGCATCGAAAAAGCAGAAGAAAAGACTCTTGCCGGCACAAAGGGAGCGCGCTATGTTTACTACGACAAAGCCACCTCGACTGTAAAAGAGTACTCCCGGACCGATCCCGTTCCCGGCAACGATATACACCTTACGATCGACGTAAACCTTCAGAAGATCGCATACGAAGCGCTTGAAGAATCGATCAAAAAGATCGCTTCCGAAAAAGACGGCATTTCGAATTTCGGTGACGCGAACGCCGGAGCCGTGATAGTTGAAAATGTTAAAACGGGCGAGATCCTCTCGATGGTCAGCTATCCGACATACGATATAAATCTGTTCATCAGTTCTCCTGACGATCCGGACGCGCAGAAGGCGATACTCGATCTTTTCGCGAGCAAGGACGCTCCGACGGTCAACAGAGCGACGCAGGGACTGTATGCTATAGGTTCCACTTTTAAGCCTGTCGTGGCGAGCGCCGCGCTCGAAAAAGGCGTGATAAATATAGATACAAAATATATGTGCGAAGGTTCTGTCATAATTGCGAACAGACTTCACAACTGTCTGCGTGCGCACGGAGAGATCAATGTTGTAACGGCTATCAGACAGTCGTGCAACGTATTCTTCCAGAGAGCAGCGATCGCAACGGGCATAAACACACTTGATACATGGACAGAGGCTTACGGTCTCGGTTCGGCAACAGGCATAGAGATAGCCGAAGCGATAGGCAACAGAAGCAATCCCGAAACGATGAGACTCAAGGAAGAAGACGAGAGCCACATCTGGACAGATTCCGATACTGCTCAGTCAGCTATCGGACAGCTTTATACGCTTTTTACTCCGATACAGCTCGTTAATTACACGAGTGCTCTCGCAAACGGAGGATACCTCAACACGCCTTACCTCGTCGACACAGTCGTTTCACAGGACGGCCGCATAGTCCTCGACAAGCAGCCTGAGCGCACAAAGATCTCCCTCCGCCCTGCAACTCTCGATATCATCCGACAGGGAATGTGCGAAATGATCAACAACAACGATGTCGCCCAGGTCGAAATGAAAGCTTTTCCGAAGAATTATGTCGCAGGGAAAACAGGAACACCTGAGACAGGTTACGAAGCATACGGACAGAGCTCCAACTCGGTGTTCATCTGTTACGCTCCCGCAGACGATCCGGAGATAGCTATTTCCGTCGTCATCGAAAGAGGAGCATGGGGAACTAACGCGATCGCAACTGCCGCGAGGATACTCGAAGCGTATTTTTCAGAGGACATTTCGGGCAACAGCGAACATGCAAGAGACGAAGGACTCATCATCGGACCGGAGTTCAGAGACCTCAGAAGACTTTGGGATATATCTGAAAAAGAAGAAGCGGAAAGACAGGCTCAGAAACTCGCCGAACAGCAGGCAGCCGAAAAGGCGAGACTGG
>DBVT01000123.1:9272-9418 GCA_002308775.1 Mageeibacillus sp. UBA1257
CTGCGGCTGCGCAAGCTGCGGAACAGGCAGCTCAGGCAGCGGCAAACGCCGCAAATTCAGAAAACGCCGCAAATTAGACAAGTGCGGAGAACGCTCGGCCTGATCCTTCGGCAGGAGGATAAACAAACAAGACAAAAGGCAACAGA
>DBVT01000116.1 GCA_002308775.1 Mageeibacillus sp. UBA1257
AACGGGTAAAAAGAAGCCCCGCGGCAATCCTGCCGCGGGGCTTCTTTTTACCCGTTGATATATCATCAGCCCATCAGTTTCAGATAGTTGCCTTCGCCTGCGTCGATCTGCTTTTTAAGAACGGCTCTCTTGATCTTGATGCCGTTTGAAAGGGGCAGCTTGTCGTTGGTGACGAGTACCTTTGTGACGCGTTTGAACGCGAAGAGCTGGGAGTTTCTCGATTTGATATCAGAAAGAAGCGCATCCAGGTATTCCTTGTCGGTGAGTTCTTTGGCAGTCTCAATGACAAGAGTGATATCCTCGTATTTGCTGTTCTTTTTAGCAGTTCCCAGGACTGCGAACTGGTTGACTCCGTCCATGAGCGTGAATGCGTCTTCGACATCGTCCGGGTAAACATTTTCTCCCGATTCGTTGACGATGACTTCCTTGAGTCTGCCTTCGATGTAAAGTCCGGAGTCCGTGAGCCGGCCTATGTCACCTGTCGCGAACCAGCCTTCCGCGTCGACATCCTTGGGCATCACTTTTCCGTCAATGATACGTCCGCTGTGGATCGATTCGCCTTTTATCTGAAGCTCGCCGACCTTAGGATCGTTTCCGAAAGGAACTATTCTGTATTCGACCGTCGGAACCGGAAGTCCGACGCAGCATTTCATCCTTTTACCGAAGCGCTTTGAAACTTCCATCGAGCAGATGCCTGTCTCAGTCATGCCGAATCCGCAGATCGTATAATATCCGAGCGCGTTTATCGCTTTCATAGTCTTCGGAAGCAGGTGTCCTCCGCCTACGATGATTATCTCTATGCTCGTTCCCGCGAGATTGTTGAGGACTGATTTCGCAAACAGTTTCTTCGCGAAATTGAGGCCCTTGACCGGAGCTATTTTCTGAGCGAGAATGCTGAGTCCGGTGAGGAATTTGAACCCGATCTGCTTGATCTTCTTCTCTTTCGCGAGCTTTCTGTTCACGCCCGTGATGATGTTGTTTACGAGGATCGGAACGGCCATAATGTGTGTGACCTTATGCTCTCTGCACGCGGCGAGAAGCGAGGACGGAGCCTTGTTCTCGGGGAAAACGAGACATCCCGCGAACAATGAATACCAGATGTAGCACGCCATAAAACCGAAAATGTGATGCAGCGGAAGGAACGCGAGGTTTCTCTTCGGTCTGTCATCGGAGATTATTGTGTTGTGCGTGATCGGATATGTGGCGCTGACCATCTGAGCCGCGATCGCTTCGCCGTTGTATGTGAATATTTTAGCCGTACTCGTCGTGCCGGATGTACAAAGAGCCGTTTCATCGCCGAAATCGTACAGTTTCAGTCTTTCGGAAGCGCTCATTCCCTCGTTTTTGCCGGAGAATCTGCCGCCTGCATTTTTGTTGGCTGCGATCTCGAGGATCTGCTTTTTGTCGCATTTTATCAGATCGTTGACATTGATGACCTTGGTTATTTCGTTGAGGCTTTCAAATCCCGCGAGAGTGTCCGTGATGAGCGCGGCTGCGTTTGTCTGTTTAATAAAGAACTCAGTGAGAGAGAGCGGATGTCTTGCATCGAGTAAAAAAGGCTTGAATCCCGCCATCAATATTCCCCAGTATGTTGGGATCCATTCGGGGCAGTTGTCAACTTTCAGAGCGATAAAACCTTTTTCGAGTCCTTCTGTCCTTTCGAGTATTCTGTCCGCAACATATTCGGAGACATATTCCAGATCTTCAAAAGTGACTACAGCGTGATCGCCGGGAGTTTTACTTTTGCTCCACTGGAGAGCGGGAACCTGTCCGTGGCATACTAAAACGTCAAACAGATTTCTGTAAGTATGTTCGGAATCCATCTTTTCGATACATTTCATCGAATAATCAATCATTTTTATATCCTCCTAAAAATGTTTCCGCGCCGCATCCTCTCGTTGACGCGGCAGATCGGGGATATTTTAACACATGAAAAAAAACGGCGCAAATCAGACTGCTTCCCGTTTGCAAAAACGCGCGTTATTTGGTATCATATGTAATTGCACGGATATTGTGCAAAACGTGAAAATAAGCCTCAGGGAGGTCTTTTGATGAAAAAATACAAGGTCGGTGTTATTGGCGCAACAGGTATGGTGGGACAGCGGTTCCTCCTTTTACTCGCGGATCATCCGTGGTTCGATGTTGTGGCGCTCGGAGCGAGCGGCCGTTCAGCAGGTAAGACGTACGAAGAAGCTTTGGGCGGCAGGTGGCATTTTACAGAAGCGCTTCCCGAAAAATATAAAAATATGAAAGTATACGACGCGGAGAACGACGCCGAAAATATCGCCGGCATGTGCGATTTCGTCTTCTGCGCGGTCAATATGAAGAAAGACGAAACGAAGCTCCTCGAGGAAAAATACGCAAAACTCGAGTGCCCCGTTATGTCCAACAACAGCGCGAACAGGCTCGTCCCGGACGTTCCGATGATCGTTCCGGAGATCAACCCCCAGCACGCGCAGATCATCCCCTTCCAGAAGAAGAGGCTCGGAACAAAGAGAGGCTTCATCGCCGTCAAATCGAACTGCTCGCTCCAGAGCTACGTTCCCGCGATCCATCCGCTCCTCTGCTACCGTCCCTCAAAGCTCCTGGTATGCACCTATCAGGCGATCTCCGGCGCAGGTAAAACGTTCGAAACATGGCCGGAAATGCTCGACAACGTGATCCCCTACATCGGCGGCGAAGAGGAAAAATCAGAAGTCGAACCGATGA
>DBVT01000121.1:0-2801 GCA_002308775.1 Mageeibacillus sp. UBA1257
CGATGGAAGACCTCGACGGGATAGGCAAGGGGATCACGGCTGAAGAAGCTGAAAAAAACGGGATCACTTCTCAGTTTGAATACATCATGGACTATCGTGCCAAACAGGGATTCACTGTCATCCAGTCCCAGCAGCTTTCGACATATGTCGGAGTGACCGGAAACAGCTGGATGGGTAATGGCAAGGGAGATATATTCACATTCGGAGTCAACGATTTCATCCTCGGAAAATTCCAGACGCTCGACAGATATTTCGCATATATAGCTAAGATCGGACTTGTGCATTCACACACTCAGTTCTCATATCCGGAGGAACTGCTCGAATTGAACAAAAAGAAACTTACGGACGAGATGCTCGAAAAGCTCTGCAGGTACTGGGTCGCGAGATATTCAGCTTATCCTGTCATGTGGGCTACTACGCAGGAAGGGGATAACGATTACTACGAATTTGCCGGAACGAATCCGGAAAACAACAGATGGAAAGACGTTTTCAATTACATCCAGAAATACGATCCGTACGACCATCCCGCTTCATGCCATCAGGAGAATGTCCACAACACGAGAGTAGAAAATTCCGCGTTCAAAGACCTTGAAGGTTATTCATTTTACGCGATGCAGTACTCCGTGGGAACGGGTTACAACTCGAATCAGAATTTTGACTTACTCAAGAAATATTATGAAAACGAGGGTTCTCTGCCCGTGGTGAATTACGAAGGATGCTACGACCATTTCTGGATCGGTCCGAAGGGAGCGAGAACGCAGGGATGGTGCGCATATCTGAACGGGGTTTTCGGACACGGTTACGGGATGCAGCCTATCTGGGAGTTTTACTGGGCTGCAGGGGATACGAGCGAGACATCATCTAACGGCGAAACATACAAAAGAGATATGAACTGGCTCGAAGGTCTCACATCTTCGGGAGGCTTCTCGATGGGTTATATGAGGCAATTCCTCGAACAGTACGAATGGTGGAAGCTGGTCCCTTGCTTTGAAGAGAATGAATACTATTCTCCTTACGGCACCAACTATTCAGTGGCGACGATCGGCAACGAACTGTATATCGGCTACTTTTACGGAGTAGGGATCTACAGCGCCAATTTCGGCAAGTTCACAAACATGAAAAACGGCAAATACGAGATAAAATGGTACAATCCGCAGGATGGTACATACAGATGGTACGATGAGAAAGAGGAGGATTTCGTTACCAGCCCCACAGGCCCGGTAACGATCAAAAACGGCAAATACAAGATCCCCGGCAAGCCCGACATTCAGGACTGGGTGGTAGTAGCAAAATATAAAGGGTAAAAATACAAACAAATGACGGATAAAAAGGAGGTTAATATGCGTTTTAAGTGTGATCACGACCTTCACATTCATTCTTATATGTCCCGCTGTTCGGGAAATCCTGACCAGAATCCGAACTCGATCCTGGAGTATGGAGAAAGGAACGGTTTTAAGACACTTTGCCTTACGGATCACGTATGGGACGAGACGATCCCTACAGATTTTGAGTGGTATATTTCACATCCGTATGAGAGAGAAAAGACGATACTGCCGTTGCCTCAGTCTGATAAAGTGCGTTTTTTGTTCGGCTGCGAGACGGATATGGACAAAAATTTTACTATAGGAATATCAAAAAAGATCGTAGACGAAATGGATTTCTTTATAATACCTACGACACATATGCATCTTAACGGTTTCAGCGTAGAAGGAACGGAAGACGGAGATATGAGAGCGGAACTCTGGGTCAGAAGATTCGACGCGGTGCTGGATTCCGAACTTCCTCTGGAAAAAGCCGGTATCGCTCACCTTACGTGTGGGCTCATCTGGGGAGACCGCACACTGGAAGTAATAGATAAGATCCCGGAAGACGAGTTTCACAGACTTTTTGAAAAGGCCGCGAAAAGAGGACTGGGTATCGAACTTAATTTTAGCGCGGTATTTGCGGACAGCAGGACAGCAGACATCATGCTGAGACCCTACAGGGTGGCCAGAGAGGAAAAATGCAAATTTTACCTGGGAAGCGACAGACACTCCCCGGAGAGATATCCCGGTCAGGTAAGATCCAACTTTGAGAGCATTATCGACCTTCTGGACCTTACGGAAGACGACAAGATACCGCTGCTGTTGTGATCTTTATCATATGATTCGGGGAGAAAAACATGACTGAAAAAGACGCTTATTTCAGTCTGTGAAAGACAGCTCCGCGCATATACCGTAGTGGTCGGAAGGGAAGTATCCGTCGAAGGTCCGGCGAAGAATACGGTAATCCCTGCAGGCAAGACCGGTCCCGTAGAAGCAGTAATCTATATGGACCGCGGCATCGGAATCAGGCTTGTAACCGTGATATGTAGGGGACTTTCGAAGTTCCTTGTCGCAGGAGTCCCGGAGAAAATCAGTCACAGCAGCATAATAAGGCGTATCAGGCGTAAAATTAAAATCNNAAATCTCCCGTAAGTATCGTGGGAAGTTTTGGAAGTTCATCGCATTTTTTTCTTATCAGGGCAACTGAACTTCTCTGACAGTGATCTCCGAATCCGAAATGTGTATTAAAAAAGCGGAAACGCTTACCGCTTTCTTTTTCCGAAAGGGTAACATAGGAGCAGAGACGCTTATGACCTGTGGTGTCCCATCCTCCCGATTCGACCTCCGGCGTATCTGAAAACCAGAACCATCTTTTTTCCTCGCAGGCGAATCTGTCCTTTTTCCAGTACAGAGGCGCGCTTTCTTTCCAGCCTGTGGTGGTACGGCAGATATTAAGACAGTCGTATGACTTTGCCATTTTTTCGGAAATGTACGGGC
>DBVT01000121.1:2902-4971 GCA_002308775.1 Mageeibacillus sp. UBA1257
GACTTTCATTTTTTCCTGAGCATCTCCTCGAGAGCGTTTCCGAGTTCGATCCTGGCTTTTACCAGATCTTCTTCATTCATGGTAAAATCCACTATGCTTTCCGATACCAAAGATATGATCTCGTTCGTTTTTTCTTTTCCCGCAGCCTTTTCGAGCATACAGAGCATTTCATAGTCTTCCAGACCTCCGCGTATGCATTCGAGACGTACGCTGCCGCAAGGCCCATCTATGTCTACGGCAGATCCGGGATATATATACGAACCGTCACCGAACACGTCGTCTGAAAGCCACAGTCGTCCTGCGGGATCGGTGCCTACCGTCGCCATGTTTTTCCACGGATCATCGACTCTGTTCCAGAAATTACACGCCCAATAAAGGAAGCAAGTGACGTCATACTGTTTCTGCTGCCAGAAAAGAAGTCTGTTCATATATCCCTGCATATCCACGTACATATTGAGATAAGGCATTCCGGGCTCCCAGCAGACATACCACCATATGAGATCTCCTTCGGCTTTTTCTGCTTTCATACGTTTTCCGAATTCAGGAAAACGTTTTAACTGTTCCTCCGAATAAAGCATCTGTTTGCCTTCCGCTTTATCTTCGGTCTTGGTAAAACAGAAGGATTTCGGGCACCATACGTCCATATATTCACTCATAAAAGCGAGTTGATCTCTGTCCTTGTCATAATCCACGTTCTGGAAGAAAGGAACCACGATATGTATCCCGGGACAAAGCTCTTTAAGTCTCCTGCAGCGTTTTGCCATCTCATTCAGCATATCCACATTTCCGGGCTCGTCATAAGGATAAAAATATGCCTTTTTGAACCACTCTTCGTTTGATTTAAGTTTTTCATATCTTGCGATCATCCCGGCATCGTCATCCGTGATCGGAATTTTGAAAAATTTTACCCGCGGGTCGCTCATATATGCGTCAGCGCGTACGTCCATTATGTCATAGGGAAGGTCATAGGGATTGATGCGGTTATCCAGAAGGTAATCGTAATAAATTTTGTAATAATCAATGCCTTTTTCTTTGTTCTTGTCGTGGAATCTGTAGAGCTGCTCTGCAAAAACCAGAGAAACGGAACTTACGCTGAGAGCCTTCGGCATCACTATATCCCATACGTGAGCGAAAAGACGGACCATCTTAACCGCCTTGCCGTCGATGCATACAGATACGATGCCGGAATAATCGCCCGCAGGAGTATCTGCGGTGGTTTTGACCTGAATATATATCGCCTGCGATTTGCCGGCCTTAAGATCAAAAGTCCCGGTCTTTGAATTCATGGGCGCTATCGGGTCGGGATAATATTTATCCTTGCATTTTATATAATACTGACGGAATATCTCGGTATCGATCTCATCACCGTTTTTGTTTTTAAGCGGACCGCAGGTGACGGACAGACATTTTTTGTCCTCCTTGGCGGAAATAACTATCTGGGCGTTTTCTTTCACCGCTTTGGCCAGATAAACAGTATATGAACGCATACCGTTGAATACAGGCACATCCGGATCCGTCTTCGTAAAAGAGTGAACGAACCGGACGTCCAAAGTATCGTCTTCATGGGGTGCCGTGATGATCTTTTCAATAGTATTATTCATTTTTGTGACCTCCTTTGTTTCCACTTGCCAAAACCTTATATGCTTCTTTGTTTTTGGCGATCAGTTCGTTTGAAACGGAAAGCAGCTCGGCGTCGCTTGCGGCCGCATTTCGCTCCGTCTTTTTGATCTCAAACGGGATCCCGTTATAGTCGACGGCGGATTTAAGGAAAACGGTGATCGCAGAAGACATATTCAAGCCCAGATCCGAAAACAAAACCTCCGCCTGCTTCTTCAAATTTTCATCTATTCGGATATTCAGATTTGTCGTAGCCATTTTTTATTCCTCCTTTTCACACCTATTATACGCCTATTAATCTCTTTTGTCAATACAAAATAAAGAAATTGTCATTACGGTAACTCCCAGCAAAAGAAAATCGAGTATCGAAAACGGACTTGACTAAGACAAAGTTTTACCATAGCCGAACAGCCCATATTCAAACGGAAAATCGTATGATAAGTGAAATCGAG
>DBVT01000026.1:0-395 GCA_002308775.1 Mageeibacillus sp. UBA1257
ATATCGCACGCGATATGATTTGTCAACAGGTTTTCTGAAAAATTTTTATAACATTTTCTGACAATTTTCATAAAAAACCAGCGCAGTAAAAACCGCGCCATTATTCCTGTAAATTCCGGCTTGCCTGATCGTTTTCATTCGGGAAACCGGATCTTATACGATCGTGTACCCGTCAGCAGCCAGCACTGCTAAAGCTTTTTCAAAGTTTTCCTCTTTCACAAGGATATAATCGGTGTTAAATGTAGATATAGCAAAGATCCCTATCCCGTGCTCTGCGAGGATCCTGGACAGTTTTGACAGTATTCCGATCAACGAAAAATCCAATATTTCCTGAATGCGAAATCCTCTCCAGCCGTCGTCACGCTCTATGGTTTCGGACGGCGTATCTGCGGTTC
>DBVT01000026.1:409-3724 GCA_002308775.1 Mageeibacillus sp. UBA1257
TCTTCATCTGTTTTTCCGATAAAGTAGAAGTCAGTCGTGAGGTCTATGGAAGAAATGTCCGCCACTTTACAAACAGTAAGGTTATTTTCGATTATCTTCAATTTCATTTTAGTTTGCCTCTAAAAACAGATATTTGTCGTACCAATATTTTTCCAAGTCCCCGGTTTTCTTCTTATTCTGTCTACTCCTCCGTACCCGGTAGCTTAAAGTTCCATCTCTTCCAGAATATCAACCGCGGATTCTACCATTTTGGGACAAATATTCATAAAAAGATCATTCTCCCGGGCGTAGAGCATCCCCTCTTCGGAGGATATGTCACAGCCAAGCATCTCCCTACAGACATATGAAGCATTCTTTTCTTTGAATCTGTCCATAAACTCAGCAGCCTTGGGGTAAGCATCAATGCTTTTTCTTTGTGTGTCATCCGGCACCTCCGCAAGTCCCGATTTACAGGAATCATTGTTTACTTCGGCTAAATTGAATTTGTCAGCCGCAGCGATCTTCGTTTCCGCCGTTAACGGATCCGGTCTCAAAGACCGAACTTTTCTCTGAGTTCAGCAGCGCTCCTCAAGACGAGTTCCTCATATTTTTTGTAAATATCGCGAATATGCCCGACCATGTCGCAGAATTCACCGAGCCTGTCCGGGGCGAGCCACTTGCCGTGTTCGTGCCCGGAATCGACCTTGTTCACCCAAATATTAATAATCTTCAGCGGTGCCGTTCTGACAAGGATCAGGCTGATGCCGTCCGTCACGTCGACGGTGACGTTTTCCGAATAGTAGGCTTCATTCGCATTTCTCGTGACCCTGATCCGCGGGGAAAGACGTGAACTGATCTCCTCGTACGCTTTATCCAGATCGACCTCGTATGCGTCATCCTCCCAGAGCCCGCTGTCGTGATAAAGACCGTCCCTCGAGTATACTAAATCTTTTACGAAAGACGTCATGCAGTTTTTCACGAATCCGCCGTCCGGGCCGAGATACTCTTTTTCATTTTCCGCCCCGGATTTCAAAGCGGATCTGCCGGCGATCATTTCATATCTGTCAAGGTTTTCGTAAAATAATCTTTCCTCCGGGCTGAGATTTTTGTATTTATCGTCCTTCTTATTTTCGCTTTCTTTGCGGAGCGCGTCGAGCGCTTCTTTCAGGACCTGGCTTGCCGGGATATCGTATTCATCGTAAAGCGCCTCGATTCTGCGGAGAAATCCGTCGTGAACGTCTTCGAAAGGATAATTGCCTTCTTTATAATAGGCGCCGTTCAGCTTGGCGGCAAGCCGGCTGACTCTGTCGCTGAGCCCCGGGTCGCTCTTCAGCGCTTCGGACGGTATCGACTCGAATATGTCGAGAAAATCCTCCTCCGCCTGCATGAAATCCGTGTAGTATTCGCTTGTCGAGTCGGCGAAAAAACTGTAGTTTTCAGGATCGGGAAGGTGCTTTACTACGCTTTCAAGTCCGAAAAGAATGAAATCAAGATTCTCCTGTACGTCATCCGGCAGGTTTTCAAACTGACCGGGATGAGCGTCAAGGACCGCGCGGATAACGTCACCGTCGTGTCTGAGCCTTTCCGATGCAAAACCGATTGAATTTTCACATTTTTTTACGGCGGAGAGAACCGTCTCTTTGTCGTCTTTCAGTCGCTCCGACGCGTATTCGAGCACGTCGCCTTCGTAGGTTTCAATAGCCGTCAGGACAATTTCTTTGTCGTCTTTCAATTCGTCTGACGCGAACTGAAGCGCGTATCCGTCATGTCCGATTGCGGCAAGGACCACGTCGCGGTCGGCCCGCAATTCTTCGGCGGCGTATCCGAGCGCGTCCCATGCAGAACCGACGGCTGCCGTTACGACGTCCTTGTCGGCGCGGAGGCGTTCGCTCACGTATTTGAGCATGCTACCGTACACTGAGAGTAATTTAATCGCAAAAACCTTGTTGTCCCGCACTATTTCCGGCGCGTTTTTCAGCTCGAACGGTTTTCCGCCGAGATATGCTTCCGCCACGTCGGCGTCGCTCTGTATCTCCTCCGGGAGGGAGGAGAATACTTCCCGGTCATTCCTGACAGCGAGAAGGGCAATCGCTTTGTCGTTTCTGAACCTTTCGCTCACGTATTTTATCACGCCGGCGTTCAGATTCACCGCCTGCTTGATAAACTTGCGGTCGTCCTGCAGCTCCTCCGACGCGTAAACGATGGCGGATGGACAGCTCTTTACGACCTTAAGGACCGTGTTCAGATCGGAACGCAGCGGATCCGGGGCGAACCGGAGACACTCTCCGCGGCGAAGAACCATCTTTTTCATAAAAGCCTCGTCCGCCCGGTCTTCATCAGACGCCTGTGCGAGCCAGTCGCACCAGAAATCTTCCGGTACTTTCCGGATCACGTCTTCTTTTTTGCAGTCTGTATACTTTTCTATCGTTTCCATAAAAACACCGGTTTCCGCATGATTTACAGGTTATACTTTTTTACCGTCTCGTGGATCGGGCCATATCGATGTAGTACGGGATCATCACTAACTTCGACAAACAGGAATATGCCTTTGCCTTATTCTGCTTGCTCTAATCGCTTTTTCATTATTTCTCGATCATATTCAAGAAAGAACGGCTCAAGAAAATGATAAAATTCCCGCATTTTCTCGTAAGTTGAAAAAACGATATCACAACCTCGATCATCGTATACGGAAAAAATACACTCGTTTTCAAACGATACAAGACTGACTTCTGAATTGTTTTCGTCTTTGATTTGCCCTTCGAGTAAAGCAAGATCGTCAAATCCCGTATCATCCGCGTAACATACGATGCGGTTTCGCCGGATATCGTCATCAGCAGGATCGTCATAGGTTTTTAATCTTTTCACGCTTACGTGCCGATAATTCATCATGTTCTCTAAAAGAAAGCGCAGAGCTCGGGTTTCCCTGTCGAGTCGATTTTCAATCATCTCGCTCGCGTAATCGCCGTATTCGTTCTTTTCGGCGCTGCCGCTATCCGACCAGTCATAGATCCATTGATTAAAAATTATCGCATCCGCCTTCTTAGGGAAAAGAATAGTATATATTTCTTTTGCTCTTTTTCGTGCCTGGCTCATATACTCTTCTCTTGTATCTCCGATTCCAAGCTCACACCTGAGGGCATAAGGATTGTTGTAAAAGTAAGGCTGAATGTAATCAAACGCTCTATCAAGTATCATTGCTTCGATTTTACTGCTCATAATCGATCCCCTTTATTAACCGATCCCGGTAAATCCCGATTTGTCCGATTCTTTTCATAATAACAAACGTCGTTTGACTACCTTATTTTTATCAGCGAAGCCGAGTGAATGGCTAAGAAT
>DBVT01000019.1 GCA_002308775.1 Mageeibacillus sp. UBA1257
CCGCGGACGACGGTCCGCGGGCTGCTTCTCATTTTACTTTTTGGACTTTACAATGGAATATTATGCCTTTTTCTTAGCAAGCAGTTTGTAAACGACTGCTGCGAGAGCGCCGCCGCAAAGAGGAGCTACGATGAAGATCCATACGTTTGCAAGAGCGTCGCCGCCTGCGAAGATAGCAGGTCCNNACAGATGTACCTGTAAGACCGATGCCGAGGATATGAACGAGAGTGAGTGAAAGACCGATAACGAGACCTGCGACAGATCCGTTTTCAATCTTGTCCGTTACGCCGAGAATAGCTATGACGAATACGAATGTCAGAATAACTTCAACTATCAGACCTGCGGGAATGCTGTTTCCTACTCCTGCGAGTCCGTTCGATCCGAGTCCGCCCGTTTTATCCGTGATGCCGCCGAGAGCGAATACGCCCTTCAAGATCGCGGCGCCTGCGATACCGCCGATGAACTGGGAAATGATATATCCGAAGAAATCCTTTACGCCGAGTTTGCCCGAGATGAGCATTGCGATCGAGACTGCAGGATTGATGTGGCAGCCCGAAACATTGCCGATGCTGTAAGCCATAGCTACGATGACAAGTCCGAACGCCAGTGCAGTGAGAATGTATCCGCCGCCTGCAGCAGCATCACAGCCAACCAGACATGCCGTTCCGCATCCGAATACGACGAGTACACATGTTCCTATCGCTTCCGCGATGTACTTTTTGAAACTATCCATCACATAACCTCCTGTGAATAATTGATATTCGTATTATAACATCTCGAAAAATATTTTTCAATTAGGGTTTTTTCCGGTTGAATTTTTTCTTCGTTATGATACAATGAACACGGCCTTAAATATGACCTTGCGGGACTTTTTCTCCCACATAAAAAATACGGCAAAACGGAGGTTTTTTACAATGAACGAGAAGATCAGAATCGGATTTTTCGGAGCATGGCGCGGAGGTTCTTACATCTCACTGATGTCAAAAGAGAAAGATGACATCGAGATCGTTGCTGTATGCGACAAAAACGCCGATAAAATCGAAAACAACAAAGAAGGTATCGGAGACGCGAAAGTTTTTACTGATTTTGACGAGTTCCTCTCTTACGGAAAAGAGCACGGAATGAACGCAGTATTCCTGGCAAACTTCTTCAATGAGCACGCGAAATATGCGATCATCTGCATGGAAGCCGGGATGAATGTCATAAGCGAATGCACAGCCGCTCCCACATTGAAGGAATGCGTAGATCTTTGCCGCTGCGTAGAGCGCACAGGCAAGAAGTATATGCTCGCCGAAAACTATCCGTGGATGACCGAGAATCTCGAAATGAAGAGACAGATCGAAGGCGGAACGCTCGGTACTCTCCTTTATGCAGAAGGCGAATACAACCATTCCGCAAGTGTCGAAGATCTGCACACTCTGACTCCTTTTAAATATCACTGGAGAGCGTGGATGCCCAGAACATATTACGTAACTCACGCGATGGGCCCCGTTATGTACCTTACGAACTCCATGCCTAAGTATGTAAGCGGCCGCGCTGCGCATTCAGATCTTCTCTATCAGATAAAAGACTTCCGCCCCAACCACGACGGCGTCGGAATGATGTTCTGCGAGATGGACAACGGCATGATCGCAAGATTCACCGGCTGCACTGCTATGGCTTCGGATTATTCGAGATACAGAGTATGCGGAGACAAAGGCAGCGTCGAAACGGGCGGTTATACAGGAGGAAAAGTGAGACGTTTGTACGAGAGTTATACAAAGCCGGAAGGCGTTGAAGATACACTTGCGATGATCGAACCTGACCTTGCTTCATTCGGGCCGAAAGCTGAAGAAGCTAAAAATGCCGGCCACGGCGGAGGCGACTTCTGGATCGTTCAGATAATGATCGACTATTTCCGTCACGACGTTGAGCCCTTCTTCAACGTTTACAGATCTGTAGCGATGTCAGCAACTGCGATCCTCGGCTGGAGATCCGCTCTTTCACACGGTGAAAACTTCTACGTTCCCGACTTCACAAAAGAGGAAGAAAGACGCGTATACGAGAACGATACAGCCAATCCCTTCCCCGATATGGAAGGAAAAGGCGTAACGATCCCCTGCGCAACGAGAGTTTAATGATCTGCGTTAATTAAGACAGGTAAAATAAAAAGCACGGGCCTCGCGCCCGTGCTTTTATTTTTACATAATAATCGGATTTTTACCTGCGGGAAGCAGCTTTTATCCGACGAATTTCGCGACGACTACCCAGTCTTCCAGATCCGGTTTTCCGGGGATAAGATAAGTTCCGTCTTTGATATTGACATTTGCTGTAGGCTCATTGACGAATTCTTCGTTTTCTGCGTCGTACCATCTGTACGTACCATCCTGAGGATTGTACCATTTGATCTCATATTCGCCTTTTTTCATATTGGTGAATGTTCCGAATATCGATCTGTAGATTCCCGAGCCGTAGAAGTAGCCGACGTAGAGGTCGTTTCCGACTGTAGCGACTGAATAGTTCGTTCCGTTCGGCGTGTAGTAATCGTTTCCGTCAAAGCACGGAACGAGATTCCACCATTCGTACTGCTCGAGGAAAGTTCTCATATAACCCATCGCAAAGCCGCCGGAAGATGTGAGTCCTTCGATCCAGTTCTGGTCACGTCTGTAAGTTTCACCGTATCTCGAATCCTGATTGGTGTCGTTTGCCGCCCAGAAGAATTCCCAGATAGGCTGCATTCCGTATCCGTGTCCGAAAACGCCGTTCAGATATGCGCACCATCCCTGAGACCTCGCGCCTTTAGGTCCGATCCAGAAGTGGTCGTAGCATCCTTCGTAATTTACTACGGGCAGCGAACCTTCGTTGTTGTAATACTCTTTCAGGAATTCGAAGTTCTGGTCCGATTCAGGTCCCGTTCCGACAGAGTACTGCATCGCATAAAAAGTATAACCGTCCAGATCTTTGAATGCGGAGTTGTGCACTCTCGTATGCCAGGCATTCTCCTGATGACATGTAGCCGGATGATCGTACGGATCGTATTTCTGAACGTAGATGAATACGTCCTTCCATCTGTTCGTCTCGGGGGTGTTTTTATTGTACTCGTAATAGTCGTCATCGCCCTCCTGAGTCGTCGCCCACATTACGGGGTATGCGGAATATCTCGCGACCCAGTATCTGCACAGTTTTTCGAGCATCTCGTCAGTGAGTTTCTTCTTGTTGACCTCGATCAGTTCTTCAGGATAAGAGAACTGTGCATGCGAATGGACAAGACCTTTTTCAGCGATATATTCGAAATATCTGTCGAGAGTCTTGAATTTTTCGAGGATGAAATCGTTGACTCCGTATGTGAATATGTCACCCTTCGAATCGCCCATCCAGCTGTTTCCGGTCATTCCGACATATGTCGAAAGCTGCTGGGACTGGATAACCGTGAATCCCTGCTGAGCTCTGTAGTCCATGATATATTTGAACTGAGAAGTGATCCCGTACTTTTGAGCGTCCTCTTCGGTAATGCCCTCGCCTATCCCGTCGAGGTCTTCCATCG
>DBVT01000111.1:0-1623 GCA_002308775.1 Mageeibacillus sp. UBA1257
CTCCACGAGCGCGAGCCGCACTTTCGGTATCACGGCGACCTTCGAAGCCGCTATCGATACATCAGGCGTCCTGATCATTCCGGTCACGTTTTCACCGTTCACGATCATCTGCTGCGCTCCGTCCTCATAAACCACGTCGAGGTTGAATTTCCCGAGCAGTGCTTCGATCTTCTCCGTGTCGATCTCGGTTTTTGAATATACAACGCCGTTTTTCAGCGTAAAAAGGGCAAACGACCTGTACATAGCTCCCGTGTCCAGGTAGATGCAGTCGAATTCCTTTGCCAGTCTTTTCGCCATCGAACTCTTTCCGGCTCCCGACGGCCCGTCTATCGCTATCGTAAAATGATTCATCTTTTTTCCCTTTTCCCTTCGTATTTTTTGTCAAACGACCCTGTGACCCAGACCTACCGCTATCTCGTTGAGGTTCAAAAGTCCAATCCCGAAAAACAGTGCGACACAGATGTGCTCACCGTATCTCGCGACTGTTATCTTACCTCCTACATTGAGACCGATCGCCTTGTTCATCACCTGCGAAAGCGCCTCTCTCGCGGCTCCGGCAACAGCGCCTTCTTCAGAGTGCGAATTTTCGATCAGTCCCGTCTTCTGTGCAGCAGTCACAGCGCGCTCGATGATCTTCGTGACGGAAGGAATGAACTCGCCGCCGAAATCGGCCGCCGCGCATTTAATGCCCTGTTCAGCCGCTTTGCGGACATACTCCTTTTCTTCTTCTCTGTCGCCTGTGATCGCAAGCCCGATCGCAGCCTTCGAAACTTCTTTACTGCCGATAATCGATTCCACGAAAACCACCTCTTTACGTAGGGTAATTATACCAATCGCAGGAAAGGAATGCAAGGCGCACTTTCGCGCCGCAGCCGCACAAAAAACGGGCCGATCCGAGCGGCCCGTTATGAATCGAGATCGATTCCGATCATAAATAATCAGTTACAGTCCTTGGTTGAGATACAGTTCCTGTTCCCGAGTGAGTGAATCGATGGTCATGCCTTTGAGTGAGAGGAGACGCTCGGCGACTTCTCTGTCGATCGATTCCGGCACCTTATGAAGGTCAGCTGTGAGTTCCCTGCCGTTTTTTACGAGATAAGCGGCGCAAAGGGCCTGTATCGCAAAGCTCATATCCATTATCTCCGCGGGATGACCGTCACCTGCCGCGAGGTTTACGAGCCTTCCTTCGGCTATAAGATTTATCTGGCGGCCGTCGGCGAGAATGTAGCCGGTGATATTTTTACGCGCTTCGAACGAACGGACGGAAAGCTCCTCAAGCTCCGGAATATTGATCTCTACATTGAAATGCCCCGCGTTGCAAAGGATCGTGTTGTCCTTCATTTTGGTAAAATGTTCCTTCCTTATCACGTCCCTGCAACCCGTTACGGTGATAAAGAAATCTCCCAAAGATGCCGCGTCGTCCATGCTCATGACGTCGAATCCGTCCATATGAGCTTCCAGGGCCCTGATCGGGTCGACTTCCGTAACGATGACTTTAGCTCCGAATCCTTTGGCTCTCATCGCGACGCCTTTTCCGCACCAGCCGTAGCCTGCCACAACGACGTTTTTACCTGCGACGAGGAGGTTTGTGGTCCTGTTGATGCCGTCCCAGACGGACTGGCC
>DBVT01000111.1:1661-4659 GCA_002308775.1 Mageeibacillus sp. UBA1257
GCGTCGTTCACGGCGATCATGGGAAACTTCAGTTCTTTTTGCGCGGCCATCGCCTTCAGCCTGTGAATGCCTGTGGTAGTCTCCTCGCAGCCTCCGAGAACGTACGGAAGGTAATCCCTGAATTTCGTGTGCATCATATGAACGAGGTCACCGCCGTCGTCGATTATTATATTCGGTCTGGCGCTTAAAACGTCAGCCAAATGCCCGTCGTATTCTTCAGCTGTACAGCCGTGTGTCGCAAAAATATTGACGCCCAAAGAGCAAAGCGCCGCCGCAACGTCGTCCTGAGTTGAAAGCGGATTGCTGCCTGTCGCGTAAACATCCGCTCCGCCCGCCTTTAAAACGAGGCACAGATAAGCCGTTTTAGCCTCCATATGGACGGAAACAGCTGTTCTGATCCCCTTGAAAGGCATCGTTTTCGCAAATTCCTCTTCAAGCGACGGGAGAAGGAACATATTGCGTTTTACCCAGGATATCTTTTTGAGGCCTTCGTCTTTGAGTCCGATATCTCTTATTTTGCTCATGATCGTGATTCCTTTCTCAGTGTATAAATACGGATCCGCTGTTTTGATCATTTTCCCAGCGTGTAAACGTTCGTCGCGGGAGCGTTGAACCAGGCGGAATCAGTAAAAAGTCCCTGCGTCCCGATCTCGTTTACGTCGAGAATTACATTGATCATCGGGAAGCTTGCGCCTTCTTCAAGTACGACTTTCGGATCTGATCTTGCGAGAGCCGCTGCGTCCACCCTGCATTCTACGATATAACCGCTATCCGTTTCGCTTGAAGCGATAACAGATTCAGGAACGTTTTTACCGGTCTGACCGTCACTGTATGTAAAATGCTCTCCTACATATGCTTTTCCGTCAGACGCCTTCGGGCAGAACGAGAAGAAGAACATTTTGCCCTGTGCGCCGTCTGTCACGGTGCTGTCAGCGAATATCGCGATCTGGACTCCGTCGCCGCCGTTATATGAGCCGCTGTTTCCTTCCGGCTGCTTCGCGAATTTATCGGCGTCGTTGATCTCGGCAAGCAGATAAAGTCCCTGCTCGTCCCAGAGATATTTGAATGTTCCTCCCTGGCACTGAACGAGGCTTCCCGCCGGATTCCAGGTGTTTTTATTGTCCAGAGAGATCGAGAGCGCTCCGTCCCATTCCCCTTCGCCCGCTTTTCCGTCAATTGCGGGAGCTTTTTTCGCCTTCGGGATCGTATAATCCTTTTTATCAGGCACATTTGTGTTCTGATCGATAACTATCTCGGGCATTTTTGTGGATCCAGGCGTCGGAAGCGGTGTCGGAAGGGCCGTCGCGGAAGTTTGCTGCCCGTCTTTATTTCCGCTGTTCGTGTTCTGCGCCTTGCATGCCGCGAATGATACGGCCAGTAAGATGACCAGTGTGATGATCACATATCGTATTGATCTTTTCATTTTGTATCTCCTTGTAAAATGATTGAATATATTCACTTAATCTCGATGCGGTCTTGCTTCAGTAGTTTCTCAGGGTAAGTCGCGTTCCGAGGAATTCGCAGATCCTGTCATACTCTTTCAGAATATTCGGATCGGGCGCTCTCTTCTTCTCCGCTCTCAGCATCAGATTTTTGGGAGTGTCGAGGGGAGAAATGTATTCTACCAGCGAAGTGTCGTAACCTTTGCCTTCGAGATACATCGCTCTCAGTCCGTCTGTCAGATTGTCTGCGATCCTCGCTTTGATCACACCGTATTTCAGCACTTTTTCAAATCCCGGAATAGAATACTGTGAATTCATCTCGCGGTGGCAGCAGGGCACGCAGACGATATTTTTAACATCGTGTTCGATCGCAAATCCCAGAGCCAGATCTGTTGCCGTATCGCACGCGTGGAGCGTAAGCAGCAGGTCGAATTTTCTGTCTGATTCGTACATGCGAAGGTCGCAGTGAACAAAATCCATATTGGCGTATCCAAGCTCCTCAGCCATCTTTTTTGACGCTTCGATCACGTTTTTATTGTAATCTATGCATGTAAAATGGCACTTTTTACCAAGGACTTCGCGGATATAGTAGTTGAGGACGAATGAAAGGTACGATTTGCCGCACGCGCAATCGACTATCTCGACAGTTTTGTCAGACTGTGTCATATTCTTCAAAAGCCCGTCGATCAGCTCGACAAAATGATCTGTCTGGTTGTATTTTCTGACCTTGTCATTTCTGACCTTTCCGTTGTCTCCGAGGATGCCGATCACCTTCAGCAGCTTGTCCGCCTTGCCTCGCTTGATATAATACTCGCGGTCACTCATCGCGCTCTCGGGAACATCCAGACTGACAGCTGCGTTTTCCGCTGTTTTTGTGGCGACCTTTTTACCGTCTGCCTCGATATATATCGTCTTGCCGCGCTCGTTCCAGGCGAGGACCATGCGCTCGTATTTTTCGACTTCGCCCTTTATGAACTCGCGAAACTCGCTGTCCGAAAGGCTCTTTTTGATGCCGCAGAAGACGAAAACGAACTTCTCCTCATCATATTTTGCCTCGAGGGAATATTTTTTATTTCCCGAGTAAAAATCCACGCGGCAGTTCAGGAAATAGTCTCCGTTGTCATCGAGTCTCGAAAGTATTCCTCCGAGGAAAAAATCTATTTTTTCAGCTGTCTGTCTGTTCATTTTTTCATCTCCTCGCGGTCATCGGGTCGTTTTTTCGCGCTTTTGCCTGTCAGTATCTCAAGCTCTTCCTGCGTCAGTTCTCTGTATTTTCCGGAAGCCAGTGATTCGTCCAGTCTTACTCCTCCGATCGATATGCGCTTTAAATAATCGACGCATCCGCCGCATGCAGCGACCATCCTTTTTACCTGGTGGAACCGGCCCTCGCACACTGTCACTACAGCCTTCGTCACTCCCGCTTCAACCGATCGTATATCGAGCTTTGCCGGCATGCAAATGTATCCGTCGTTTAATTTTACACCATTTTCGAACTTTTCAGGAGCGTTTTTGTCAAGTTCGCCGGAGATCTCACAATAATATTCCTTTTCGACATG
>DBVT01000023.1:0-13549 GCA_002308775.1 Mageeibacillus sp. UBA1257
TCGCCGAGGACGCGCAGCCGCTCGAGCGCGAAGAAGGGCTTGTAGGGCCGGATGGTCTTGCGGATGAGGATCTCGAAGCTGCCGTCGGCGCCCTCGTACTGGTAGCCCTCGCGCTCCCGCTCCTTCAGGCGGCGCACGACCTCGTCGACGCCGGGGTCGTCGCGGTCTATGTCGGGCACGACGGCGCGGATGCGGTCGATGACGGCGCTCCGCCCCGCCTGCTCGCTCACGAGGAAGCGGCGCGTGTTGCCGACCGACTCGGGCGTGACGTGCTCGAAGGAGGCGGCGACCTTGCGGACGCCGTCCATGTGCATGCCGCCCTTGTGCGCGAAGGCGCGGCGCCCGACATAGGGGAGCCCGCCCGGAAGCACGACGTTTGCAATCGCCGCGATGTGGCGGACGGAGGGCGTGAGGAGCGGCATGCGTTCCGGCGGGATGCAGTCGTAGCCGAGCTTGAGCTGCAGGTTGCCGAGGACTGTCGCGAGGTTCGCGTTGCCGCAGCGCTCGCCGAATCCGTGAAGAGATACCTGAACGCAGGAGACCCCGAGCCTTGCCGCTTCGACCGTATTTGCATCTGCGACGCCCGAGTCGTTGTGGCAATGTATACCGAATTTTATATTCGGCAGAGCAGCGACAGTTTCAGTCACTGCTTCCGACAGTTCGTGCGGCAGAATTCCGCCGTTTGTGTCGCATAAAATAATATATTCGGCGCCGGCGGATGACGCGGCTTTAATGCACTCCAACGCATATGTTTTGTCCTTTTTAAAGCCGTCAAAGTAGTGTTCGGCATCAAAAAAGACGTGTTTTCCGCTGTTTTTGATGAATTTTACAGATTCGGTGATAACTTCCAAATTGCGTTCCGGAGTCGTTCTTAAAATATTTTCGACCTGGAAACGGGACGCTTTTCCGTATATGCAGACATATTCCGCGCGTGAACTCGCGAGGCTTATAAGTCCCTTGTCCTGCTCCGCAGAAGAATCCACTTTGCATGTCGCGCCGAACGCGCACAGCTTTGCTCTTTTTAACTTCAGAGACTCGATCTTCTCAAAAAATTCCTCGTCCTTGGGGTTTGAATAGGGGCTTCCGCCTTCGATAAAATCAACGCCGAGATTGTCAAGGAGCTTTGCTATCCGCAGTTTGTCCGCCACGGTAAAAGACATTCCCGGGCTCTGCATCCCTTCTCTCAGAGTAACGTCGTAAACGATCATGCTGTCCATATCAATCACTCGTTATTTGCTAAAAAATCTCACTCGTTTATATTGCTGCTTCCCCTGTCGAGCGCGACAAGTCCTGTTCTCGCAAGCTCGATGATCCCGTAATCCCTGATCATATCGAGCAGAGCCGTCGTTTTACCGTCTTCGCCTGTGACTTCAAGCGTAAGAGTCGTCGGCGTGAGATCGATGACGCGCGCTCTGAAAATGTTTGCGATCTCGATTATCTCCGAGCGTTTTGCGGGCGGCGCGCTTACCTTGATCATAACGAGTTCACGCATGACCTTCGAGCTGTCTGAGAGGACTTTCACCTTGTGGACACATACGAGTTTTTCAAGCTGTGCGCATATCTGTTCAAGCATCCTCGAATCGCAGCGCACGATCAATGTGATCCTCGAAAGCGCGGGGTCTTCAGTGATGCCGACGGCCAGACTTTCGATATTGTACCCTCTTCTGCTGAAAAGGTTGGAAACTCTCGCGAGTACGCCCGTCGTATTGTCAACTACGACGGATATCGTTTTTTCAGTAAGGATCTTCTGTTCCATGTTAAAAATCACTCCCTCATTTTACTCTGCAGTCTATGATGAACGCGCCTTTGCAGTCGTCATTCGTATTGTTTTTCGCCTTTTCGAGGATCTCTTCAAGCTGCTTCACGCTTGTTGCCTTCGCGGCCGTGAGTCCGAATGCCTTTGCAAGTTTGGAATATGAGACCTCGTCTTTTCTGATCACCGTCTCGGAATATCTTCTGCCGAATCTCGATCTCTGGATGCTTTTTACCATTCCGAGGGCGCCGTTGTTCATGATCATTATCGTCAGAGGGATGCCGTATCGCTTCAGAGTCGCAAGCTCCTGCATCTCCATTCCGAAGCTGCCGTCGCCCGTTATCAGAAGTATCCTGCCTCCTGTCGCCTCATATGCGCCTATCGCCGCGCCCATACCGAAACCCATCGTTCCGAGCCCTCCGCTCGTGATGAAACTTCCGTGTTTTTCGAACCCGTAAAATGCAGCCGTCATCGTCTGGTGCAGTCCGACGTCTGTCACGACAGTGTCGAATCCTCCCGTTTTGGCGACCGTTTTTACAGCCTCTTCCATCGTCATTTTGGAATTGCTTCCGTTTTTGCCTGTAAAATGCCTCTCAGAGCCGTTGTGAGCCTCTTCCTGCCATTTTAGCGTCTCGGCCGAAACTTTATGGGTATCTTTTTCAAGTCGTCTGTTTAAGGCGTTTAAAACGTTTCCCGCGTCTCCCACTATATATTCAGTTGCCGGAACGTTTTTGTTTATTTCGGCTCTGTCTCTGTCTATGTGGATCATCGTTTTTCCTTTGAGGAGCTTCTCGGTGAATTCTGTTTTGTTGCTGAATCTCGTGCCTACAGCGATCACTACGTCGCTCTCTTCGACTGCTTTCTTCAGCGCGTCCCCCGCGTACATCCCGGCGTTTCCGACATACTGTTTATGGCTGGACGGGAATTCTCCGAGCGCCATCATCGTGCAGCTGACAAGCCCTCCCGTGAGTTCGGCAAATTTCAAAAGCTCCTTCGAGGCGTCGGATATTCTGACTCCTCCGCCCGCGAGTATGAGAGGTCTCTTCGCGTTTTCGATAAGTCTTACGGTGTTTTGAATAACTGTTTCGTCTATTGACCGTGCTTCACAGGCGTTTTTGCCTGAGGATCTTTTTGGCAGCTGTTCCTTTTCGAACTCCCACTGCCCCTCGAGTATATCCTTCGGAATATCGACAAGCACCGGCCCTTTTCTTCCTTCTTCCGCTATCGTAAAAGCTTTTCTCAGTTCTCCCGCGAGCTCATTGCCGTCCTTTACCATCACATTGTATTTTGTGATCGGTATGGTTATTCCCGTTATATCCACTTCCTGGAAGCTGTCGGTGCCTATCTGCAGAAGCGGCACGTTGCCCGTTATAAACACGACGGGCGTGGAATCCATAAACGCAGTCGCGATACCCGTAACAAGATTCGTGGCTCCGGGACCGGATGTCGAAATGCAGACTGAGGCCTTCCCCGTCATCCTCGCATATCCGTCAGCCGCGTGAGCCGCTCCCTGTTCGTGAGCCGTCCTTATATGCCTGATCTCTCCCCTTTTTTTGTACAGCGCGTCATAAAGAGCAGCAACCGTCCCACCCGGATATCCGAAAACGGTCCCAACGTTTTTCTCTTTTAAAATTTCAACAACTATATCAGCTCCGCGAATTTTCATGCCGCGCCTCCTGTTATCGGGACTATTGTAGCATAGATGATGTTTTTTGTCCATGAGAAAACATGGCCGCGAGGTCCCGTTTGAACCTCGCGGCCATTATTATACGGATCGTATGCTCGCAAAATGCAGATCGGCAATTTACATTTTACCTTTTTCGACAGATCATTTCAGCATGCTCTCGTCCCAGTTGCTCAGTTTTTTGATCCCCATGAGGTCCGCGACAGTCGCAGCGATGTTGGAAAGCCCGAATCTGAGCTTGCCGTCTTCCGTTCTGAAGTCTCTTACTTCGTACTTGGACGCGTGTTCCGTGTTGTCGTAAAAGATGCACGGGACGGGGTTTAAAGTGTGTGAGGTCTTCGCCTTCGGGCGGCCGTTCGCGTCATATGAGACCTTGCCTTTTTTGATCTCGAACATTTCGTCGGCGTTGCCGTGGTCAGCAGTGATCATTGCCATTCCGCCGAGTTTGTCGATGACCGGAAGGAGCCTTGAGAGGCACAGATCGACTGTACTGACTGCGATTATGGCGGCCTGCAGATTGCCTGTGTGACCTACCATATCTCCGTTCGCGAAATTGACTCTCGCGTAGTCGTATTTGCCCGTCATGAGCTCTCTTATCATCGCGTCGGTGACTTCCGCGGCTTTCATCCACGGTCTCTGTTCAAAAGGAACGATGTCTGATTTTACTTCGATATATGTCTCGAGTTTATCGTCGAATTTGCCGCTCTTATTGCCGTTCCAGAAGTATGTGACATGTCCGAATTTTTGAGTTTCGGAGATCGCGAGCTGACAGAGTCCCTTCTTCGCGAAATATTCTCCCATCGTATTTTTGATCGACGGAGGCGCTACGAGATATCTCGAAGGAATGTGAAGGTCACCGTCGTATTCGAGCATTCCGGCATAGCAGACCTTCGGGAAAACTTTTCTTTCGAATTTTCCGAGGTCCTCATTTTCGAACGCTTTGCTGATCTCGATCGCCCTGTCTCCTCTGAAGTTGAAATATATAACGCTGTCTCCGTCCTGTATTTTACCTACGGGGCCGTTCTCATCGGCGATAACGAACGCGGGCAGATCCTGATCTATTGCGCCTGTCTCTTCCCTGTAAGTTTTTATCGCCTCTTCCGCACTCTTAAAATATCTTCCGTCTCCTTCGACGTGAGTCTTCCAGCCTCTTTCGACCATACTCCAGTCGGCTTCGTATCTGTCCATCGTTATATTCATTCTGCCGCCGCCGCTGGCGATCTTTACGTCGAAACCGTTGTCTCTGAGTTCATTGAGGAACGCCTCGAACGGGAGCACGTAATCAAGAGCGGATGTCTCTCCTACGTCTCTGCCGTCAAGTAAAATGTGGACTCTGACTCTTTTCACGCCTTCTGCTTTGGCTTCTCTTACCATAGCTTTAAGGTGATTTATGTGCGAATGAACGTTTCCGTCCGAGAACAGTCCGAGGAAGTGGAGAGTGCTGTTGTTTGCTTTTACGTTGCCTACGATCTCCTGCCATGCTTTGCCTTTGTACATATCGCCGCTTTCGATCGACTCGTTGACGAGCTTGGCGCCCTGGCTGTAAACGGCGCCTGCGCCTATCGCGTTGTGACCCACTTCGGAGTTGCCCATATCGTCGTCAGTGGGAAGTCCGACTGCCGTTCCGTGAGCTTTCAGCTGTACTGTGGGATACTGTTTCATCAGCCTGTCCAAAAGCGGCGTGCAGGCCTGCGCGACGGCATTTCCTTCTATGCAGGGGCTTATTCCCACGCCGTCCATAACTATAGTAACTACCGGTCCTTTGTAATTCATAATATCATCCTTTCCGGAACACGTCTCTTCATTCGGGAAGGCAGTTAGCCGCCCGTAACGTGTATTGATTATTATACGCCTTTGAAAGGAAAAAAGCGACATTCTGATGTGAAATGCCGCATAAAATGTGTGTCAGCTGTTACAGAACATATTCGGAAGCACCTGCTGATGAAGTTATTCCTGTTCTTTTCCCTCTTCCAGTATGATCGGAAGTATTATCGGATTTCTCCTCGTAGTCTCGAAAATATACTGGTGAACAGCGTCTTTTATCAGATTCTTCTTCGTGTTCCAGTCCCCGAGTCTCAAAGCGTCGTCCTTCTGGTTGAACAGGTCGACAGATATGTTTCTGATCTTTTCGACTATGTCTCCGGCTTCCGCGAGGTACATGAATCCTCTCGATGCGATCTCCGGTCCCGCGACTATCTTCTTCGTTACGGGATCGACCGCAAAGGCGATCGTCATGACGCCGTCTGTCGACATATGTCTTCTGTCTCTTAAAACGATCGTTCCGACGTCTCCTATCCCCAGTCCGTCTACCAGCACATTGCCCGCAGTTACCGTATCTTCTGCTATTACTTCGTCGTCCTTGAACTCTATGACGGCTCCGTTTTCACCTATGAAAATATTCTCTTCGGGGATGCCCATTTTAAGCGCGATATTCTTGTGGAAGATCAGATGTCTGAATTCGCCGTGTACCGGGAAGAAAAACTGAGGCTTCGTGACTGTCATTATCAGTTTGAGTTCTTCCTCACAGGCGTGTCCCGAGACGTGAACATCCGCAAGAGCTTTATATATTACATTAGCTCCCCTTCTGAACAACTCGTCGATCATTTTTGCGATCGGCTTTTCATTGCCGGGGATCGGACTTGCCGAAATTATTACCGTATCTCCGGGTAAAATGTCGACCTGCTTGTGCATCGAAATGGCCATCCTGGTGAGTGCCGACATGGGCTCTCCCTGGCTTCCCGTCGTGATGATAACTATCTGCTCAGGCGGATAATTGTTCATATCCTCTATGTCGATCAGCACATCGTCCGTGTTTTTCATATAACCCGTTTCGACAGCGCATTCTATGACATTCACCATGCTTCTGCCGCAAACGACGCATTTCCTTCCGAATTTGCTTGCGATATCGATTATCTGCTGAACTCTGTGAACGTTTGACGAGAACGTGGCAACAATGATACGTCCGTGCGTCCTCGCGAAGATCGTTTCGAACGTCTGTCCGACAGTGCTCTCCGACATCGTAAAACCTTTTCTCTCGGCATTCGTACTGTCAGACATCAGCATCAGGACTCCGCTCTCTCCGAGCTCCGCAAGCCTCATCAGGTCTATCGGCGCTCCGTCTATCGGAGTGTAGTCAACTTTGAAGTCTCCGGTGTGAACTATAAGTCCTGCGGGAGTCGTTATCGCGAATGCGACAGCGTCAGCGATACTGTGGTTCGTCCTGATAAATTCGACTGCGAAATCGCCGATCAGGACCACTTCTCCCTGTTTTACTATCTGAAGATCTGCCGTTCTGTCCTGTCCTGTTTCCTCGAGTTTTTTCTGTATCAGAGCTATCGTGAATCTCGTTCCGTAGATAGGCACGTTCAGCTCTCTCAGCAGGTAAGGAAGACCTCCTATGTGGTCCTCGTGTCCGTGCGTGATGAATATCGCTCTGACCTTGTCTTTATTTTCCGTCAGATATGTAAAATCAGGTATGACCGCGTCTATTCCGAGCATCGCGTCCTCGGGAAACGCAACGCCGCAGTCTACTATAATGATATCGTTGTCAGACTCAAAGACTGTTATATTTTTGCCGATCTCTCCGAGTCCTCCGAGCGGTATCACCTTTAAATGATTATTTGCCATCTATTTCACCAATCTTTCTGTTGATATATCGCCTTGATCTATTCAAACATCTTTTTCTTGCAGGCAAAAAAATGCCCAATGCGCATAGATTTATTGCGTCGTGCCGTGCGGTTTCTTTCGCCGCCGAGAAAAAATTCATTCACCTTCCGAATTTCATCTTCGGATATTATACACCGAAAGTTGCTTTTATGCAACCTTTTTATGCGGCAGATTGTTAACTATTTTGAAGATAAGTTTTGCTTTAAATCTTTATCTGCGTCACTACGATACCTGCGACGCACAAAATGAGGGAGATCACGTTTTTGACGGTGATCTTGATGTCCTTGTAATAGATTACAGACATAAGCCAGCCGATAGTTATAAGGCTGCCGGCGCAGACGGGATAGACTATCGCGGACGAGACGCCGTGAGATATAGCCATCATCTGGAACAGATTGCCTCCGGCGGTCCCCGCTCCGGCTATCAGTCCGAAAAGTAAAACGATCGGCAGATTTTTACCGGTGTAAAGCGTCTTGAAAGTTGTCTTCGGCGGTCTTGCGAAAAGCGCTGTTATCAGACAGATGACTCCCGCGAAAGCGTAACCCCAGATCAGATAATTCTTCATGTCTATGGTTTCCGATACATCGCCTTTGTTGAACTCTGCGACGATCCTTTTTACTATCGAGAGGCCGCCGTTGCAGATCAGGCTTCCGAGTGCCGCGAGGAACCATATTACTTTGTTCGGATTCTCTTTCCTTTCGCTTTTCGAGGGCATAGAAAGGAAAATTACGGCCAGCATACACGCCATTCCGATGCCTGTGAGTATCGTAACCTTGTCATTGTACACGAATATTCCGTAAAGGGCCGAGAGGAACAGCCCGAGATTGATCATCATCGTCGAGTCGCCCAAGGTGCCCGTTTTTATCGCCATAAGGTGCAGGAACATCGTGGAAAGGTAGAGCATTCCGAAGGCCAGAGACAGTAAAATAAACCTTGGTTCAGGCACCGCAAACGCGCCTGTGCAGAGCATTACGATGCTGGCCCAGAAAACTATCGAAAAGTCCTGGATAAGCGTCGAGCCTTTGAGCGTTCCGAAACGCCTGCCCATCTCCTTGTTCGGGATATTCATTGCGGAATGTGACAATATCGAGAAAAAAATGAAGATCATTTATGTGCCTCTTTTACGCGAATAATTGTTTGTCTGCTTTATTATTCAGCTGTTCAGAGCTTTCGCAGAGAACTTGTCTGTTCTCATTTTACGTTTGCCTTTTTTGACCGGTTTTCCTTTTACTCTGATGCTTTGACCGGGAAGGAGCGTGAAATAGTTTTTGTCCAGCGCGAAAATATAATCCGGATCGTCATACGAAATCTTCGTGAAGATCGCAGGGACATCAGATACATTTTTGACTGAAATTTCGACTTCGCCGCTGTCTTCCGTCACTTCCGTCCTCTTTCGCAGCGAGGCTTTGGGAGAATTTAAGAGCTGGTCGATCATCCAGGGACCTTTGTCGAAATACAGATTCTCCTTCGGACCGCTTCTGAATTCATCCCTCGCCTTTTTGCTCGCAAACGCGGAGATCACCTTGGGCGTATACAGGCACTGCGAGATGGCCCTGCCGCCTTTTTCGAGTTCTACTAAAGCGAAGAAGAATTTGTCCGTAAAATCTTCGGGAATGTCAAAATCGCCGCTCAGAAGCATATTTTCGTGCCATTTTTCTTCTTTTTCGTATACTTTTTCGAGTTTCGGAGAGAAGATCATCACTTTCAAAACGGCTCCCGAAGGGATGTTTTTTATGCTGTTTTTGATAATCTGCGCTTTGTATTCAAGCCGCTCGCACGGACCGAACGTGACCTGCGAGAGCTCCATCATCACAGCGTTATCGGAGAATGCGTTCTGCACAGCGTAATACTGAATGAGCGGCCTTCCGTATCCGTCCGAGATCTGTATTCCTATCGTCGGCCACGGTCTTTTGTATACCCACGGAAAAGCTCCCGTCGTGACAGGATAATTGCTTCTCATCGCCTGCAGCATAAACGTGTAATATTCCGCCGATGCAAACTGAGTCGCGAGGGATATTTTCTCAACAGTCGTATTTTTAAGATCTGTGAGCTGCGACGCTCTTGAAAGCATTCTGGGCACTCTGGAAGGTATGAATTCGCTGAAATGATTGAGCAGACCCGGATCGGCGCCGAGATTCTCCGGGCTCGAAAGATCGAGCTTTTCACTCAGTATTTTACCTGTGACGACTTCGCGCAGAGTCTCTATAGAAGGAAAACTGTGTATGCCTGATTCTCCCAGGAAAGGCAGATCCTTGAAGAGTTTGCCGAACCAGACAGGCTCCATGTCGTTGTACACGTGGGCGCTGCCCATGTCGAGCGCCGCCTGGTGAAAGATCCTCGCGGGATCGAGCAGCTTCGCAAGCCTGGCGACAGTCAGGATGGCCATGGCATTGCCCTCTGTATACGGATTTATCTCATTGCCTCCGCAATGAAGCGCAAGAGACGGATGCTTTCTCATTCTGTAGATATTGAGCGCCTCCTGGCTTTCCAGAACGTCCATCGGCCATCCTTTTGTCGATACCGTATTCGCCGGAAAGTGATCCTGCCACACCATAAGCCCGAGTTCGTCGCATGTGTCGTAAAATGCCTCAGTCTCCGGCATCCCTCCGCCCGACCAGACTCTGACCATATTGACTCCCTGATTTTTAATAAGTTCGAGGTTCATCCTGTATTTTTCAGGCGAGATATCATAGAGGAAATCGATCGGCGTCCAGTTCATGCCTTTTATGAATTCCTTTTTGCCGTTGATCACGAACTGCCAGTCGTTCCAGGACGACCTGAATTTTCTCCCCTCCGCAGGCTCCGCTGCGATAGTCCGGATGCCCAGATTGAGGCTCTGAGTGTCGCACACTTTTCCTTCGTGCAGAAGATCTACCCGCGCTTTGTAAACGCTCGCTTTTTCTCTGCTCATCGGATCCCATATTTTCGGGTCCCTGATCTCTATGTCCCTTTCGTAAAACTGGCTTTCGGGGTATTTGTTCCCCACAAATGATGAAGCGTCGAGAAGTTTCACGACCTCCTCCGATCTGAAAACTTCTTCCCCGCTCTTCGGATCTTCTATTGAGACCCTCACTGTCACATAATCTTCTCTGTATTTCGCAGAAAGTCCTCCGAGAGGTGTCAGATCGAACGTGCTCGCATGCTTTCCGTAAAATTCGTGCAGTTCAGGCGCCTGTCCGTCGCAGATCTCCGCCTCCAGCCTGACAGTGGCATTTTTACCGTCTTTCGATACGCTTTTTGTCGTAAAATACGGCCTGGCTATGTGATATTTGTCCAGATATTCGATCCTTATATCGTTCCAGATCCCTACGATCGTAAAATCTCCGTTACTCGTGGCAGAGTCGTGCATTATATTCCACGGCACGATCTCCCTGTTGATGCCCTCATTGTTCCAGAAACTCCTCGTTTCCTTAGTTCCGTAATTCGCCGCGAGGACTTCGACGACGATCTCGTTTTCCTCTCCGAACCTGATAAAGTCGGTGATCTCCGCGTTCGGTCCGGCGAACATTCCCTCGTGGCATACGACGGGCTCTCCGTTTATCCAGACCTTGCAGTAATAAGCTATCCCGTCTGCGCAAAGATATGCTTTTTTGCCCTTTTTCGATCCGTCTGCGTAAAATTTTCTTCCGTAGTACCAGACCTTTTCGTCCAGTTTGTTGTACAGCCTGCTGTTTGAATCCACATACGGATGAGGCAAAAGACCTGCCTCGTACATGTTCATATACATGGATGAGGGCAAAGTCGCTTTGTATTTCAGATTTCTCAAACTCGGCCTTTTGGAAGGAATATCGTCAAAATAATCGAATTTCCACTCGCCGTTTAAATATTGCGCGTCCTCTCTTCTGTCTACATAACAGACGTTCAGATCGTCCTTGCCTTTGAATTCTCCCTCCGCCACGGGTATGAAATCTGCCATTTTTACCTTCTTTCGGGGATCAGAGCGACAGGCGCATCTTTGTCGATCCTCTTTATCACAAATACTTTTCCGTCCTTTTTCGAAGTCTTCGCATTCTGCGCTCTGAGGAAATATTTCGCGCCGTTGTATTCGTATTCGATGCCCTCTCCGCCTTTTGCGACTTTCATTTTCGCTTTCGCGTCAAACGGATCGTATACGAGCCTGTCGGTGTCTACCTCGATCTTGTCTTCGGAAAACTTCACTACCGTCCTGTCTTTCAATTTGATCTTAAGCTTCGTTTTACCCGATCTTGATACAGTGAAAGGCTCGACGCATTCGTCGATCGTCATCCCGGCGTCCATTTCCTTCTCTGCCCACGTGACTGTATCGACTATCGGCAGGTTCTCGTAAACAGCGTAAAATGTCTTGCAGGGCTTCTCGATATAATGGTCCGGAACTTTCTCGTCAAACAGGTAAAATGACCTGAAAAACAGTTTTTTGCCATGTCTGAATATGTTCGCGGTGTAATTTTGGCTGTCGTAATAGACGGACTGGATGTCCTCACTGTCCCAGTTGTCCAAGGCTGCAACGCAGGTCGCGGGAGTCTTTTTCGGATAGCGCTCCTTGAACGCGCGGCCGGCGTCTTTCATTTTAAGATATTTGATGTTTTCATGTTTGTCGAGCTTTGAAAGCTGCATTTTTAAAGGTGTGACGAGGTCCGAAAGGCCGAAACTGTTCTCCTGACCGAGCTGCGCGTATGAAAAACCGAGGTCTTCGTTCTCGTAATACGTATTGAAATACCACTCGGCCATTTTCTCGTCCTTACCCGCGTCCCAGACGGCTTCGAGAGTCCAGCAGACGTGCCCTTCCTTCTCAGGCGAGCCGTATTTCGGACCGTCGTAGTTGTGTATCGGATCAGGTCCCAACAGTCTGAAAACGGGCGTATTTATCCTGTATTTCGCGGATTGCGCAGGCGTGAACATATTGTTTTTCGACGGATAATATGCCTGGTTAAAATACCCTCCGACGAGCGTGTATGCGTCAGTATTCGTCTGGTCGCGGCAGATGCAGAACGCGTCGATATCGTAATGCTCCGTCAAATAATTTACCGTATGCGTGTCTATGAGCCAGCTTCCGACTGTTCTCGGATATTCTCCGAAACGCTCCTTGAATTTTCTCATTGCCTCGTCGATCAGCATCTCCCTTTCATTCGTCTTGTAAGCCATGGAAAAACCGGGGATGATATGCCAGTCCCACTTCCAGCCGTATTCGCTTCTGTATTCGAGTCCGACTTTCGAAGTGAGCGGCTCCACTATCTCAAACCACAGTCCGACCTCCGTCTGCTTCGTCGCTTTTTTATTAAAAAGTTCGATGTATCTGTCGTCGCAGAGCGTATCGTACTGCAGTAAAAACGTGTGGTCCTTGCCCGATCTTACGCAGAACTCGAGCTGCTTCCTCGTCGTATCGAAAAGCACCTTGTCGTTTTCCGCGTCGCGCGGCTCGCACTGGCGCACGAAATTCATTATCGTCGCAACTTTCAATCTTTCACCGTTTGACATATTTTTCTCCTATTCAGCCAAATATTGTCACTTTTTGACGCTCTTTATCACTTTATCAGCACTTCGTGGCCGGTCCTCGCGGATTCGTATATCGCCGTCAGTATCTTCATCAGGATGACACCGTCCTCGGCGGGAGCAATGCATTTTGTGCCGTTTACAATGCAGTCGACAAAATGGTCGATCTCCTTTTCGAACAGACCCTCAAATCCAAGCGCAGTCGGCATGTCAAGCTGAACATCGGCGAGATAACCGTTCATGACGGTATACATTTTAAGATCGGGGCTTAGAGACGCTCCGGCTTTCGTTCCGAGCAGGTTGATCGTGCCTTCTCCGGGCAGATTCTGGTCAAACGACGCCTCTATCGATACGGTAAAACCGTTATCGAATCTGATCAAAGCCGTTGCGAAATCCTCTACGTCAGACGTATTTCCGGCATCAGCCGCGAGCCACGAACCGGGTGCCATTTTTACGTCCGGCCTGTTGCCGAGCTTATCGAATGTCACCCCGTAAACGGACACGGGTCTCGGACATCCCGCGAGATATCTTACAAGGTCTATGACATGCACTCCGAGGTCTATCAGCGGGCCGCCTCCCGATCTCTTTTTGTCGCTGAACCAGCCTCCCGGACAGCCGTGCCGTCTCGTATACATCGCTCTGGCGTAATATATGTCGCCGAAAAAGCCGCTGTCGATAAAATCTTTTACTATTTCGCAGTCGTTTCCGAACCTTCTTACAAAACCGATCTCGAGCAACTTGCCGCTCTCCTCCGCCGCCTTCTGCATCGCTTCCGCCTCTTCGGCATTCATAGCCATCGGCTTCTCGCATAAGACATGCTTTCCCGCTTTCAGCGCCGCTATCGTGCATTCTGCATGCGCGCAGTTCCACGTGCACACGCTCACAGCGTCGATCTCTTTGAGCTTCAGCATCTCGTTTTTATCTGTAAAAAGCCTCGTTATGCCGTATTTTTCACCTTTTTCTTTCAGTCTCTGTTC
>DBVT01000023.1:13596-13743 GCA_002308775.1 Mageeibacillus sp. UBA1257
AGCTCAACATTCGGGTTTCTCAGATATCCCGCGATATGGACCTCCGATATTCCTCCGACTCCGATAATGCCGACTTTGATCTTTTTCATTTCAATACCTCCGGAAGTATTATAAGTCTGGAGATATTATAGAACAATGGGGGAAAAA
>DBVT01000012.1 GCA_002308775.1 Mageeibacillus sp. UBA1257
TTGGAGCTTGTCGACAGTTTCAAAAACGCCTGAGCGTAGCTCCTATTTATTTTGCCCGATGCAGTTTTTGATGAGGGTGAGAATTTTTGAGACGTCAGTTTCACGGCAGACTGCGTCGCGAAGAGAGGCACTGCCGCGGAGACCTTTTAAGTACCAGGAAAGGTGCGTGCGCATTTCGAGAACAGCGGTATCCTCGCCTTTGTAGGCGATCTCGGCGGCATAATGACGTTCGATCATGCGCAGAAATTCGTCCGGAGCGGCCGACTTGATAAAAGGCGGTGCGCCGAGGAGCTCTGAAAAGATCCACGGATTCCCGAGCGCGCCGCGACCGATCATAACAGCGTCGCAGCCGGTCGCCTCGAGCATGCGGCCGGCATCCTCGGCCGATCTTATGTCCCCATTGCCTATCACGGGTATGGAGACGGAAGCTTTGACGCGAGAGATGACGCCCGGGTCGCTTTTACCTGAGTAGAGGGCGTCGCGGAAACGCCCGTGTACGGCAATGGCGGACGCGCCGGCCTGTTCGAGCATGGATGCGACGGCCGGCGCAGTTTCATCGCCCGTCACGTAACCGCGGCGGATCTTGACCGTGACGGGCACATTGACGCGGCGGACGATCGCGGAGACGATGTCAGCCGCGAGAGAGGGCTCGTTCATGAGGGCTGAGCCCTCGCCGTTGGAAGTCACTTTCCGCACGGGGCATCCCATGTTGATGTCAATAATGTCAGCCCCGCGCTCGACAAATTTTTCAGCCGCTTCAGCCATAATATCCGGGTCGCGGCCGAACAGCTGGACGGCAAAAGGTGATTCGATCGGACCGTGATCGTCAAGTTCGAGGCTTTTGTCGCTTTTATAATGAACGCCTTTGGCGCTTATCATTTCGGAGCACGACAAAGATGCTCCCTTCTCTCTGCACAGTTCGCGGAAGGCCCTGTCGGCCACGCTTGCGAGAGGCGCAAGGAGCACCCTGTTTTTAAGTTCGATTTTACCTATGTTGAAAGGCTCGCTGAGCCTTTTTGTCACTTGCTGTGTCGTCATGAATCATACAGGCCCTTACAAAGTTTGGCGGACTGTTTTCGGAAGGTGTTTTACCCGATCACTGATACGATCCGAGGTCTGTCAGGATGTCGCTCTTTTTTCTGCCTGTGAGGTCGTCGAAGACGGTCATCGAGAAATCCGAAGGACCGCTGTTTCTCAGGAGTTTTAATACGAATCTGTTCTCGTTTTTGCGAAGGATGACATCGTCGATTATCGCGTTCTTGCCTGTGAAATATTCCGGTTTGTCTGATCTTGCGATAAGCTCTCCGTTCTGCCAGAGTTTGAACGCGTCGCTGCATCCGATCTCTATCCTGACGTTACGCTCCTTTTCAGAATAAATGTCGCGCTCGATGTATACGACGCAAGGACCTTCGAATCCGCAGAAATTGTCGACTTTTATTGTTTCGCCTTTTGAGTAGACCATTTTCTTTACGTAGCGCGGATCGCCGATGAAGCCGCTTCCGAGGTTCGCGTTCGAGATGAGCTGCGCTTCCAGGTATTCCCTGTCTATATCGGCCGTGAGGTTGTAGATCTCGTTATAATGGTTCGTGAACACTCTCTCCTGTGCGCCGCGGCCGACAGCTTTCGGCGCCGTGCCGGAGTTGTCGTACGGCTCGCTGAACGGTCCGTACGTTTTGAACACCGCGGCTCCGGGGAGGCCGATCTTTTCTTCCGCTATATCCCTGTCACCGAACTGGATAATTGCCGTAATGATGTTCTTTTCCATCACAAGCGGTATGTTTTTGGCCATTATCACCGATATTTCGGGGTTTTTAGCCATGACCCCCGATTTGACGGCTGTCGTTTCCTTTTTCGAACTGAAGCCTTCGGGAAGGACGAATTTGACCGTTCCTTTGAATTTCGCGTTGCCCGTTCTGTTCAAAACGAGTTTTATTTTTTTACTCTGTCCGGGTTCGATCAGCGGATCGTCGTTCTCATATTCCACCGTAAAATACAGATTCTTCGAGTTCCCTTTTTTCGGAGCGTTCGCGACAGGCGCGTCCTTCATCGTGAGCTTTTTGTTCGCCGCGTAGAACATAAGCGAAACGAGCGCTATGTCTTTCGAGACGGCGGAGAGCTTTTTACCTTCGTCTGAAGCCACGCCGTAAGGGATGTATACCGTTGACGCGATCCTGTATTTCTGATCGAGCTGCGAGCCGCCTTCTATGATCCCGATGATCTCTCCTATCAGCGACAGGCAGTATTCGGGATAGCCTATCTTCGAATTTTTGACGAACTCCGTCATCCTCTCCATGTCTCCTTCGCAGAGTATGAGAGCCGCGACGACAAGTCCGAGATTCTGCTTAAAATCTTTCCTGTTCGCGCTTCCGTACTTTTTGATTATATTCCCCGTGACAAACGCCTTTGTTTCCTTCGGGTCGCACCATGAAATGACGTCGGAGATCACGCTTCCGGCTATGCTCTTTTCCTCGATGAATTCAAACGATTTCAGTATCAGTTCCCTCATCGTCCTCATCGAGCTTTTTGACGAATACGCAAGCGCCGCCATCGCGGTAAAATATTTTTCCGCCTCGAACGCCTCTTTGCCTGTCTCGATGCATTTTGCTTTCTCGCATATTTTTACGGCCAGCGCCGGATTTGCGGCACCCATCGTCCCCCAGAATCCGGCCTTCAGCGTTCCCGTAAAATTGTCCTTGTACGGGTTGCCGTATATCCCTGTATACGGGGGCCTGAGTCCGAGTCCGAAATTCCTTTTGAAATATGCGTATTCCTCAGAATAGATCACTCCCGCGTCAGAATAGTGTTCAGCCATATCCATAGGCGAAAAATTCATTCCGCAGTCTTCTATCGTCCTTACGGCAGGCATTATAACATCAAGCGCCGTGTAGACCGGATTGCCGAATTCGAGGTACTTTTCATCTCCCCTCGCCGCCCCTCCGAGCGACGCTCCCGCAACCATTCCGTAAATCTTATTCGTAAAATCGTTCCAAAAAATATTCAACTTGTCTGCCTCCGGTCGTTTCTTGAATACT
>DBVT01000074.1:0-1346 GCA_002308775.1 Mageeibacillus sp. UBA1257
ATATCTTCTACGCATCCGGAAAACGCGGGAGAAGAGAGCACGGCGACGAAATATCTCAGATACGGAGCGAGCCCCAGAGCAGCCCAGTCTATAATTTCCGGCGCTAAAGTCAGAGCGCTCATGAAAGGAAGATTCAACGTATCGAAGGAAGACATCAGCGAGCTTGCATATCCTGTTCTGAGACACAGGATCGCTCCGAATTTCGAGGCGATAACGGAAGGTCTCACGAGCGACGAACTCGTATCGAAGATAATAGAGGAGAACGCTCCTAAAAAATAATGGCTGAAAAATTATTCGACGATAAATTTTTCAATAAACTGGACAGTATGTCCCTGCGTTTTACGACGGCGATCAACAACCTCTACAGCGGAGGAAGAAGGTCGAAAATGCATGGGAGCACTGTCGAATTCGCGAATTTCAGAGAGTACATACAGGGAGACGACTTCAGGCGCATCGACTGGAACGCATACGGAAGATTCGAAAAATTCTTTATAAAGCTGTTTCTCGACGAAAAGCAACTGACTACGAACATCTTTGTGGACATGTCCGGATCGATGGATTTCGGCAGTCAGACAAAGGCCCGCATGGCTCTTAAAATAGCCGCTGCTTTCGCGTATCTTTCTGCTCAGGCGACAGACAGGGTCTCGATCACCGGATTGTCAGACGGTAAAACGTTCGAAATATGCCCTCAGATGGCAGGAAAGGCCTCATTTTACCGTTCTGTAGAAAAAATGGAAAATATATCGCCTGGAGGAGAGACACGCCTTGGAGAGTCGCTGAGAGGCTTTAAAGGCCTATCCGGAAATACGGGCGCTTCGATAATAATCACTGATCTGATGACGGGAGAGGATTACACGGAAGCGCTCAAATATCTGCTTTTTAAAAAGCAGCAGGTCGTGCTCGTGCACGTTCTCTCGAGGGAAGAGATGGAGCCGCAGATGTCAGGCAGGCTGAGGCTCACCGACAGCGAAAACGGATCTTATTGCGACATAGACGCGAACTCGAAAACGCTCGAGACATATCAGAAGGCTCTGAAAGCATATCTCGAGGAGATCAAAGGATTCTGCCTTAAAACGGGTATCTACTACCTTCCGGCAGTCTCTGACGAGGACGTCGAAACGGTGATGCTCGAAAGAGGAACAGCTGTCGGAGTGATTGGCTGACGCCGCGCAAAAGTCGCGCTGCAATCATTTAAATTTTCAGAAAAGGAGAGCGCCGAACGTGGAATTATTAAACCCCTGGGGACTGATATCGCTGATCGCCGTACCGGCGCTCATCGCCCTGTATATATTAAAACAGAAACACAAGGAACTCAGGATACCGAGTGTTTTACTCTGGCAGAAAAC
>DBVT01000074.1:1471-5737 GCA_002308775.1 Mageeibacillus sp. UBA1257
GCGGAGGAAGACGGCAGTACGAGATTCGAAAAAGCAGTGAAGGAAGCAGTCTCCGCAGCAGACACACTGCGGCCGGGCAAAAAGATGTCTGTGATCTTCGCGGGCGATTCCGTCATTCCTGCGATCACCGGTTCCGAAAACAGGATAGATATCAAAAAAGCCATCAGATCGTACGAATGCGGCTATGCAGGCTCCGATATGGACAATGCCGTTTTACTTGCGCAGAGTATGAAATCGGAAGAGGGAAGGTCGCTGATCACGGTCTATACTGACAGCGCGGTGGAGACGTCAGATCTGGGTCCCGAGATAGAAGTGATAAATGTGGCATCGTCTAAGAACAATACAGCCGTAAAAAACATGAGCTGCGCAGGTGACGAGACAGGTTTCACCGTTCTTTCGAGCGTGGAAAGTTTTTCGACAGACAGAAAAGTTACTCTGGAGCTCTACTGCGACGGAAGGCTTACAGACGCAAAACAGGTCGAACTGAAAGCAGGCGAGACTGTCGGAGTGTTCTGGAAGAACATATCTCCCTCATATTCTCTCGCGACTGTTAAAATAAAAGACAAAGATATACTGCCCGAAGACGATTCGCTGAGCATCCCTCTCACTCAAAATGAAAAGAAAAAGGTGTTCATCGTGAGCGACCAAAGCTTCTTCCTCGAGAAGATATTCAACGCTCTCGGAAGATACGAACTGTACAAGGCAAAGCCCGCAGATTACAACGCTCTCGAAAAATCAGATTACGACCTGATCATTTTCGACTGCTTTGTCCCGGAGGTCGTTCCGGACCACGGAGCAGTATGGTTCTTCGCTCCGGACAAGGACATACCCGGCATTAAAAAGGGCAGCCTGATAAAAGGAACTGCTCTTTCGGCAGCTGATACGGAGACTGCCGCGGATATCGCGGAATATGTGAATCTGAAGGAAGTCGCTTTGGCAAAATTCCTCGAATTTGAATGCGACGAATCGTGGAATATGGTCGCTCTGTGCGGTTTTTACCCTGCGATAGCCGTAAAAACTGAGGAAAACGGTCAGAGATTCGCTGCGTTTGCGTTCGATATCCACGACAGCAATCTGCCTCTTTTGAAGGAATTCCCGATACTCATGCAGAATCTCGCGTCTTATTCGATGCCTGAGATGACAGACGGAAACGGACTGTACGTGACAGGTTCGATGCCTGAAATAAGGGCTCTCGCGTATTCCACGGAAGTATCCGTGACGAAGCCCGACGGAGAAAAAGTGACTCTCGCGCCTCCTTTCCCTGTATCACAGTTGAGGCTCGATCTGCCCGGAATCTACGAAATTGATCAGGCAGTCAAAAAGACGACAGACGGAAAGGAAAACGTCACAAATATAAAGGGTTACGTCATCGCTTCGATTCCGGAATCAGAATCATCGATGGCGGGTACAGTCATAACAGGCGAAGGCGGAAATATCGCGAAAGGCAAATTCAAAGGTCAGGCTGAGATCTGGCCTTATCTGATCATACTTGCCCTGTTGATTTTAATGGCGGAATGGTGGGTGTATTACCGTGAATATTGAGTTCCAGCATCCGTGGTTTTTGCTTCTGTTCATTCCGGTGATATTCTTCACCGTTTTTCCTTTTGCAAGAAAAGCAAAGAAGAGAAATCTTTCGAATAAATTCATAGTATCTCTCGTCTGCCGCGCGCTCGCTCTTACTCTTGCGGTCGGAGTTCTCTCCGGTTTCACCGCAGTTCGTAAAACAGACAGAAACTCCGTGATAGTTGTCGCGGATCTTTCTGATTCGACGAGAAATGTGAGCGAGAAATTCGCCGATTACGTTAAAAAAGCACAGAAATTCGCAGATAAAAAGACAGATGTGGGACTTTTAACGTTCGGATACGATTCTTTTTACGAGATCCCGCTGAAGAATAAAATATCTTTCACCGGGTTTGAAACGGCTCCTTCGGGCAATTACACCGACATATATTCCGCTCTCATAAAAGCAGCGGCCATGATGCCTGCAGAGACCAACAAAAGGATAATCGTACTGACGGACGGCAAGGAGAATATAAAGAGAGTTCGGGAAGCCGCTCCCATACTGATAAGGAAAAACATACGCGTGGACGCGATAATCGAGGAGACAGGAAACGCCCTGAGCGAGATCCAGCTCACCGATCTTAAAACGCCCGAAGTTGTTTACAACGGCGAGGATTTCAGCATAACGGTCACAGTCGAAAGTTCCCTCGAATGCAACGCTGATCTCTCTCTTTTCAGTGATATGTCACTCGCCGCGAAGCAGCAGGTAAGACTCACGAAGGGCACGAACAGATTCGTCTTCAAAGACACGGCAAAAACTGCCGGTATCGTCTCGTATTCGGCAGAGATCACTGCCGAAGGGGACTCGCTGAAGAAAAACAACACCGTATATAATTTCATAAACATACTCGGAACTCCTAAAGTGCTGATCGTGGACGGTACGGGAACTGAATCGCACGAGCTGGTAAAATTGATCGGCGATACTGTCCAGACAGTCGTAGTTCCGCCTTCGGGAGTGCCTGATAATATTTCCGAACTGCGCAGATACAACGCCGTCGTGCTGATGAACACCCCGAAATATAACCTCCCGGAGAACTGGGACAGCCTGCTCGAGGTCTATGTCAGGCAACTCGGGAGAGGCGTTTTAACGACGGGAGGAGACAGCTCGTACGCCGTCGGAGGATGGGCGGAATCTGACCTTGAAAAAATACTGCCTGTCGATATGACTGCCAAAGACGAGCAGTCGCTCGCTCACATGTCTCTGATGATTCTGATAGACAACTCGGGAAGTATGGGCATGGGTCCGGGAAGTCCGCTTGAACTCGCGAAACAGGGCGCGATAAACTCGATAGGCATTTTAAGACCGGTAGACGAAGTCGGAGTCATCGCTTTTTCAGACAATGCCGTATGGATATCGAAACCGACTTCTGCGCAGAATAAAAAAGAGGTCCAGGGCAAGGTCGCTTCCATAAGGGAGGGCGGCGGCACGATGCTCTATGCTGCTATGCAGGAGGCATACAAGGCGCTCTCCGAAAGCACAAAATCCTCAAAACATATAATCCTTCTCACGGACGGCCAGCCCGCTGACGGCGACAGGGTCGAAGCCGCTTCGTTCCTCAAGAAGCTGTCTGACGGAAAGATCACTGTCACATCGATAGCAGTAGGCGAGTATGCCGAAACGGCTCTTCTTAAAAAGGTCTCCGACGCTACGGGAGGCACCGTGACCACAGTCAAGGAAGTCGACAAGCTCCCTCAGATAATCTTCGAACAGACGCGTCAGGCGCTCAACAAAGGATATGTGATAAATAAAACTTTTACTCCTCAGGCGAAGGAGTACACTTCGATGTTCACCGAGGTCTCATCATTGCCGGAACTCGACGGATACGTTCTGACGTCCATGAAGGACCTCGCGTCGCAGCATATAACGGATGATGAAGGAAAAACCATCCTCGCGTCCTGGCAGTACGGTCTCGGTAAAACGGCATCGTTCATGTCCGATCTTAACGGCAAATGGTCCTCAAAAATGCTCGCGTCGAAAAACGGAAGGCAGCTGATCGAGAATATGATCGCGTGGATACTGCCTTCTGACGACAGCTCGGAATCAGGATCCGTCAGTATAGTAAGAGAGGGAGACAAGGGCCGCATAGTCGCGACATCTCCTGACAGTGAAAACTCATACGACACTCAGGCGGTCATCATTTCTCCTTCAGGCAAGGAACTCACGATATCTCTTGTCCAGACGGGTATCGGGCAGTATTCGGGAGAATTTTACCTCGAGGAAGAGGGAAGCTATGTTGCGAGCGTAACACAGAAAGACAGTGCCGGTGAGATCGTCATGGGCAAAGAAGGCGCCCTCGCTGTAAAATACAGCGATGAATACGACGTTTTCCTCAAAAATACGGGCAGCGTCGAGGCTGTCTGCAAGGAGACCGGAGGACTTGCCGACTGGACGAATATAGAGGACATCCTCAGGATAAAAACAGAGGGCGTGAGAGAAAGCCTGCAATTCACCGTACCTTTCCTCATAGCCGCTCTCGTCTTGCTGCTGGCTGATATCGCGATCAGAAGACTCGACATATCTTTCGCAGGCATTAAAAAGGCGCTCGCAAAAGCAAAAGAAAAACGGGAAGAGAAGAAAAAAGCGAAGCTTGCCGCAGCATCCGCAAAAGACGCAGCCGTTCCGGACATTTCCGAAAAGAATAAAAAGCAGAACGCAGCTGCGGAAGAAAAAGAAACAAAGGCTCAAAATCCCGCTCTCGCGGCGTC
>DBVT01000074.1:5778-21373 GCA_002308775.1 Mageeibacillus sp. UBA1257
CAGAAAAAAACAGCTCCGACTCAGAATAAAAATTCCGTTCAGAGCAGTTCTGTCAGATCGCTTTTGAAAGAAAAAGAGAATATGAAGAGAAGAAAACTGTGAGATCCGTACAATTACAGTTCATTTAAAAGGCTGACTCGTTCAGCCTTTTTTGTCCTGTTCTCTTATCTGAACTCTTCTTATCTTACCGCTGATGGTCTTCGGCAGTTCGTCTACGAATTCGACTACGCGCGGGTATTTGTAAGGCGCGGTGACCTTTTTAACATGATTTTGAAGCTCTTTGACGAGTTCTTCCGAAGGAGCGTAGCCCTTTGCGAGAACTATGGTCGCTTTGACGACCTGACCTCTCAGATCGTCGGGAACGCCTGTGATCGCGCATTCGAGAACGGCCGGATGCTCCATAAGAGCGGATTCGACTTCGAAAGGCCCGATCTTGTAACCGGAACTTTTTATGACGTCATCCGCGCGTCCGACGTACCAGTAATATCCCGTTTCATCCATGTACGCGAGGTCGCCGGTGTGATAATATCCGTCGTGCCATGCTTTTTCGGTCAGTTCCTTATTGCGGTAATATCCGTCGAACATTCCCACGGGTTTGCCGTTTTTTGTATTGATAACGATCTCTCCGACTTCACCTGGGAAGCAGTGTCTGCCCTGATCGTCTATTATATCAACGTCGTAGCAAGCTGCCGGTTTACCCATCGAGCCCGGTTTCGGTTCCATCCAGGGGAATGTGCATACGAGAGAAATGACTTCAGTCTGGCCGTAGCACTCTCTCATTCTTATGCCCGTAGCCTTGAGCATCTGGTAATATACTTCCGGATTCAGAGCCTCACCCGCGACTGCGAGCTCGCGAAGGGAAGAAAGATCGTACTGAGACAGATCCTCTTTGATCATAAACCTGTAGATCGTCGGAGGAGCGCAGAACGTTGTAAGCTTGTATTTTTCCATCTTCTCGAGGAGGTTTTTCGGCACGAATTTGTCCATATCGTATACGAAAATAGCCGTTCCCGCGAGCCATTGTCCGTACAGTTTGCCCCAGACGGCTTTCGCCCATCCTGTCTCGGCGACCGTCAGGTGAAGCCCGCCTTCTACTGCGTGATGCCAGAAGCAAACTGTTATGATGTGACCGAGAGGGTAGAGGAAGTCGTGTTTTACCATTTTCGGCTGTCCCGATGTTCCGGAGGTAAAATACAGAAGCATCGCGTCATTGGGCTTTGGCGCGAGATCGCCTGTCCTTTTTTCAAAGACTGCCGATTCCTTCATGATCTCTTTGTCGAGATCGAGCCAGCCTTTTCTTTCTTTCGCGCCGTGGCCGCCGGCGAAAACGCGAAGCTCCAAAGTCGGGGACTCGGGAAGGGAAGCGTCTACATTATTCGCGAAATCGTGGTCCGAAGTGCATATGACGCATTTTACGGACGCCTGATTGTTTCTGTAGACTATATCTTTAGGTGTCAGAAGGTGAGTGGCAGGCACAGCCGCGGCGCCGATCTTGTGAAGCGCCATCAAAGTGTACCAGAACTGGTAGTGCCTTTTTAATATGAGCATGACTTTGTCGCCCTTTTTGATGCCTATACGCGTCAAAAAGTTTGCTGTCCTGTTCGTGTATTCCATGATGTCCTTGTAGGTAAAGATCCGCTCTTCACCCGTGTCGTCGCACCAGACAAGAGCTCTTTCGTTCGGCTTTTCCTCCGCGAGAACATCCACAACGTCGTATGCGTAGTTAAAAGTTTCTGGCACGTTGATCTTGAAGTTCTTCTTGAAATCATCGTAGTCCTTGAATTCGGTCCTGTTGACATAACGCTCGTACAATGCCATTTTCCGCACATCCTTTTCATATAAAAATCCCGCGCCTCCAATTGAGACGCAGGATATCTTCTTGCGTTATACCACTCAAATTGAAATGCGGTTCATACAAACCCCGGCATATAACGGTGCCCACCGGAATACACTTACTCACTTTCGTAAAAAGCTTTCTGCGCATCAGCTCGGGAGTGATCTTCTTCAGCGAAACAGCGTTCCTTTTCACCGTACGGAACTCTCTGTATGCTGTCAAACCGCTGAAAACGTCTCCGTCGTCGCTTTTGACAAGTCAAATTATACATTAATCTCGCGCAATGTCAAGCATTGAGAGAAAAATTTTTATTGTTTCTCCTCCAAGTCCCCGTCTGATCCTTCTTCCTTTGCCTCTTCAGACGTTTTTTCCGTTTTTTCTTTCTTCTTTCTGAACGCGAAAAGCTTGCTCATAAAGAAGTTTATTACAGTCGTGATCGGAATGACGATGATCTTGGCGACGTATTTGTTCATGCCTATGACTCTGACGCAGAGGAACATCAGCGCTGCGGATATGAGCATATAAACGATAAAAGTAAGAATGAATTTCGGAACAGACCGGAAACTCTTGTTTTTGAATACCCAGCGGCTGTTCCAGAAATAACTGTTGACACCTCCCGCGATATCTCCGATCGTATTTGCGCAGACGATAAAACTGAGAAGCCATGTCCAGAACGGGGTCTCTTTGAAGGGAAGAGCGCTGGGCTCCATGCCCGCAAAGCGAACAAGAATATAATACACAACGTAAGTGACGATCGTGTTCAGAACGCCGACTACGCAGAATTTTATGAACTTCTCATATTTTTTATACATCCTGACGATGAAATCTTTCATGACTGCCTCCGTCTTTTTCCGTGAAAAACGCATAAAAACGCGTAAACACGCGCGTGTTTTGTTAAAATTATATAACATTTCGTGAAATATGCAAGTTCGCCCTTGACATACACGATCGGAAATGATAATATTAGCTTTGGACTATGTTTCCGCATTTTTATAAATTAACATCTGAAAAATCGGTAATTTTATAATAATGTGTACTTAGACAAATCAATATGAATGGGAGTGTTATGAATGCTTAAAACAAGCTATTTATTAGCAGCAATCGATCCGACTCTTACGACCGTTCTGCTGATCGCTCTCCCCATAGTTGCGGCTGTTATCACCGGTATCATTTGCGGTGTTGTTGCCCATAAGAAGGGCGTTAAGACTGGATATGAGTTGCGCAAAAAGGAAGCCGAAGCGCTTATAGGAAGCGTCGAGGAAGAACGCGACAGGATAATAGCAGAAGCATCAAGGGAAGGCGAAAACAAGAAGAGAGAGTGGCTTTTGTCCGCAAAAGAAGAGATCCACAGAAGCAGGATCGACCTCGAAAGAGAAATAAAGGACAGAAGGAACGAGATCCAGAAAAACGAGAACAGGATACTTCAAAAGGAAGAGAGCCTGGACTCGAAAATGGAAACTGTTAACGCCAAAGAGAGCGAGCTGAACAAGAAAAAAGAGGAACTCGCACAGAGAGAGACGAAGATCGAAGAGATCATTCAGCAGCAGAACACGGAACTCGAAAGAATATCTTCGATGAGCAAAGAAGAAGCGAAAGAGATCCTTTTGAGCAATATGGACAAGGAACTGCAGCACGAAAAGGTTGCACTGCTGAAAGATTATGAACAGAAACTCAAAGAAGAATCATCGGCAAAAGCCAAAGATATAATTTCAACCGCGATACAGAAATGCGCGTCTGATTATGTCTCGGAGACGACAGTATCTGTCGTGGCGCTGCCGAATGACGATATGAAGGGCAGGATCATAGGACGTGAGGGAAGAAACATCAGAGCCCTCGAGACGCTCACAGGCGTCGATCTCATCATCGACGATACGCCTGAAGCCGTTATCCTCTCGGGATTCGATCCGATAAGACGTGAAGTCGCAAGGATAGCCCTCGAAAAACTTATAGTAGACGGAAGGATACATCCGGCGCGCATCGAAGAGATCGTGGAGAAGGCCAAAAAAGAGGTTGACGAAGTCATCCGCCAGGCCGGTGAAAACGCGACTTACGAATCAGGCGTCTTCGGACTGCATCCGGAGATCGTTAAATTGCTCGGAAGACTTAAGTTCAGAACGAGCTACGGACAGAATGTCCTCCAGCATTCTCTCGAAGTCTCGAGACTCTGCGGCGTGATGGCTGCCGAGCTCGGAGAGGATATAAACCTCGCGAAGAGAGCGGGCCTTGTCCATGATATCGGAAAAGCGATAGACTACGAAGTTGAAGGTTCACATGTTACGATCGGAGCTGATCTGGCGAAGAAGTACAAGGAACCGCCCGAAGTCATCAATGCGATAATGGCGCATCACGGAGATGTTGAACCGACGAACGTGATCTCAGTGCTCGTACAGGCGGCCGATTCCATTTCGGCGGCAAGACCGGGAGCGAGAAGAGAAACGCTTGAATCGTACATAAAGAGACTTGAATCGCTCGAAGCGATAGCGAATTCCTTCAGCGGAGTAGAGAGAACATACGCCCTCCAGGCGGGCCGTGAGATAAGGATCATGGTCAAACCGGAGAACGTAAACGACGAGGAAATGACCCTCAAAGCGAGAGAGATCTGCCAGAAGATCGAGGAAGAGATGGAATATCCCGGCCAGATCAAGGTCACTATCATAAGGGAGACCAGAGCGGTCGATTATGCTAAGTAACAACTAAAGAAGCGAAGACGGTTTTGCGCCTTTTTACGATTGCGCAGGGCCGTCTTTGTGAATCAAAAGGGATTTTTATACGGGAAGACGCGAACATTCATATTGGACCTGTTCGTTTCGGAGAAAAGGATTTTGGACAAAAAAGAAGTAAAGATCATATCGCAGAATAAAAAAGCTTTGCACGATTTTTTCGTTGAAGAGAAGATCGAATGCGGGATCGAACTCGCAGGCACGGAGGTAAAATCGCTCCGCCAGGGCAAAGTCAATATGAAAGATTCCTTCGCGGAGGTAAGAAACGGGGAGGTCTTTCTTTGCGGCATGCATATAAGTCCTTACGAATTCGGAAACATTTTTAACAAGGATCCGATGAGAGACAGGAGGCTTCTGCTGCACAAAAAGGAGATATCGAGGCTCGCGGGCACGGTTCAGCAGAAAGGACTGACGCTCGTTCCTCTGGACCTTTATTTCTCGGGCAGCCGCGTAAAAGTTACTCTCGCTGTCGCAAAGGGCAAAAAACTGTACGATAAAAGGGCTGATATGGCTGAAAAAGATTCACAGAGAGAGATCGACAGGAGAATGAAAGAATTCAACGTCGAATAAGAAAGGAAAATAAAAACATGAAATTTGAGTATTTGCACCCGGCTGATCAGCTGGTAATGATCATGAAAAGGATATACGAGCACGGACTCACGACGACGAGCGGCGGCAACCTTTCCATCAAAGACGATAACGGCGACATTTGGATCACTCCTGCCGGAATAGATAAAGGCACACTGACAAGAGCGGATATCATCTGCGTAAAACCGGACGGAACGAGAATAGGACCTCACACGCCGTCTTCAGAGCTCCCGTTCCATCAATCGGTTTATTCGAGAAGACCTGATATAAAAGCCGTCCTGCATGCGCATTCGCCCGCTATAGTGGCTTTTTCTATAGCTAGACAGCTTCCCATGACGAATCTTTTACCTTCGGTAATGAAGACTTGCGGAAAGATATCGATCGCGAGATACGCCGTTCCCGGAAGCGAGGAACTCGGTGAAAATATAGGCAAGGAATTCGACAAGGATGTAGACATAGTCATACTTGAAAATCACGGCGTGTGCATCGGAGCGGAAGATCTTTTTACTGCTTTCATGAAATTCGAAACTCTCGAATATTCGGCGAATCTCGAGATCACCGCATATAAAATAGGCACCCCGATACCGCTGACTCCGGAAGCATATAAGGTCACTCTCACCGATTACCACCTTAAAATGGACGACTTCATTCCGAGAATGCATTCGACCGAAGAACTCGCCGCCAGGAGAGATATGATAACTCTCATCCGCCGTTCGTATGACCAGGGACTTTTCTCCGCGACGCACGGAACTTATTCCGTCAGACTTTCGGACGGCTCGTTCATAATCACACCTTTCGGGAAGGACAGAGCGTATCTCAGAGAAGAGGACCTCGTAAGAGTAAAAAACGGCATGAAGGAAGAAGGCAAGATCCCTTCAAGAGCCGTAAAACTACACGAAATGATTTATAAAAATCATCCTGAAATAGGCGCTGTGCTGCTTGCACATCCGCTTCATGTTATGGCTTTCGCTGTCACAGATCTCGAATTTGACGCAAGAACGATCCCCGAAAGTTATATTTTACTGAGAGAGATACCGAAAACGTCCTTCGAGAGCATCTATAAGGATCCGAACGCGACGTCAATGATGTTCAGCGAGAGGGTACCCGCCGTTCTGTTCAAAAACGACTGCATAGTCACGACGGGTAAGAACCTCCTCCAGGCATTCGACAGGCTCGAAGTTGCGGAAGCGACTGCGCATTCTCTGATCGCCGCTCACGACATCGGAAAGATCGCATATATCACGGATGAGGAGGTCGCGGATATAAAAAGAGCGTTTCACCTCGTGGATTGAAATGATTTTTACGAGAAAAACGCAAAATATAGGCTGAAACAGAGACTTTTGCAACAATATCTTGCGAAAATATATTATTAATGGTACAATTACACAAATGATTAAACCGCTTATTAAACGACGGAGCGTGATGAAATGTCAACAAAAGATAAAGGAAAAAAGAAATTGATATCGGTACTGATATATCTTGCGGTAGCATTCGTGCTTATCACAGGAATATCGATCGCATTCAAAGTATTCAAGGGATACAACTTCTTCGTGATGTTTTTACTGTTCACGGGGTTGTATCTTATTTTAAGCCTTTTTGTGGATGTAGTCGGGCTGTTCATAAAAAACAGCAAGATGACGAAGAAGGACAAAGAAGCGAAAACGGAACAGCCTGAGGTGAAAGAAGAGAAAAAAGACTTCTTCGGAGGTTCCGGAATCAAACGCGAAAGGGAAGAACCTGAAAAGGAAAAGGCTGAAGGTGAGAAGACGGTCGAAAAGTCATCGCAAAAAGAACAACCCAGACCTTTTGAAAACAAATACGAAACATTTCTTTCAAAGCAGGAATCAAAAGAAGAACCTGCGAGAAGACCGTATCCTTCAGAGAAGACAGTCGCTGACAATCCTTTTTCATCGGGCGGTCCAAACTCCCAAAACGATGTGAGGGATGGCAGAAACTCGAACGATACTTCGGACGAAAGTTCATCAGCCTCTGCCGGATTTGAAAGGATAAGACAGAGCGTAGAGGATGAGAGAAAGCCGAAAGAAGAAATAAAACAGCCTGAAATGGCAGATTTTCACTTCCATTTGAGCACCATTGAAAAGGCTGAAGAGAAGCCGGAAGATGAGCCTGCGGAAGTTGAAGCAGAGGAAGAGCCGAAGGCGATCGAGCCTGAAGACATAGTGATGGCGTCCGTTTTACCCGAAGAGGCGCCTGATGAATGGACGAGCGATAAAGAGGAAGAAATTCCTGATGACGGTCTTAGCGAAAGGGACAGGATCGCGAATCTCGTGGGAAACGATATTGGCATCCCCGCCCGCTTTGACAAGATCAGAGATGTTGACGAGATCGAAAGCGACACAAATGAGCTCTCAGACAGTATCAATTCAAAACTTCAGGACGATTCCGACAGAAAATCTTTCAGAGAAAAAATGGCTGAAAAGAGAGCTTTAAAGCAAGCGAGACTTGAAGCCGAAAGAAAAGAAAACGAGAGGCTCGAAAAAGAGCGCAAAGAAAAACAGGCGAGGCTTGAGGAACAGAGAAGGCTTGAAGAGCAGCGAAGGATAGAAGCGCAGAGAAGACTCGAAGAGCAGCAGAGAGCAGAAGCTCAAAGGAGACTCGAAGAGCAGATCAGACAGGAAGCTCAGGAAAGAGCCGAAAGAGAGAGAGCAGAGCAGAGGAACAGCTCAAGACCGAGACTTTACGACAGCGAAGTCGAGGAGACCACGAGGATCGGTTCGAGTTCATTGCCGCCTCAAAAACAGGAAAAGCCGTTCAGAAACGACAGATTTGACAATAGTGACAGAAAACAGGAAGAGGGAAAGGTCGTTGCGGACAAGGACAAGCTGAGTCGCCTCTTTGGTTCAGGCAGCAAACACGCAGAAGAAAAAAAGCCCGAAATCAAGACTGTGGCCGTGACGAGCTTCTCAGGCGCGGGAAAAGAACAGAAAGAAACGACACAGGTACCGGAGCAGCAAAGTCTTTTTAGCATTAAAGAGCAACCGAAACCGAAGCCCCCGAAATACAAAGTTCCATCACTCGATATTTTGATGGACCATAAGGATATTTCAAGGAATACGGAAAAAGAAGAAACGGCGATCAGAAACAATGAGGATAAACTTCTCGCGGCTCTGGCCAGTTTCGGAATAAATGCCAAGATCACGAACGCTCAAAGAGGTCCTTCTGTAACAAGATACGAACTTCAGCCCGAGCCGGGCGTTAAAGTCAGCAGGATACTCTCCCTTTCTGACGATATCGCCCTCAGTCTCGCGTCTGCAGGAATAAGATTCGAAGCTCCGATACCGGGAAAATCGGCGATAGGCATAGAGGTCCCAAACAAGGAAACGGATATAGTTTATCTCAAGGATATTTTAAAAACACCGGAGTATTTGAATTCAAATTCGAAGCTTTCCGTCGGACTCGGAAGAGACATCTCGGGAAACGTCGTGATAGGTGACCTCGCAAAATATCCGCACGTTTTGATTGCCGGATCCACCGGTTCCGGAAAGAGCGTCTGCATTAATACGATAATCACGAGTATCCTTTTCAAGGCTTCACCCCAGGATGTAAAGATGATAATGATCGACCCGAAGGTCGTCGAACTGGGAATATATAACGGATTGCCGCATCTGCTGGTGCCTGTTGTAACAAATCCCAAAAAAGCGGCTGCTGCTCTGGGATGGGCTGTTAACGAAGTGGAAAACAGATACGCAGCATTCGCGGAGAGAAGAGTCAGAGATATAAAGGGATTCAACGATTCGAATCCTTCGCAGAAGATGCCCCAGATAGTCGTTATAATCGACGAGCTCGCAGATCTTATGATGACCTCGTCAAAGGACGTTGAAGACTGCATAATCAGGCTCGCACAGAAGGCGAGAGCTGCGGGCGTTCACCTGGTAATAGCGACGCAGAGACCTTCCGTAGATGTCATCACGGGACTTATCAAAGCCAATATACCATCCAGGATCGCGTTCGCCGTAACTTCCTACGTGGATTCGAGGACGATACTCGACAGCGCCGGAGCGGAAAAACTGCTCGGAAGAGGCGATATGCTTTACCATCCGATCGGCATGATCAAACCGAAGAGAGTTCAGGGAGCTTTCATTTCCGACGACGAAGTCGAGACATTGGTCAATGAAATAAAGACAAATTACGGGGTCACCGAATACAGCCAGGAAGTCATCAATGCTCTTGAAAAACCTGCGGCAGAAAAGACCGGAACGGGTTCTTCCAAGGGAGACGACGAGGAAAACGGCGACCTGGATATCATTTTACAGGCGGGAGATCTGGCAGTCGAATTCGGTCAGATGTCGACATCTTTCCTGCAGAGAAAGCTTAAAATAGGCTTCTCGCGCGCGGCAAGGATCATAGATACTCTCGAAGAAAAAGGAGTCCTTTCCGGCGCTGACGGAAGCAAGCCGAGAACTACTCTCGTGAGCAAAGAAGAGTGGGAGACAATCAAGGAGACGATCTGATCGATGATCATTTTACTTAAGGAAAATTCTTCAAAATCTCAAATGAACTATCTGATGAAGTGGCTCGCCCAGAAGGGCGTAGACGTCCACGTATCAGAAGGCGTGAACAGAAAACTGCTTACATTGACAGGCAACACGTCAGAGATCGACACTGATCTTTTGAAATCCATCGAGATCGTCGACGACGTAAAAAGAATAACGGAACCGTACAAAAGCTCAAACAGAGCGTGTCATCCGCGCGACACCGTCGTAAGAGTCGGAAACGCCGCATTCGGCGGAGGCAATTTTTCAGTCATCGCCGGACCGTGCTCTGTCGAATCTAAGGAGCAGGTTTTGAAGATCGCGCAGGATATCAAAAAATCAGGCGCGGGGCTTTTGAGGGGAGGAGCTTTTAAGCCGAGAACGTCGCCTTATTCATTTCAGGGACTTCGCGAAAACGGGCTTAAAATACTCGCCGAAGTGAGCAAAGAAACGGGCATGCCCGTCGTATCGGAGATAATGGAGCAGTCTCAGCTGCCGCTGTTTGAGGACATAGACGTCATACAGGTAGGCGCGAGGAATATGCAAAACTACGAGCTGTTAAAAGAACTCGGAAGGACAAAAAAGCCTATCCTGTTAAAAAGAGGCCTTTCATGCACTCTCCAGGAGCTTTTGATGAGCGCCGAATATCTGATGATGGGCGGAAATGAAAATATTATCCTCTGCGAAAGAGGAATCAGAACATTTGAGACGACTACGAGAAACACTCTCGATCTGTCAGCCGTTCCGATGCTGAAGGAAATGACTCATCTTCCCGTTATAGTGGATCCGAGCCACGGCACTGGTCTTGCGAAAATAGTGCCACCCATGGCTCTCGCTGCAGTCGCGGCAGGAGCTGACGGCGTTATGATAGAGGTCCACAACGATCCCGCAAACGCACTCTGCGACGGCGCTCAGTCGATAACTCCATCCCAGTTTGACACATTGATAAAGCAGATCAGCAAAATGAGAGAATGCTGTTACAAATATGATTCGCAAAAAGAAGAGTAAGAACATTTGAGCCTGTTTTCCCGGATCTTGATTCGAAGAGGTTGAAAAAATGTTCCGGAACATATGACAGAAAAGACAGAAAACAAATAATAAGGCGGCGCTTTTTCTTAGCGCCGCCTTGGTTTTTACCTGTAAAAAAGGCAAGTAATATTATCTTTTCGGTTTATGCTTCGCCTCTGAGTTTGAGGTTGCATTTTGAAGCGTATGCGAGGACTTCGTCTCTGACTTCCGGTTTCATATCGAGAGACCATTCGACCTGGCCGATAGCCCAGATACATGAGAGCGGAACGCGAAGGTCTACGATCGCGTCCATCTGCTTCTTTGACTCTTCCGAATTGAGACCGTTGAATTCGCCGATATAGAGCGGCTTGCCGAGCTTTTCACATGCTGCGAGGAATACTCTGTAATAGTTCACATAATCCTTTATCGAGTGATCCCAGCGGTCCTCTATGCCGTAGGAGTGTATTTCAACACAGTCCATCGGATCCGGCGTGTACCATTCAAGAGTTTTTATCATTTCGGGGATCGAATCAGGTTCTTCTCTCCACATATCATACGCTCTCGTGCCGTAAGCCTTCGGTCTGGGCTCAGAGTTGCCTGTCGTGACCATTCTGTCGTAAGGATCGAACATGTGGCAGATCTTCGCAAAATCCTCAAAAAGGGGAGTGCCTATGTCGGCGAACCAGAAATCGTCCTCTTCGTGCTGAATAGCGAGCCCGAGCTGCAGCGGGACCTTGTCTTTACCTGCTTCTCTGAGCTCTTTTCTGTTTGGAAGATCCATCGCGAGGTTCTGCTCGTTTCCGAATTCCCACATCCATACAGCGGGGCTCTCTTTGTAGCGTGCTACGACCTTCTGCGTATAATATCTCATAAATTTTCTCGTGCGGCTGTTTTTGTCACCCCATGCGCTTATCGGCTCGTGGAAGTAGTCGTTGTAACCGTCCGTGTTCCAGAAGAAGGAGAAGACCATACCGAATCCGTATTCCTCCGCAGTGCGTACGACCTTATCGAATGTCGCAAACCATTTATCCTCGTCGTTGATGTAATCGCGAAGATTTACCGGGTAAAAGAATCCTATGTTTGCTCTGAAATAGCGTATGTTGTTTTCCTTGAGCCTGTCGAAGACCGTTTTAAGCTCGCCGCGCTCGGAATTGTAATACTCGTTGATGACGGCGCCGAAATAGTTGATACCGATCTCGGCAAACGGTTCGCCGTCAAGTTTGACTGTGCCGTCCTCGAAATAGAGTCCGGGTCTCGTTTTAAATTTCTTTGAAGGTACGTAAAGATCCATAAAATCACGCTCTTTTCTTCTTTATTTATTGCACTGCCGTCTTTTGGCAGAGTACAACCTTTTTAACTGTTTCCGGGGATCTGTCACTGCTCCGGAGGCAGGATCTTCGAGAAAACATCTGTCAGCGAATCTCCGATATAAATATTCGGAAACGATTTGAGAACATCCTTTGCGGTTCTTCCTGTGGTCACTCCGGCAAACGAAACTCCCGCGTTTTCGGCTGTTTTTGCATCAGTCACACTGTCGCCGATATAGAGGATGTCGGAGAGGAGGATACCGAAATAAGAGGCGCATTCGAGTATTCCGTCCGGAGCAGGTTTCGGATTATTCACCGTGTCGCAGCCGACTATATGATCCACAAGATGTTCATGCCCTCTGGGAGTGATAACGTCATATACCATCTGCCTCGTTTTCGAAGTCACGATCGCAATATTGAACCCTCTTTTTTTCAGCGCTTCAAGCACCGGGATCGCGTCAGGCAGGTAAAATGTCTTGGGAGCCATGACCTCCCTTGCTTTTTCAGAAAAATCGTTAATGAGTTTTCTGTTCGTTTCGGGGCTTGCGGACGGCTCGAAAAAAGAAAAGATCTCGTGGAGGAGCAGCCCGACAGTTTCTTCGATCGGTCCGCTTTCACGAGGCTCAAATCCGTTTTTTACCAACGCGTAGTTCGTGCATTCGACTATGCCTTCGGATGCGTCAATAAGTGTGTAATCAAAGTCGAACAGGAAGGTATTGAACATTTTACCGAATGCCTTTCGATATTGTCTTCTCGACAAAAGATTATATAAAAAATCAAGAAAGTTTGCAAGGTATTTTGATTATATTTACGTTTTAATGTATAATTACAGTGAAGGACTTTGAGATGTGACAAAAACTGTGATCTCGCGGTCTGTGTAACGCGTAAAGATAAAAGAAAACAGGTGCATACAGATGGTTAAAGTGATAAAAGAACCGGTCACATACAGAAACGGCTCGATCGAGCTCGGAAATGCGACCCGGGGGAAAGGTAAAACGATCGCCGAGAGGATCCTTGAAAGCCACGATCACGGCGACGGAGACAGACTGAAGATCAAGTTCGACGCCTTGGCGTCACACGATATAACTTATGTGGGGATAATCCAGACAGCGAGAGCGAGCGGACTCAAAGAATTCCCCGTGCCTTACGTGCTCACAAACTGCCACAATTCTCTGTGCGCCGTCGGAGGAACTATAAATGAAGACGATCACGAGTTCGGACTTTCTGCCGCGATAAAATACGGCGGCATTTTTGTACCCCCGCATCAGGCTGTCATCGGCCAGTATATGAGGGAAATGATGTCAGGCTGCGGTAAGATGATCATCGGCTCTGACAGCCATACGAGATACGGTGCCCTCGGAACGATGGCAGTCGGAGAAGGAGGTCCCGAGCTTGTAAAACAGCTGCTCGGGAGATTTTACGAGATAAAAAAGCCGGAAATAATATGCGTATATCTTACCGGCGCTCCGAGACCGGGCGTGGGGCCTCAGGACGTGGCGCTTGCTCTTATCGGAGCTACATTTGCAGACGGGACAGTTAAAAACAAGATACTCGAATTCGCAGGACCTGGCGTTGCGAATCTTTCGATGGATTTCAGATGCGGTATCGATACGATGACAACTGAGACGACATGTCTGAGCTCTGTCTGGGTGACGGACGAAAAAGTCAGAGAATATTTTAAGATACACGGCAGAGAAGAAGCATACAAAAAGTTAGAGCCGGAGGAGGGAGCGGTCTACGACGGATGCGTTATGATAGACCTGTCGACTGTAGAGAGCATGATCGCGCTTCCTTTCCATCCCAGCAACGTCTATACAGTAAAAGATTTCATCAAAAACGCTCCGGATATCATCGATTCTGTTGAGAAAAAGGCGATAGAACAGTACGGCAGCAAAGTGAGAGAATTTGCTTTCAAAGATCACATTCGCGACGGAAAAGTTTGGGCAAGCCAGGGCGTAATAGCGGGCTGCGCAGGAGGATCATTCGAAAACATCTGCCGCGCCGGAGAACTTCTGGACGGAAAATCAGTCGGAAACGGCAGTTTTTCACTCAATATTTATCCGCAGAGCCAGCCTGTATTTATGGAACTTATGTCGAACGGAACGATCGGAAAACTGACGATGGCAGGCGCTTCGATCAGATCGGCATTCTGCGGTCCGTGCTTCGGTGCCGGAGACGTGCCCTGCAACAACGGATTCAGCATCAGACATACGACGAGAAACTTCCCGAACAGAGAGGGCTCAAAACCGTCTGACGGACAGATCTCCTGGGTCGCTCTTATGGATGCGAGATCGATCGCCGCGACAGCTTTGAACAAAGGCGCGATAACACCCGGAACAGACGTTTTTACGGAAGAAAAGCAGGTAAGATACACGTTCCGCAGGGAAATATACGAAAACAGAGTCTACAACGGATTCGGAAGGGCGAAACCGGAAAAAGAACTCAAGCTCGGTCCGAATATAGCAGACTGGCCGAAGATGGTCACACTGACTGATAATATTTTGCTGAAAATAGTTTCGGTGATAAACGATCCGGTCACAACGACGGATGAATTGATCCCGAGCGGTGAGACGTCTTCATACAGATCGAATCCTTTGAGGCTTGCGGAATATACGCTGTCAAGGAAAGATCCCGAATACGTCGGATGCGCCAAAGATGTCTATTCGTTTGAAAAGGAAAGAAGAGAATATGCCGAAGGCAGATCTTCGGGGAGATCTCTTACAAATATATACAAAGGCTTCGGAGACGCTGAACAACTTGCAAAAAACACGGAGATCGGAAGCGTCGTATACGCAAAGAAGCCCGGAGACGGTTCGGCGAGAGAACAGGCCGCTTCGTGCCAGAGAGTGCTCGGAGGACTTGCGAATATCGCTGTCAATTACGCGACGAAGAGATACAGGAGCAATCTGATAAACTGGGGAATGCTGCCTTTTACCGTGGGAGAAGATGAAAGATTTGAGAAGGGTGACAGGATGCTCATCGAAGGCGTCAGAGAGGGCGTGAAAGCCGGAAAAGAGGAATTCAACGCGTATCTGATCTCCGAAAACGGCAAAAAGAGACAGGTAAAGCTGTATTTGAAGGAACTTTCCGCCGATGAGCGAGAAATAATCCTCTGCGGATGTTTGATAAATTATTACAACAGTGAGGTAAGATGAAAATGAAAAAATTCGCAAGATCAATCATTGCTATCGCGCTTTGCCTGTGTATGATAACGGCATTTGCGTCATGTAAGAAAGAAGGAGACGGTAAGATGGTAGTTAACGGAATCGATTTCGGTATCGAAGGAAACGAAGGAACGATCTCAGGTTTTGATTCTGAGTACCCGCTCGTTGCGATCTATATAGAGGGATACGGCGTGATCGTCGCGGAACTTTATCCGGATGTTGCTCCGAATACGGTGAACAATTTCATTTCTCTTGTTAAAAAAGGTTTTTACGACGGAATAATATTCCACAGAGTAATTGAAAACTTTATGATACAGACGGGAGATCCCAAGGGCGTCGGAACGGGCGGCCCCGGGTATTCGATCAAGGGTGAATTTACGAAAAACGGATTCAAAAACGACTTAAAGCACGAGCGCGGAGTTATTTCCATGGCGAGAGCTAAAGGAATGGACACCGCGGGATCTCAGTTTTTCATCATGCA
>DBVT01000074.1:21450-29037 GCA_002308775.1 Mageeibacillus sp. UBA1257
ACGGAGACAAACCCGGCCAACGACAAGCCGAAGAAGACGATCGCGATGACCAAGGTCATCGTTGACACTAAAGGAGTGGAATATCCCGAACCCGAAGTTATAAAATAACTCTCGTGACAAACGGGCTTTCCGGAACAGATCGATCGAATCGTTAATAAAAGACTGCCGGTTCGAAGCGGAGGTATTTAACTATGAAGAAACGTTCTTTTGGTAAAATGACAGTCAGATGCGCGGCTCTGATCCTGACAGCTGTGCTGCTTTTTACATCTTGTATGAGTGAGCAGGAGAAACTGAAAAAGGAAAAGAGAGACTATCTTCCGATAGAGATAACGGGTTACGGACTTCACAAGGCGAGTAACGGAACGATAACACTGAACGGGGAGCCTTTTTACGGGTTTGGAGTGAACTGGCACGGATGCGTATCGATGTCGACAAACAGCAAATATGCGGAAGAATACTGGAAAGACCTGGCAAAAATGGGTGTGCCTTATGTCAGAATGATGTTCGGAGTGTTTTACGCTCGTGAGTACGACGAGTGGGACAAGCACAGAGACAGGTACCTGGCAAAAATGGACAGAGTGGTCGCATATGCCGAGAAATATCACATCGGAATAGTCGCGTCCCTGATGTGGAACTACGGAGCGATCCCGGAGCATCTCGGTGAACCGATCGATATGATCTATCACAGGGAGAGTAAAACGGGACAGTATATTGAGGAATATCTCACCACGATCGTCGAAAGATACAAGGATTCACCCGCGATCTGGATGTGGGAGATCGGAAACGAGGCAAGCGAATCAGCCAATACGGTGCAGTATATCGGCATCAGAAACGGTGTAAAATCTCTCGAAAACTGGACATATGAGGACCTTACGCAGTATTACAAACTCGTGGGAGACATAATTTTCGAGCACGATCAGTACAGGATGATTACGGGAGGCGATATGTCTCCCAGACACGCTTCGAACTCATTGAGAGACAACGGCGCCTGGTATCCGCTCGATACATACGAGGATACTCTCGAGACGATGTCTTATACGAATGTGGGACATGTGAACTGCGCGAGCGTACACTATCCTGATCCGGATACGTGGCTCGACTATTATATGCGCGCCGCGAAGGAGCTGAATGTCGCTTTCTGGGTCGGTGAATTCCACGGAGAACTTTTCTACAATTTAGAAGACAGGATCTCTGCCGAGGAGAGCCCGGAAGAGGCGAATGAGCAGAAGACGTGGAACGATATCGTGAGCGTGTATCTGGAAAGAGATGTGCAGATGTTCACTACGTGGTGTTATGCGAGAGTCGAACAGCAGTCGGGAGATACGACGAGCCTCGAGATCGGTGCGTACAACGGTATCCACCAGAACTACTACCAGATGGAAAGGATCACAAAAGTCAACGCCGATTTCGTAGCCGAAGGTAAAAACAGAGCGGCGGAATACTGGAACACAGCGACTTATCTTTTCTCCGACTATGATTTCAGCAAAAAATAAAAGATCCTGACATTTTACCGGGAAATAAGATCGAAAACGCAGGAAATATCATACGATTACAAATGAAAAAGTTGAGGATGAAATTATGATGGAAGCCAGATATCAAAACTGCTGCCCGCAGTGCGGGATGAAAAGGGAAGAGTTTGACGAAAAGAGAGAATTCGGATGCGCAAACTGTTTCGAGGTTTTCGCGTGGGAAGCGAGGACTCTTCTTCTCGACACTCAGGGATGCGCCGTATACAAAGGCATGTCAGACGCAGAACAGGACGACGCCTTTTCCGAAAAAGAAGAACTCGGAAAGATCTATGACAAGGAATACAGCGAGATGTTCGGAGATCAGGCGGCAAGAGCCGAAGAGGAAGAACGCGATGAGCAAAACGCCGGCGCGGAAACAGCGGACATACAGTTTGCCGAAGGAGAAGGATCCTCTGAAAGCGGATCGTCTGAAAGCGACAGATCGATGCCCGATGTCGTAAAATATCTCGATATCACGACCGCGATAGAAAAAGCCGTGGCGAAAGAGGATTACGAAGAGGCGGCAAGGCTCAGAGACGCGCTCAGGAAACTCTCTTCAAAACCGGAGAAAAACGATACTGACGAGGAAACGGAAAGGTAAGATTTATGGCTGATCGGATCGACAAAAAAGAATGGTACAGAAGCGGTCATGAGGACGAAGGATATTTTGCGTCGTCAGTTTGTATTTACAGAAATTTCGAGGATGCGAATTTCATAGGCAAGCTTGATGCAAAAGGCGCCGAAACAGTCCTTGAACGGGTAAAAAGCGCCGCTGACAAGGATAAAACGTATGGATTCGCTGATTTTGACGATTATTTCAACGGAAAATATCAATTTTACGACAAGATCAGATTCGCGGAAGAGTGGAAAGTGTCGAAAGGATTTCTCGATTCTGATCTTCCCAGGGCTCTTGTTACGGATGAACAGAATCTGTTCGTTTCCGTAAACGACACGGAACATTTGACGATAAAAGCGCTTTTTACGGGCGACAGTCTGAAAGAGGCTTATGATTGCGCAAAAGAGTTCGAACAGCTGACTCCGATGACGAAAAAATACGCTTTTACAGGTGAATTCGGATATCTTATGAGAGATCCGTCTCTTGTCGGAACGGGGCTCAAGGCGAGCATCGTGCTTCATATTCCGGCGATATGCCACGCCGGAGCTTTCGGGGAATTTGACGATATAATGGCAGGCAGAGGCATAGAGGTCTCAAAGCCGTTCGGTGACGCGGAACCCAATTATACGGGACTCATAAAAATATCAAACGCCGCATCGATAGACGCCTCCGACAGGGAAATAATAAACAACCTTTGCGAAGCGGCAGCCGCTGCGGTGGAAATAGAGAAAAAATGCGAGAACGAGATAATGAAAACGAAGCTCGGTAATATTGACGATATGGCATGGAGAGCGCTCGGAACGCTCAGATACGCGAGGTCGATATCGTTCAAAGAGGCCGTGAGATGTCTCTCACTCGTGCATTTTGGAATCAGAAACGAAATAATAACGGGAATCGGGCCGTTCGGAATGGCCGAGATCGTTTTTACGCTGCACCATGCGGGACTTTGCAAAGCCACAGGTAAAACGATAGAGGCGAGCGACGATAACGAAGCGAGAGCTGACTATTTAAGAAAATTATTTAACGAATAAAGCAGATAAGGAGAAGAGATGGAACTTAAATTCAACGGAAAAGCAAACAAGGTGCTGAATATCGCTGAGGCGGAAGCGAGAAAGCTGCGCTCGGAATACATCGGAACGGAACATATCCTTCTCGGACTTATAATGGAGCCGAATTCAGTCGCCGGATCGCTTTTTAACAGATACGGCGTAAACGAGGAAGACGTCAGAGAAAAGATCATTTTATATAACGGTGTAAACGAAGTAAAACGTTCAAAGGACGACAGGATCTATTTCTCTCCGAAGACGCAAAGCGTTCTCGAAGCTGCAGACAGGGAATCAAAAAAGATGAACGCGAAAGCGATCGGAACGGAGCATATCCTGATGGGTCTTCTTTCGGAGCAAAACTGCGTCGCGATAAGGATCCTTTCAGAACTCGGAATAGACGCCGAGAATTTCATCGGCGATTTCGTGCAGATGCTCTACACTGAGAGCGTTACGAGCAATGACGCGCCCGAATATGAAGATGTTCCTGAAGAAGAACCGTCCGCTCAGGAAGTTCCCGGCGAGCCCAAAAGCGGTGCCGCGACTCTTCGCCAGTACGGTAAAAACATGACGAGAGCAGCGAGAGAAAAGGCATACGACCCCGTTATAGGAAGGGAAAAAGAGATAAACAGAGTCATGGAAGTCCTCGTAAGGCGCACAAAGAACAACCCATGCCTTATAGGAGAGCCCGGAGTCGGTAAAACGGCCGTTGTCGAAGGTCTCGCGCAGATGATCGCTGCAGGAAATGTGCCCGAGATAATGAAAAACAAGACAGTCATATCTCTGGATCTTTCCGGAATGGTAGCCGGCGCAAAATACAGAGGCGAATTCGAAGAGAGAATTAAATCCGCGATCAATGAAGTCATAAGAAGAAAAGATATAATCCTCTTTATCGACGAGATACATACGATAGTCGGAGCCGGAGCCGCCGAAGGCTCGCTCGACGCGGCGAATATTTTAAAACCTTCTCTTTCAAGGGGCGAACTGCAGGTGATAGGCGCGACGACACAGGAGGAATACAGAAAATATATCGAAAAGGATTCAGCGCTTGAACGCCGCTTCCAGCCTGTTATTGTAAAAGAACCTGACAAAGACAGTACGCTTCTGATACTCAAAGGACTGCGCGATAAATACGAGGAGCATCACAACGTAAAGATCACGGACGAAGCTCTCGCGGCAGCTGTGAACCTCTCCGAAAGGTATATAAACGACAGATGTCTCCCCGACAAGGCAATAGATCTGATGGACGAAGCGTCTTCAAGAAAGAGACTGAGATCGTTCATAATGCCCACGGAGCTCAATGAAACGGAAGAAAAGATAAGAGATCTTCGCGCGCAGAAAAACGAAGCTGTAAAAGTCATGGACTTTGAAAAAGCAAAAGAATGCCGCGACGAAGAAGCTAAGCTGAACGCAAAACTTGACGAACTCAGAAAAGAATTTGACGAGAAAAAGCAGCAGAGTGCAGGCACTGTCGATGAGAACGATATTGCGGCGGTCATATCTGACTGGACCGGTATACCTGTCACAAAACTCGGCGAGAGCGAGATGCAGAGGCTCATGAATCTGGAGAATGTTTTGCATGAGAGAGTGATCGGACAGGACGAAGCCGTAAAAGCAGTATGCAAAGCGGTGCGTAGAGGCCGTACGGGGCTCAAGGATCCAAAGAGACCTATCGGGTCGTTTATCTTTATGGGTCCGACCGGAGTGGGCAAGACGGAGCTCTCAAGGGCCTTGGCGGAGGCGTTGTTCGGAGACGAGAAATCGATCATAAGGATCGACATGTCTGAATTTATGGAGAAATTCACTGTTTCAAGACTGGTGGGTTCTCCTCCAGGATATGTCGGATTTGAAGAAGGCGGACAGCTCACCGAAAAGGTCAGAAGGAAGCCTTATTCTGTGGTTCTCTTTGACGAGATCGAAAAGGCTCATCCGGACGTGTTCAATATTTTACTTCAGATCATGGAAGACGGAAGGTTGACTGATTCGACAGGCAGAGAAGTAGACTTCAAAAACACGGTCGTTATAATGACTTCAAATGTCGGGGCGAAGAATATAACGGAGCCCAAGACGATAGGTTTTACAGGTGTCGAGACGGATGCGGAAGCTCACGAAAGAATGAAAAAATCCGTTATGGAAGAGCTTAAAAAGAGCTTCAAGCCTGAATTTCTGAACAGAGTGGACGATATAATCGTATTCAAGACATTGAGCCGCGACGAGCTTTCTCAGATCGCAAGACTTATCCTGAACGGCCTTCTGAAGAGAGCGGGCGACTCGGGGATGAATATCACATACGACGACAGCGTTGTAAAACTCATAACGGACAAAGGCTACGATCCGCTGTACGGCGCGAGACCGATAAAGAGAGAAGTGCAGAATCTCGTGGAGGATACGCTTTCGGAGGAAATGCTCTCCGGCAGGATCAAAGCGGGAGATACGGTCGAAATGACAGTGGGAGAAGACGGAAAGATCAAATATGTCAAAAAGTGATAAAGACGTGGTGTTTTTCTGCACCGAATGCGGATATGAATCGTTGAAATGGCTCGGAAAATGTCCTGCCTGCGGAAACTGGGGCACATTCTCCGAGATGAAAAAGGAGAAGGAGACTGCCGCGCAAAAAGCGGGAGGCTCTGTTTCCCTGTATGGTAGCGAGGCGAAAGTATACTCGATAGATGACGTCATCGTCGATTCGGAGGAACGCGTTTTCTCCGGCATAGAAGAGGCAGACAGAGTTTTCGGCGGTGGTATCGTAAGAGGCTCCGTAAGCCTTATCGCCGGCGATCCGGGAATAGGCAAATCAACTCTCGTTTTAATGATGTGCGGAAATCTCGCAAAAGAACACAAGGTCCTCTATGTATCAGGCGAGGAATCTGTCAAACAGGTAAAAATGAGAGCGGACAGGCTCGGTATCAGCGCGAAAGGACTCAAACTGATGTCAGAAGTCAGACTTTCCGCGGTTGAATCAGTCATCGAAAAGGAAGACCCGGAATTTCTGGTGATAGACTCTGTTCAGACGATATGCGACGATTCTCTCCAGTCAGCTGTCGGAAGCGTTACGCAGATAAGGGAAACGACTTCGAGGCTGATGTACTACGCAAAGCAGAAAAATATAACGGTTTTTATAATCGGACACATAACGAAGGACGGATCGATCGCGGGTCCGAAGGTATTGGAGCATATGGTCGATACAGTCATAAATTTCGAAGGAGAAAGGCAGCTTTGCTACAGGATCCTCCGCAGCGTTAAAAACAGATTCGGTTCCACTAACGAAATAGGTGTATTTGAGATGAAGGAAGACGGGCTTTGCCAGGTGCTCAATCCGTCTGCCGCGATGCTCGACGGAAGGCCTGAAAATGTTCCCGGAACTGCTGTAGTATGCTCAGTAGACGGCAACAGACCCGTTTTAATAGAAGTCCAGGCGCTGCTTTCCAGAACGACTCTCGCAATGCCGAGGAGAATGTCCACGGGCATCGATTACAACAGGGTCTCCATGCTGATCGCAGTACTCGAAAAAAGGCTCAGATACAAAATGTCGGAGTGCGACTCGTATATAAATGTCATCGGAGGCATCAGACTCACCGAGACGTCTTCTGATCTTGGTATCGCCGCCGCGATGATGTCGTCATACAAGAACAGGTCTGTTAAAAACGACACTGTTTTCATCGGCGAGATCGGCCTTGCAGGGGAAGTGAGAGGCGTAAATCACATCGAACAGAGGCTTTCGGAGTCGATCAGGCTCGGTTTCAGGGAGATATTTTTACCTGCGGGAAACAGAAAAGCCGCTGAAGATTTTTTGGCAAGAAGCGGAGCGGAGGCAAAGGTACATTATGTGGACAGAGTCTCTGCGCTCGAAGAAATAATTTATTCAGACAGATCGGAGGATTAAATAATGAAAGTTCTTGTATTGGTACACAACGGTTTTGAAGAAGCTGAAATGATCGTGACGGTCGATATTTTAAGGAGAGCGGGGATCGACGCGAAGATCTGCAGTATGACAGGTAAAAAGACGCTCATCGGAAACAAAAATATCGAAGTCGCGGCCGATCTTGTGATGGACAAAAGGATCGATGCGGACAAGTTCGCGAAGGAATACGAAGCAGTGGTGCTTCCGGGAGGAGGCCCTAACGCGTTTTCACTCAAAGACGACGACAGAGCGGGGGCCCTCGTAAAAGCATTTGACAAAGCGGGCAAGACCGTAGCCGCTATCTGCGCAGCGCCTATAGTGCTTGAAAAAGCAGGTCTTACAGACGGTAAAACAGTTACATCATACACAGATATGCTTGACAGATCGAGATGTGATTATCAGCCGAACGCAAAAGCTGTAAGAGACGGAAATATCATTACGTCTTGCGGCCCTGCCGGATGTCTCGCATTCGGATACGAAATAGTGACAGCTCTTTGCGGAGCGTCTGTTGCAGACAAA
>DBVT01000074.1:29044-29745 GCA_002308775.1 Mageeibacillus sp. UBA1257
GATATGCTATATTGATCTGACAAAAAAGCACATCGGAAGTATTAGTTTTAACCTGTATGGCCGATTTCAAAAGAGCAGCTGCCTGTTTATGACAGCTGTTCTTCTTTTGCCCCGTTTCCGCTCTCACAGATGTAAAATTCAGGGACGATACCCGTTTTTTCAGTGTATTTTTTACCTACGACAGAGATGAATTCGTCTGTGCGTGACGACTCTACGATGTTCACGGTGCAGCCGCCGAAACCGCCTCCTGTCATTCTCGAACCGATACAGTAGGGAAGCCCTCTTGCCGCGTCGAACATCGCGTCAAGCTCGTCGCCCGTGGCTTCATAGAGATATCTGATCGAATCATTTGCCTTTCTCATGATCTTGCCGAGAAGGATAAGGTCTCCCGATCTGAGAGCTTGGGCGGCTTCTCTTACGCGGGCGTTTTCGAAAATGATATGTTCGGCTCTCTTTCTCACGATCTCGCTTTTGACAGACGATGAATATTTTATATAATCCTCGGGAGTGTAGTCGCAAAGCTGCTTCCTGGGTAAGACCTTCTGAAGATCGGAAAGAGCTTCGTCTGCCTCGCGACGCCTCTCGTTATATTTCGAAGAACCGAGAGAATGCTTTGCTTTAGTATTGGCGAGAACAAGGACATGATCTCCGAGCTCGAGCGGTATATATTCGTATCTTAAAGTCGCGCAGTCGAGCATTAT
>DBVT01000074.1:29868-35991 GCA_002308775.1 Mageeibacillus sp. UBA1257
GGAATATCTCGTTGAGAGCGGCGGCAGTCGCAAGCTCTATGGAAGCTGAAGATGAAAGACCGGCGCCGAAAGGAACAGTGCAGTCAAAGAGCATATCGAGTCCGCAAAGTTTTACGCCTCTTTCGGAGAATTCTTTGAAAATTCCCGCCTGATAATTGCCCCAGGGCAGATCTTTTGCTTTTTCAATGTCCTTTATGTCGAAAGAAAACAATCTTCCCGGCATATCGGTGGCGGCAAGTCTGACGATATCTGTGCCGTTAGGCCTTGCGGCGACAGTCGTTTTTTTCGACAGAGCGACAGGCATTACGAGTCCTCCGCAGTAGTCGATATGTTCGCCGATTATGTTCACGCGACCCGGTGCGCTGAAGAATCTGAGACCTTCGGACGAACCGAAAATATCGCCGAAATCATTAGAAATATCACAGTAATATTTGTCCATTTTTTACCTCCGCGAACCAAAATTTTGAGGTTCGACTTGTATTTTACCACAAAAAATGATACAATAAAAGCAACGATATTTCGAGGAGGAAGATCGGGAACGTCATGAAAATGAAACCGGGGGACAAAATAGTTTATCCTATGTACGGAGCAGGGAAAATAGTCTCCGCCGAGTACAAAGAAGTAATGGGAACGACAAAATTATACTATCTGCTGAAGCTGCCTTATGACAGACTCACTCTTTTTATTCCGGAGGATCACCCCGAATCGTTAGGACTCAGGGCTCCTGTTTCAAAGAAAGAGATACCTGATGTTATTAAAGCGCTCGACTGCCAGTACGCTTTCGAGAGCGACAACTGGCACAAGAAGCAGAGAGAATGCTCTGATCTTTTGAAAAAAGGAGACATCTATTCTGTTGTGAAGGCTTATTCGCTGATGTCAAAGCTTGAGAGCACGAGGGGAACAGCTCTGGGAGACAAGAAACTCAAAAACGTTGCCAAAAATGTTCTTTTCAGCGAGATCGCGACAGCTATGGACATCAATTTTCTTGAGGTCGAGGCATTAATAAAAGAGGAACTTGAAAAATTAAACGCGGAGAAATAATATCCTGATGAAGAAATTTCTGCACTTTTTGAAAGCACTGGGAATAATATTATTGGGAGGCATCGCAGGCGGCATCATCCATCTGGGGCTGAGCTACTTTTTTGCTGCGCCAAAGATGGGTTATATACTTGTCGGAGCCGGAGCTGCCGCGTTTTACTGGTATTTTATTAAAAAGTACGAAAAGACATTCTGGGACGTCCCGTTCGGAGTGTTCGGGGTGGTGCTCGCGGTGGCGCTCACGCAGTTTTTCGATATTATGATCTTCGACGCCACGAGGCTTGTGGGTGAAAATGTCGGAATATTAAAAAGAACATTTTTTATTTACCATTATAACTTTTTTACTGTATCAAATGAAAGTATGACGGATATGCTTGAGAACGGAAGCGTTTACCAGGAACTCATTCTTCTGTCCGTTTTTGCGCTCATATTCGCGGCGATCACGTGCTTGATCCTTTGGGCGGTCACAAAGAAAGCCGACAAAAAAAAGGAGACTGAAAGCGGGAGAACTCACAAGACAGGCGGAAGTAAACAATAACCGTTCGGAGGCACTGATTTGAAAGAAGTCTTCAAAAAAACAGGAGAGATCCTGAAAAGCAACATCGCGATAATACTGGCAGTGATCCTTCTGATAGTTGTTCCGCTCTGGGCGATCCAGTTTTTTGTCGTTGAAAAAGTATGCGATATCGAAAATTCCATTAATACTTATGTGACATATATCACAAGCGACGAGGCCTTGACAGTTGAGGACGCGACTGAGCTTCCCGCGGATGTTCGTTCCGCATGGAAAAAGATCCTGACATATTACGGCCTTTCCGCTCTTCTCTCTGTATTTTCGCTTCTGGCCGAATGCATCGCAATGGTCCTCGCGGTGAAGAGGATCAAACAAAAGAACGAAGTATATACACTTATGCCTGTCATGAACGACGGTATGACGGCATATCCCAGGGTGATCCTTGCGACCGTCATCGTGCTGGCAATATGCCTTGTCGGTTTTACGATGTTTATCCTTCCGGGAATATATCTTACAATAGTTTTGTCGTGCATGGTACCGGCTGTTATCTATACGAAATCGATAAAAAGAGGACTTTTCGAATCGCTGAAGCTCTTTCGTAAAATGCCGGGCAAGCTCGTTTTATTGACTTTGATCTACAGGGGAGCGCCCCTTCTTTTGTCTTTTATATTATCATTCGCGCTTTCTTATCTCACGGAGCCTTACGCAGTGAAATTGATCGCGTCACTGATCGGGAATATTATTACAGGTCTTGCCTCGGTGATCTGCGCGATGTTCTGCGAAGTATTTTACCTTGAGAATACGGAATACGAGCCTGAAAAGGAAGATAAAGTGAGGATAATGTGAAATATCAATAATCTACATGATAAAGGTAAAGACCGCACGCGGGGGCAGTGACTCCCGCTTTTTTTCTGTCTTTGGAATCGATGATATTTTTTATTTCGGAAGGATCTATCTTGCCTTCGCCGACGTTTGCGAGCGTGCCTGCCATAATGCGGACCATATTGTACAAAAATCCGTCTCCGGTGACCTCAAAACAGTAAAGGTCGTCATCTTCCGACAGAGGCCTGAACACTTTCGCGTTATAAACTGTCTTTCTGGTGTTCTTTTTGTCTGACGACGGATCTGCGTTTTTGAAAGCGTCAAATTCATGAGTACCGGTAAAATATCCCGCGGCCTCCTTCATATTTTCAAATGAAAGGGGAGCGTTTATCTGCCAGATCCTCTCGGAAAAAAGAGGATGGAGTATCTTGCTGGACGAAAAATAATATCTGTATGTTTTTGATCTGGCCGAATAAGTCGCGTGAAAATCGTCCGGAACATCTTCAGAAGAAATTATGAGAATATCATCCGGAAGCGCATGCCTTACAGCCGCGGCGAATTTGTCGGGCGGGACCTGAGTATCAGAGTAAAAATTCGCGACATATCCGACAGCGCTCACTCCCGCATCAGTCCTGCTGCATCCCGTGAGAGTTATTTGTTCGCTTAAAAAGGATGACAAAACATCCTCCAAAGTCCCTTGAACAGTGGGAACATCAGGCTGTTTCTGCCATCCGAAATAATTTTTACCGTCGTATTCGATAGTGATCTTTATGTTTTTCATTGCATTTTCGGGAGCACTTGACCGTCTTCGGGTATCATTCGTACTGCTCGTTTAAAATGGCCGCTCCGATGATGCCGGCGTCGTTTCCAAGCAGAGTGCGCTCGATCCTTGACGATTCGCAAACGCCTTTGCAGTAATTTCTCTCGTCAACGAACTTGCGAAGGGGAGCGAGCAGATATTCTCCCTGCTTTGAAACACCTCCGCCTATTAAAACGATCTGAGGCTGGAAGATATTGATGAAATTGACTATGCCTTCGCCGAGGTATTCGATATATTCGTCTATGACCTTTTTCGCAACGGGATCGCCCGTTTTAGCGGCGTCAAAAGCCATTTTAGAGTCTATTTTCGATTCGTCACCGCCGCAGAGCTTTCCGAGAGCAGAATCGGGATGCGCCCTGTATGCTCTGACAGCCGCTTTCGCGAGAGCGTTTGCCGATGCGTATGCTTCGAGGCATCCTTTTCTGCCGCAGGAGCACTGTCTGCCGCCCGCTTTTATGACCATATGTCCGAGCTCGGCGCCTGCGAAATTGAAGCCGGCGAGTATTTTGCCGTCGATGATTATTCCTCCGCCTACTCCCGTTCCGAGAGTTATTGTGATAGAACTGCTGTAACCCTTTGCGCCGCCGTATGTGAACTCTCCCAGAGCTGCCGCGTTCGCGTCGTTGCCGAGATATACAGGGATCGAAGTTTTTCTCGCGAAGATCTCTCTGATATTTGTATTCTTAAAAGGCAGATTGACAGTCTTCAAAAGAACGCCTCTTTGAGGATCGCTGAAACCGGGGCATCCTATACCTATAGCCGCGATGTCTTCCTCTTTCAGTCCCTGTGCTTCCATTATGGTAAAACACAGCGATACCATATCTTCGGTGATCTTTTCGCCTGAAGATCTTACATCGGTGCGGATCGATCTTTTTCCCATAAGATTGCCTTCGGGAGTCAGTATTCCGGCAGCTATGTTTGTCCCTCCGAGGTCTATTCCGATTCTGTTCTTTGAGCAGCTCATAACAACATCTCCGTTCCGTTTGGATAGTATAGGGTATTTATAATGGAAAAAGAAATATATGTCAAGTGTTTCGCAAATGAGAAACGGACTTATTCGATATTTTCGATCTCGGAATCGTCGCAGTTTTTAGGGAGTTCTATTGTAAAAATCGCGCCTGCGATCTCTTTATCATTCGTTTCGGGATTGTCCTTTTCGACATTGGCGGCTTTGATCGTTCCGCCGTGACGCGTGACGGTTTCCTTCGCGATGGCAAGGCCCAGACCGGTGCCTGTTTTATTATCCGAAGATTGTGATTTTACGAAACGCTCGAAGATATTCGTGAGATTCTCGGGAGGTATGCCTGTGCCCCGGTCCTGAACGGTAAAAGTGTATCCTTCATTGTTTTCGGAGAGTGTGAGGGATACTGCAGAGCCTTCCGGCGAAAATTTTCTGGCGTTGTCAAAGAGGATCAGAAGAAGCTGACGAAGTCTCGCATAGTCGCCCTTAAATATGCATGGCGTATCGGGAAGATCTTTACGGATCGAAATGTTCTTTTCGGCGCACAGTTTTGCGGCGGCGCGTGACGCGTCTGATGCTACATCGCGAAGCGAAAGGATATCGTGCCTGATATCAAAATGAGTATTCTGAAGTCTGGAAAGTTCGAGAAGGTCGTTGACCATATCCTGCATAACGGACGCTTCGGTGAGCATTTCCTTGTAATACTGGCGAACTTCGGAAGGATCTGTAACGACTTCGTCGTTGAGGGCTTCAAGCGAGCTTTTTATTACCGTGACAGGGGTGCGAAGCTCGTGCGAGACATTCGCGACATATTCCCGACGCAGATTTTCATATTCCGCCTGTTCTTTATCTGCGACTGCGAGGACGTCAGAGAGAGTATCCATCGAAGACGCGAGCTCGCCCAGTTCGTCTTTACGTTTAATGCCTGTCTTAGCTGTATAATCCTTTTCCGCAAGAGCGACAGCGGTGTTTCGCATCATTTTAAGAGGTTTTGTGAACCTCCAGGAGAAAACGAGCGACAGGATGATAGAGAGTATCAACGCGATCATAAGGCTCATGGCGAGGATCAAAAGTCCGCTCTTGTAAACATCCTGAAGGTTGCTGACGGGAGAGTGCAATAAAACGACGCCGAAGACATTGTTCGCGCCGACATATATCGGGGCTCCTACAGTGAGAGTCCTTGTGCCCAGAGCGGATGAAAAGCTCTCCGAACTTGTCGTTTTACCGTTTAAAACGTTCATTATGACGCTGTACGCGTTGTCGGGAAGGGAAGACGCGTCCTTATGTGACCACGGATCTTCTGTGTCGGCGATGATCAGAAGCTTGTTGCTGTTTTCTGCGTAAACTATGATCCATGCGTCAGTGTCTTCCGTTTCATCAAGCCATCTGATGAAGCTGACGTAGTCGTTTCTCTGATCAAAATGAAAGAAGTTGCCGGTAAAATTATCAGAGCACACTTTGGCGATCGATTCGGCTTTTTTTGTCATGAGTTCCGTGTTGTTTTTTATCACGTGGTTTTTGAACAGCAGAAAAAAGACGCCTCCCAGGATTATGGAAAGGGAAACGAGCGCAGCGACAAAATACAAAAAAAGTTTGACAGCGATCTTTTTCATTTTACCTGTATTATCATTCTTTCCCCGTTTTGAATTTGTATCCCACGCCCCAAATAGTCGAGATCGACCAGGAAGGATGCGGAACGGAATCTATTTTTGTGCGAAGCCTCTTCATATGAGAGTCGACGGCTCTCGTATCGCCGTAATATTCGTCTCCCCAGAGCAGATCAAGAAGAACTTCGCGGGAGAAGACTCTGTTTGCGTTAGTAGCCATCGTCCAGAGAAGTTCGATCTCCTTTTTTGTCAGATGGATGTATTCGTTTCCGATCTTTACGGAATACTCGATCATATTGATCGTGAGGTCGTCGTATGTGAAGATCTGCTTCGATTTGACTTCGCCGATGTTCAGCCTGCG
>DBVT01000074.1:36120-52042 GCA_002308775.1 Mageeibacillus sp. UBA1257
CATTTCGGGCATCATCACGTCCAGCAGGATTATATCGGGCGAATGTTCTCTGAAAGCCTTCAAAGCATCCTTGCCCGTCGTCGCGACTATCGGTGTGAAACCGTCCCTTTTCGCGTACTGGGAAAGAACTTCAGTGATTTGCGGTGTGTCGTCAGCGATCAAAATAGTAGGCATTCTGTTTTCTCCTTTACCTTGCGCATTTTACTTCTGCAAGTACATTGTACACATACAAAACGGCCAAAATCGTCCGAAATGTTGTCATTTCTGTGTCATTAGATTATATATTAAATCGCAAAAAAGGGCAAAAAGATGTTCTTTAACAGGCGAAAATGGTATAATATGCAATGTCACGCGATGAAGGATTTCCCCGAAAGCGCGTACAATTTCTTGAAAGGGAGACAGAAAAATGAAAGTCACATCCGCAGAAGCTAATAAGTTATTGAGAAAATTATCAGAGGATTATGAAAACATCATCCTCGAAGAGAGAAACAGCAGGAGCTTCATAGCTGCCACGACAGAGGATATCGAGACCGTGCGTCCCGAGTACGATTACGGTGAGACGAAGAAAAAACTCGACGATCTCGCAGCGAAGATCAGACGCGTAAAGCACGCGATAAACGTTTTCAACACGACCCACAAGGTAAAAGGCTACGACATGACCATAGACGAAGTCCTCGTTTATATTCCTCAGCTTTCCTCGAAAAAGCAAAAACTGTCCGGTATGATGAACGTCCTTCCGAAAGAGAGGGACACGTCGAGAGTGAACGGAAACATAATCGACTATGTGTACGCGAACTACGATATCAAGGAAGCAGCAAGGGATTTCGACGCTGTGTCAGTTGAGCTTTCAAACGTTCAGACTGCGCTCGACGTTATGAACAATTCCGTAAAATTCGACATCGATATCGACATTTAAAACGTGTAAAAAACGCATGAGCTGACGGTTTTTCGAAAATATCATATCGCTGCATCGACTTTTCGCGATATGCGCTTTCCGTCAGTCGAAGCGCGTGCCTTTTTAACTTACCGCTTACTCAAGGTCACGGTTCAAAAGTTAAGGTCAATCGTTATTTCTGCCGTTATGAGTTATGAGCATTGTTCAAGGTAAGAGACGCAGAGATCGATCTATTCAAACAGAAGGCTCGGCTTCGGCTGAAAAAACTTTCTTTTAAGACCACGGAAGTTCGGTTTCAAGTGGTCTTTTTTTTTTTGCGCGCCTTGAGGATATTTCCCGGGAAATGACCTCGGCGTTTTTTTTGCGTCCGAAACGTTTTACAATGACGCTGCAGCGGCAGAAAAGTAAAAAAGGAGATGACGGATCATGTATGCAAAGGTTAAAACGATCGGGCTCAGCGTTTTGAGAGGAGAAGTGGTCGACGCGGAAATAGACGTCGGAAAGGGGCTGCCTGATTTTGAAATAGTGGGTCTCGGAGATACCTCTGTAAAAGAATCGAGGAAGAGGGTCCGAACGGCGATAGTCAATACAAAAATACAGTTTCCCGTAGGGAAGATCACAGTGAACCTGGCTCCGGCCGATCTTCGAAAGGAAGGCTCGGGATTCGATCTTGCGATAGCAGTCGGAATACTTATCTGCGCGGGTCAGATCCCCGAACACCGCACTGAAGGCTTTGCGCTGATAGGGGAACTGTCGCTCGACGGAAGGGTCAGAGGCGTTAAAGGCATGCTTCCGATGCTCACCGAAGGGCGTAAGAAGGGCATTGAAAAATATCTGATACCAAAGGACGATCTCGAAGAGGCGAAACTCTCTGAAAAATGCTCCGTTTATGCGGTCGAAACGCTTGAAGACGTTATAAATTTCTTCAAACACGGAGACATTTCAAATGTGATCTGTTTCGAGAATACAGATGCGCGCCGCGGGGGCAGGTATGTAAAGAGCGAAAAAATATTCGAGGAGGACATGGCAGACATAGCGGGACAGAAGAAGGCGAAAAGAGTGCTCGAAATAGCCGCGGCCGGCGGTCACAATATTTTACTCAAAGGATCGCCCGGATGCGGCAAAACGATGCTCGCGAAAAGGACTGCCGGCATACTCCCTCCGATGACAGCAGACGAGGCTATAGAGGTCACAACGATATATTCCGCGGCGGGTCTTCTCGAAGCAGGTCAGGGTCTTATAACGGACAGACCGATGAGGCAGGTCGGAAGGGGCATCACACAGGCTGCTCTGATCGGAGGAGGCGCGAATCTTAAAGTCGGCGAGATCTCTCTTGCTCACAACGGGATACTTTTTATAGACGAATTTGCCGAGATCGGAAGGACGATGGGAGGACTTCTCCGCCAGCCTTTGGAGGAAAAACAGGTGACATTTTTAAGTCAGGGCAAAAAAACAACTCTTCCGGCAGATTTCATGCTCGTCGCGGCGTCGAATCCGTGCAAATGCGGATATCTGTATGAAGAAGGAAGATGCAGGTGCACTCCGTACCAGATAAGGTCTTATGAAAAGGGGATCTCAGGGCCGCTCGCGGACAGGATAGACATACACCTCGAAGTCGTGAGCGTTCCGTACGGCGAGATCGAAGGTGAAAAGCACGAGACGAGCAGCGTTATACGGGAAAGGGTAAAAAAGGTCAGAGAAATTCAGCGGGAGAGATATAAGAAGGAAGGGATCAAAGTAAATGCGTCCCTGTCCGGCGGCGCGCTGAAAAAATACTGCAGACAGGACGAAGGTTCGAAACATTTTCTCGCAGCTGTGATGGACAGCGCGGGATTCAGCATGAGAAGCTATGAGAAGATATTGAAGATATCGAGAACTATTGCGGATATGGCGGGAAGGGAGCAGATCTGCGAGGAGGATATAGCGGAAGCGGTCCGTTACAGGCCGAAAAACGCGACAGAAAAAGATTGAGAATGAGAGAGGACGATCGGATGGATGAAAAAAATAAAATGGAAGAACCGAGCGAGGAACTGCTCTGGGTCTGGATGACGAAGCTCGGAAGACCGAGGAACAAAGCTGTATCGCTCGTATATGATATCTACGGTTCTCCGCGGAGAGCGTGGCATGCGGAAAAAATGACTGAAGAGGAAATAAACAAAACGGAGACTCCTGTTTTTTACTCGAGGGTATTTGATGAAAAAATAAAAGAGGAAGCGAAAGAAGACTACAGAAAAACTCTCGATGCGGGGATCAGGATAATCATGAAAAATTCGCCTTTGTATCCTTCGAATCTGGCGAATATTTTCAGCGCGCCTCCCGTGATCTACGTGATCGGAAAACTGCCCGCGGAAGTCGATCCGCTGATGAAACTGATATCTGTCGTAGGATCCCGCAGCTGCACGGCCTATGGAAGAAATGTGACTTACAGGATGTGCAGAGAACTTGCGGAGTGCGGAATAGGAATAGTGAGCGGCCTCGCGAGGGGGATAGATATTTCCGCGCATCTCGCCGCTTTGGACGCGGGAGGTTATACGATAGCGGTGATGGGAGGAGGAGTCGATGTGGTCTATCCGCCCGAGCATAAAAGAACTTACGAAAGGATAGTTCAGACGGGATGTATAATATCGGAGCATCCTCCGGGCACAGAGCCTCTCAGAAATTTTTTCCCGGCAAGAAACAGGATAATCGCAGGCCTTTCATCCGCGACGTTCGTAACTGAAGCGGGAAAAAGCTCCGGAGCGATGATCACAGTCGACAGGGCTCTCGAAGAAGGAAGAGACGTGCTCGCGCTTCCGGGAAATATCGACAGCCCACCCAGCGAGGGCACAAATATGCTGATCAGAAAAGGCGCCTCGTGCGTCACATGCGTGGGAGATATACTCGAGGAACTCTCTTACGGGGGAACTGACCGTTATGAGAGCGAAGGATATTGTAAAGGCGCAGATCCGCTCGATTTTTTACCTGACAGGGAGAAGATCGTATTTAAAATGATACTTGACGGGCAAAGCAGGCCTGATGTCGACGGCGAGAATTCCGGGCTTTCGGCGGGAGAGATAGCCGCGGCGTTGACAAAACTCGAACTTAAAGGTATTATCGAAAAGATGCCTTCAGGCACCTGGCTTGCAAAAAAAATCTTTACAAGCTGAAAAATTGGTGTATGATTATTTTTAATACGACGAAAGTCGGAGGAGGAAGTATGGCAGGAACACTCGTAATAGTCGAATCGCCTGCAAAGGCAAAAACGATAGAAAGAATACTCGGAAAACAGTACACGGTAAAGGCTTCCGCAGGGCATCTCAGAGACCTTCCGGAGAAGAGGCTCGGAGTAGATATAGAACACGGATTCGCGCCCCAGTACATAAACGTTCAGGGCAAAGCGCAGCTCATCAAAGAGCTCAGAGAGGCCGCGGAGAAGGCCGATACTGTTATTCTCGCAACTGACCCTGACCGCGAAGGAGAAGCGATATCGTGGCATCTGGCTTATCTGCTCGGAATAAACTGCGATTCGAATGTCAGAGTCACATTCAATGAAATAACAGAAAAAGCAGTAAAACAGGGCTTTGAAGCGCCCAGAAAAATAGATATGAACCTCGTCGACACTTACCAGGCGAGAAGAGTCCTCGACAGGATCGTCGGATACAAAGTGAGTCCACTGCTTTGGAAGAAAGTAAAAAAAGGTCTCAGCGCGGGTCGCGTCCAGTCCGTTGCGGTCAGAATAATCTGCGACAGGGAAGCGGAGATCGAAGCATTCGACAGTAAGGAATTCTGGACGGTCGAAGCTGATCTTTCAAAGAAGGAAGCAAAACAGATCTTCTCGGCGTCGTTCCACGGCGATCTGAAGGGCAAGAAGATCTCTTTGTCTTCAAAAGAGGACGCTGACAAGATACTCGCGGGAGTCGAAGGAAAAGATTTTACAGTCAAAAACGTCACATATACAGAAAAGAAGAAATCACCGGCGCCGCCTTTTACGACGAGTACGCTGCAGCAAGAAGCATCGAAGAGGATGGGTTTTTCGTCTTCGAGAACGATGAGCCTTGCGCAGCAGCTGTATGAAGGCTTGAACATACCGGGAGTGGGACATATGGCTCTCGTGACATATATCAGAACGGATTCCGTCAGAGTTGCAGACGACGCTGCGGGATTCGCGGCAAAGATAATCACTGAAAAATACGGGAAAGAGTATCTGCCTTCCAAGAGAAGATTTTACAAAAACAGAAATTCTTCGCAGGACGCTCACGAGGCGATCAGACCGTCTCATCTCGATATAACTCCCGAAAGCGTCAAAGATAAAATAACCAACGACCAGTTCAGATTGTACAAGCTTATATACGAAAGATTTATCGCGAGCCAGATGGCAGACGCTGTCTACGATGTATGCAACGTCGATATCACCGCGGGAGATTATCTCTTCAAAACTGCAGGCAGGACCGTAAAATTCGCCGGATACACGGCTGTATATGCCGAAGCAAAGGATGAGGGGGATGAAGAAGACGCCAAGAGACTTCCGAAAATGGAAGCGGGAGAGGTGCTCTGTGTGAAAGAGGTAAAACCGCTGCAGCATTTTACACAACCGCCTCTCAGATTCACCGAAGCCACGCTCATAAAGGCGCTTGAAGAATACGGAATAGGAAGGCCCAGCACGTACGCTCCCACTCTTTCGGTGATCCAGGAGAGAAATTACGTCGCGAAAGAAAAGAAATTCCTCATTCCGACAGACCTGGGAAAACTCGTGAACGAGCTGCTCAAAAAGAGTTTCAGGGATATCGTCGACGTGAAATTCACGGCGCAGGTAGAGAGCACATTCGACGAAATAGAAGAGGGAAAGAGAGACTGGGTAGGAGTTATTTCCGAATTTTACGAAGGGTTCGAGAAGGAACTCGAGACTGCCGAAAAGGAATTGACGAGGGTCAGCCTGCCTGCGAAAGAGAGCGACGTTATTTGCGAACTCTGCGGAAGAAAGATGGTCTACAAAGAGGGCAGATTCGGCACGTTCCTCGCATGTCCCGGCTATCCCGAGTGTAAAAACACGAAGCCTATCGTTGAATCGGTTGGCGTAAAATGTCCGAAATGCGGAAGAGATCTTGTATACAGAAAGTCGAAAAAAGGCGATAAGTTTATTTCCTGCACGGGATACCCGGACTGCAAATATATGTCGTGGAACGTTCCGACAGGAGAGATGTGTCCGACCTGCGGCGAACCTCTCGAATGGATGTCCAGGGGACGCAAGAAATTCGCCGGTTGCAACAATAAGGAATGTAAGGATTTCGCCGGATTTGACAGAACGACAAAGAAGACGGCTTCAAAAGGCGCTTCAAGATCCTCAGGTACGTCAAAAAAGGCTCCGAAGACTCAGGAAAGTCCTGAAAAAGGTTGAAAATGGACAAATTCGTAAAAATAATCGGCGGCGGTCTCGCCGGATGCGAGGCTGCGTGGCAGGCAGCCCAAAGGGGCGTCAAGGTAAAATTATACGAGATGAAGCCCCTCGTTTTTTCGCCTGCGCATAAATCGGCCGATCTTTGCGAACTCGTATGCAGCAACTCGTTCAAATCGACGGATATCACTAACGCTTCCGGACTGTTGAAAGAGGAAATGAGAGTATGCGGCTCTCTGATTCTGAAATGTGCCGATGAGAGCGCCGTAGGAGCGGGAGGAGCCCTCGCAGTCGACAGGGTCAAATTCTCCCGGGCAGTCACAGAGCGGATAAAAAATCATCCGAATATCGAAGTCATATCGGAAGAAATAAAAGAGATAGACGACGGTGAAAACGTCGAAATAATCGCGACAGGGCCACTGACATCCGAGGCTCTTTGCGATGCGATCGGGAAAGAAACGGGAGGATTTCTGCATTTTTACGATGCGGCGGCTCCCGTTATTTTTGCGGAGAGCGTAGATACGGATAAGGCATTTTACGCTTCGAGATACGGAAAAGGTGACGCGGATTATTTGAACTGCCCCATGAACAGGCAGGAGTATGAGGCTTTCTATAAAGCGCTCGTCACAGCCGAATGCGCCGATGTCAAGGATTTTGACGAGCTCAATCTGTACGAGGGATGCATGCCTGTTGAGAGCATTGCGAAAAGAGGAGAGCAAACGCTTTGTTTCGGGCCTTTGAAACCCGTGGGCATCACGAATCCGAAGACGGGAGAGACTTATTACGCTGTGGTCCAGCTGAGAAAGGAAAACGAAGAGGGGACGCTTTTTAACATGGTCGGATTCCAGACGAGGCTGAAATTCGGAGAGCAGAAGAGAGTTTTCGGTATGATCCCCGGACTTGAGAACGCGGAATTCGCAAGGTACGGAGTCATGCACAAAAATACATACATCAACTCTCCCGGTCTTCTCGACCGTACGTACAGAGTGAAAGGTAAAAATCTGTATTTCGCCGGCCAGATAACGGGCGTCGAGGGATATATCGAGTCTGCCTCATCGGGACTCGTAGCCGGCATAAACGCGGCCAAGCTTGTAAAAGGAGAGCCCGAATGCATCTTCCCGGACTATACCGCGATAGGCGCTCTGGCAAAGTACGCGTCTTCATATGCCGGAGAAGATTTCCAGCCGATGGGTGCGAATTATGGTATAATATCCCAGGATCCCGATTGCCCCGTCACGAAAAAAACTGTTCGCGACAAGGCAAAAAGAAGGATCATCCAGTCGGAAAACTCGTTAGAGAAACTTAAAAAGATAACCGAAGGTGAGAATTACAAATGAAAAAGACTGCGATCACAGTGATCATTTTAATGCTGGCTGCGGTGCTCGCTGCAGCTGTTTGCGTATCGTGTACAACGGGGCCGGATGAGCCCTCCGGGAGCCCTACAGACGGCTCGCGGACACCGGGACCTGAAATTACCGCGACGACGACGAAAAATCCCGCAGACGGCCCCACAGCGGCTCCTACAGACGTTTCAAACCAGACGGAGGCACCTACACCGAGCTGGACGGAAGAACCTGACATCAAACCCCTTTCCGGCGTGGTGATATATATCAACGCGGGCCATCAGGGCAAAGGTATGACGGAGAAGGAACCTCTCGCGCCTTGGGGGCCTGAATACAACGGACAATACAACAATACAGTCACAAAAACGAAATGCACATCAGGAACCGAAGGGCGGTTTACTCATGTCGCGGAGCACGTGGTCACGCTTCAGATCGCGCTCAAACTTCAGGCTCTTTGCGAGGAGCAGGGGGCGACTGTCGTTATGTCGAGAACCACAGAAGATGTAACTAAATCGAATGTCGAAAGGGCCCTGGAGGCAAACGAATGCGGCGCGGATATAGCTCTGCATATCCACTGCAACGGAAGCGAAAATCAGAACGCAAGCGGCGTCGAAGTGTATGTCCGCGGAGAAGGCAAGAAGACGGAAGCCTATAAGAAGCTTGAAGATAAAGACTACATACTCGGTCTTTCGATCCTCGAAGAGATCTGCAAGACGACAGGCGCGAAGAAGAGATATGTTTCGAAATCAGATAATTACTCTACGATCAACTGGGCTGAAATGTCCTCACTGATCATTGAATGCGGATTTATGTCTAACGAAGAAGAAGACAATCTGCTTGTGACCGATTCATACCAGAACAAGCTCGCTCAGGGCATGCTGAACTTCCTCATCAAAGAATTCGGGATACTTTTTCCCGCATAAAAATATGATATAATTCAGTTATTAATGACAATTTGCAGGCGAAATACATATATCGATGTACTTCGCCTTTTGTTTAAAGGAGGCAGATATGAATTATCCTGTTATCGGAACAAGTCTCACGACACCCATTCCGCCCCAGAAGCACGGCCAGTCTTTATTCAGCCCGTCAAGCTTGTCAAGTTCTCTCGATTTGTTTTCCGTGGATGTGAAAACGAGCTGAGGCGTTCCGTCCTGCGTCACGCAGTTGGCAAAGAAATGAACGTGGCCGGTGAGAACGAGTGAGACTGCTTTTTCGTCGCAATATTCGGAAAGGGCAGGTTTTCTCGAATTCGTTTTCCAAATGACATTTATTTTCGGATCGAGAGAATCGGAAGAAACAGGCACGTGCATGCACAGGATGATCGGTTTTCCAAGGCCTTTTAACTCCTCGATGGCTTCCTTTATCGCGGATCTTCCTTCCGGTCTCACATTGTCGCCTCCCGCTATGATGACCTCTCCGAGATCGACGGCGCGGAATGCGTATTTGCCGTTTTTAAAATGCTCCGGAGTCACATCGCGGTAAATGCCGAGATCGTCTTCAGTGAATTTATACAGTTTTTCTCTGTATTTGAGGCGCTCATCGTAAGTGGCCTTTTCCTCCGGATAATTGTCGTCGTGGTTCCCGAAAACGCCGAGATACGGGCCGAAACAGGGGTCCTTGAATCTTGAGAGCTGTCTCAAGTTCGCGTCGGAAGGGAAATCTGCCGTATCGCCGAGCATGATCGAATAATCAGGTTTGTCTCTCTTTGTTATATCTATTATGCTGTCAAAAACATCGGGAGCATCGGGGAAATATATCCTCCTCAGTGTCACAAAATGTCTCCTCGCAAGCCCGTCCTCCAGATCGAGATGAGCGATATGAACGTCAGACGACACGTAGATCGTTACAGGCCTTGTTATGCCCTCCATATGCACTGTCGTATCGTAAAATTCCAGCCCGTCTTTTTCGTATATTTTCGATTCTTCGCAATAGGATCTGAATCCGCTCATTTTAAATGCCTCCTGTGATCACGCTTCGGGCATGACTGCCTTTATGACCTTTATCACCCGTTCACTGTTTGAATATCCGTATTTTTCCACAGCCTGCCTGAACAGTTCAAAAGCCTCCGCATAGTCAGGGTAGTCTGTGATGCTGTCGTTTTCCGGATGATCCCTGTCGCAGAATCCCTCCCATATGTCGCAGATCCCGTACAGGTGAGCTTCGTCAAATTCGGCTTCTTCCGAAAGAGCTTTTTTAAGATAAGAGAGCAGTTTGCCCTTTATCGCGCAGACATTCGAAAGGTGGGAAAGCGCAATGTCGTTTCTGCAGCCGGAAGAGAGCAGGTAGTCCCGCGTTTCGGGAAGAGTAAAATCGAGCTCGCGGACGGCTGCTATTTTACCCCAGCCGAAAGTATGTCCGCAAAGCGAGAGGATCGTGCCGTTATACGGTTTGCCTGCGCGGTTGAGAATATTTTTTAATGCGACGCAGCCGAAAAGCGTGAATTCCTCATGCGACGAGATCAGGATCAGATCGGGAAGGTCTTCCTCCGTTCCGTATTCTCCGAGAAGACCGATCGCGAATTTTGCGATCTCGGCGCGTACGGTCGTTTTAAAAAGGCCGCGGGCAAACGAGAGCGTTTTTTCCTTGTTTACTCTGTTTTTCATATTCGCGAGGATCGGGTCCGTTATGGTGATGGCCGAATATTTCATCAGAGAATCGCAAAGATCGTTTTTTGCCTTTTCCCTGCCGGAATCGATCGCCCGTTTCGTTTTTAAAAAGAGGGCATAGTTCACAAAGAAAGGTTTGTTCATATTCACATTGCTGCGAAGAAGAATTCCCTCGAAAGCACCGGGGACCCAGTGATTTGCCTCGCTGTTTCCTATGAGTTCCGGCAGAACGGCCTTGCTGTCCTTTACAAAACCGCCTTCGCCTTTTATTTCGTTCAGATAATCCAATACACTCTGCATTTCGCGTCCTCCGAATAAAAAACATTGAATCGATATGCATTATTATATCATAATAAGACCCTTCCGGTACAGTTGCAAAGATCCTCGTTTTTAGGTAAAATATAACGTTGGAAAGGCTGAAGAAAATTCTACCCGGAGCAAATGACGATGAAATACGATAAAGCTTTGATCGCATCAAATATACAATACCTCAGAACGAGCGCTGACATGACACAGGCGGACCTGGCGGACAAGATAAATTACTCCGACAAAGCGGTCTCAAAATGGGAGAGAGGAGAATCTCTTCCTGATTTTTTCGTCATGAAGCAGATCGCGGATCTTTTCGGCGTATCGCTCGATTTTTTCTTTGAGGAGCACAGCGGCAAAGAGGTCCCTGAGGAAGTCGTTGAAAAAATGGAAAACATAAACAGAAAGCATCTGATCATCGCTTTGATCTCCGTCGTCGGTCTTTGGCTGGCGGCGACGATAGCGTTCATAATCGTAAAAATAAGCACGAACGTGCCGAAAATGTGGCTCATCTTTCCGATCTGCGTGCCGGTCTCGTTCCTTCTTCTGCTTATTTTCAACTGCATATGGGGAAGAAGGAAGTACAATGTCGTGCTGATCTCGGGGCTTGTCTGGACAACTCTTGCGGCAGTTTCGCTTTGCCTTACTTTCCTTACCCCGAAGATATGGCTGCTGATGATAATCGGCGTGCCGGCACAGATAACGATATTATTATCATGCGGATTAGGCGTGAAAAAGAATAAAAAATAACGGAGGATCTTACCATGGCAAAAGAATACCCTTTGGGAGTCAGAAGAGACGGCTCGTATTACACGAGGATCGAATGGGCTGACCATACTGAAAGCGATCCGACTTTCTGGGTGTGTAATGTCATAAGCGACGACACGGAAAGAAACGGAGGCACCTGGGGAGCTCATACGATGGGTCCGGCAAATGTAGTGCTCAGCTTTTTCGGCGAAGAGCAGACTGTCGGAAAGATCATGATATTCAGAAACGTCGGCATCACGATCAGCATACTCGAAGAGCTCGCGAAAACGATCAATATCTACTGCTGCGACAATGACGAGCCCAGGAAGCTCCGCAGGATAGACGACGATATCGAAAGCGTCAAATGGAAAAAACTGATCACTGTCACTACGGAAAAGGCTGAAGGATGGCAGGAAGTCGTTTTACCGGAAAAAGTAAAAGCGAAATACCTTCGATTCGAACTTGTCGAAAACCACGGAACGCCTCCCGAAATAGACTGGACGGAAATATCCGAATTCAAGATCTACCCGTAAAAAGCCTCTGAAATATTAGAAAAAGGATGATTTGATATGTCTGAAAACAAAAATATCGTTAACCCATCGATACTTTCCGGCTTTATGGAGCTCCTTCCGGAGGACCAGATAGTATTCAACAAAATGAAGGACACGATCAGAAAGACGTACGAAAGCTACGGATTCATACCGCTCGATACGCCCGTGATCGAAAAATCGGAAGTGCTTCTCGCGAAAAGCGGAGGAGATACGGAAAAACAGATATACCGTTTTACAAAGGGTGAAAACGATCTGGCTCTCCGCTTCGACCTCACGGTGCCGCTCGCCAGATTCGTCGCGCAGCATTACGGTGAGCTTACGTTCCCGTTCAGAAGATATCACATAGGCAAGGCATACCGCGGCGAGAGGCCTCAAAAAGGCAGATTCAGGGAATTTTACCAGTGCGATATAGATATCGTCGGAAACGGCAGCCTCAGTATAATAAACGACGCGGAGATCGTCAGCGTGATATATTCGACTTTCAAGAATCTCGGATTTGAAGATTTCACGATAATGATCAATAACAGGAAACTGCTGAACGGATTGTTCAGATCACTGGGAACGACGAACGCGACTGAGGTAATGAGGACAGTCGACAAGATCGACAAGATCGGCCCCGATGAAGTCAGAAAGGAACTCATAGAGCTCGGAATGGACGAAAACGCCGTCGAAAAACTGCTCGCGATCATCGCGATGAAGGGCGCTCCTGATTCGATCATCCCGGAGCTTCGTAAAATGGGCATCGACAACGACGAGTTCAAAACAGGAGTTGACGAGCTCGAAAAGATCTCGGAATGCATATCGTCTCTCGGAGTCGATCCGAAGAAATTCGAGCTGAATCTGAAGATCGCAAGAGGACTGGACTATTACACCGGAACTGTCTATGAGACATTTTTGAACGATTATCCGCAGCTCGGAAGCGTTTGCTCCGGTGGAAGATACGATGAGCTCGCTTCAAATTATACGAAGCAGAGTCTGCCGGGCGTGGGAATTTCAATCGGGCTTTCGAGGCTTTTTTACCAGCTTCGCGAAATCGGTCTCGTGGGTAAAACGGGACATGCCACAACTACAGATCTTCTGTTCATCCCGATAGGAGACACGCTGAATTACACTCTTTCTGCCGCGGCTCTCGCAAGGTCGGAGGGCATCAATACGGAAGTTTATATGAATGAAGGCAAACTCGGCAAAAAGTTCACCTACGCGAATAATCTGGGCATCCCGTTCGTCGCCGCAGTAGGTGAGACGGAGGTTCAGGAGGGCACGCTCACGGTAAAGGATATGCGCACAGGCGAGCAGGAAACTGTCAAAAAAGAATCACTCGCGGAGTATATAAACGCGAAAAAATAAAAATGCGAAAAGGAGTATTGTTATGAAGAAGGAATTGAATCTCGGCGGCATTTGGCAGGTAAAAGGCTACGGTCCGAACGGTGAAAAAATGTCTCTTCCGGCAAAAGTTCCCGGAATGATCCACCTCGACCTTGAAAGAGAAGGAAAGATACCCACGATGTTCTGGCGCGACAACGCGGAGCAGTGTCAGTGGGTGGAAACATGGACATGGGAATACAGCACATATTTCGACGTCCCTGCTGACGCGGATCTAAGCTATGCGGTGCTCGAATTCGGCGGCCTCGACACATATGCGGACATCTGGCTCAACGGCAGGAGACTTGCGAAAACTCAGAACGCTCAGATCCCTCACGAATTCTTCGTAAAGGATTACATAAACCACGGAAAGAACAGGATAAAGATCACTTTTACGCCTTATCAGCAGCATATTCAGGGCAAGAGGATGGATTACGTCGCGGCTTTCAACAGATCCGACAGAGTGCATGTGAGAAGAATGCAGTGCACATTTTACTGGGACTGGGTCGGAAGATTCGTTACGTTCGGACCGTGGAGACCGATCATTCTGCATTTTTACGATGAGGCGAGAATAAGATCTCAGTTCGTATGGACGCACGATATCGCTCAGACATCCGCTTCACTCCAGATGCAGGTAGAAACGGAGATCAGAAAAGATCTGGAAGGAATGTATCAGATCCCCGCGGGATCCGAAATACCTCCCGAGACAGCGAGATTCGGCGATATAAACAACGGACAGATGGTATTTGCTCCAAGACCGACATATATCCCGACTGCGAAAATAGAGATAATCGATCCGGACGGAAGAGTGGTCTGGAAGGAGAGAAGAGTAATAAACAATCCGAGGATCTATATTCAGGCCGACATAAAAGACCCGAAGCTGTGGTGGCCTGTAAATTACGGTGACCAGCCGCTTTATTCTCTCCATATCGTTCTTTTCGGTAAGGACGGGAGACCCGTTGACGAGAAAACTACGAGATTCGGTATCCGTACGGTCAGAGTCGAGCAGGTAAAGGACGCTCCCGGCAGCGAAGAAGAAAAGATGACTGACGCCGTAAGAAAAGCGAGCCCCGAGCCCAGAAACTACGATCTCGAACTCGAAGGCAGCAGCTTCACTCTTCTTGTGAACGGCGTGAGGATCATGTGCAAGGGCGGCAACTGGGTCCCCGCCGATCCTTTCCCGTGCAGAATAACAAAAGAAAAATACGAAAGACTCGTAAAACTCGCCGCAGTCGCAAACCTCAACCTTTTAAGAGTATGGGGCGGCGGAATCTACGAATCGGACGATTTCCTCGAAGCTTGCGACAAATTCGGCGTGATGCTCACGTACGACTTCCAGCTCGCTTGCGCGAGGTTCCCTGAAGACGATGAGGAATGGGTCGAAAACTACAAGGATGAGGTCCCGAAAGCGATCAGAAGACTGAGAAACCATCCTTCGATCGTATGGTATGCGGGTGACAATGAAAACGCCTGTCATTTCGACTACGACGATCCCGGAGCTCCCGGAACGAGACTGCTTCGCGAAGTGTACTACAAAGACCTGTCTATACTCGATCCGTCGAGAAATTTCTTCCCGTCGTCTCCTTTTTACGGACACAACAACTGCTCGACAACGATGGGCGACTGCCACCAGTCATGGTATTACGAGAAGAAAGATATGCCTCGCAGACTTTTGAAAGCCACTCCGAGATTCGCTTCCGAGTGCTGCACTCAGGGATCTTCGATGTTCGCCACGCTTCGCACATTCATGACTGATGAGGACATGGCGGATCCCGAAGTAAAAATCTTCGACTACCACGTAAAAGACAACCCGCACAAGCCCGCAGGCACTCCGACGCTCTACGTTCAGAGCAGAGAAGTCAGCGATAATCTCCTCGGAAAACCCGCGAATACAGAGCAGAAGATACTCAAGGACGCATATACGCAGTACATCTGGTGCGATGAGACGATCCAGGCATTCAGAAGAAACAAATGGTATTCATCCGGCATACAGTTCTGGATGTACAACGACTGCTGGCCTACGACAGGACTTGCTCTCGTTGACTACTATCTTGTTCCGAAAGCGGGTTATTACGGCGCTATGCATGCATCGCGTCCCGTTATGGTCACTTTCAGAGAACTCGACGACGGAGTTGACGTAATGGTCTGCAACGACAGCCTCAGTAATTCCTGCGGAAACATACGCGTATACGTCCAGGAGAACGACGGCGGAAAGCGCGAAGTATATTCAGGCAGATTCTTCTCGAAGGCTAACGAAAACTGCGACGTCACGACAATCAAATTCTCCGACCTTCCCGTCAAACTCGGAAAAGGCAACCAGCTGATCGCGGAGATCTCCGGACCGTGCGGATTCCACAGATCATTTTACGCATCCGTCTGGCCGAAGGATATGGAGTTCCCGAAGGCCGAGGTAGTCTTCTCGATAGACAAAGAGACATCAACCGTTACGGTATCGTCCGAAAAATACGCGAGAGCCGTTGCGTTCGACATCATCGGATTCTGCGAGGACAACTTCTTCGATCTCCTTCCCGGAGAGACCAGAGTCATCAAAGTGACACCTTACGAAGGACATACTCTCGACGAACTCGCGGTATACTGGCTCAACCGCTGATAAAACCGCATATCCGTAAAAAAAGTCAAAACATAGGGAAAAACTCCCGTATTTTGCCTGTTTTTCCCTTCTGATTTGACAAAAAACAACAATTGGTATATGATTATTGCTGTGTGATCTTTTCCAC
>DBVT01000087.1:0-149 GCA_002308775.1 Mageeibacillus sp. UBA1257
TAGGTCGGGCAACCGGCGCGAGAGTTCAAATCTCTCCATCTCCGCCAACAAAAAACCACCGATTTTTCGGTGGTTTTTTGTTGGATGACAATCAAAGAGAGATGTTGATTCAACGTGCCTTAAAGAACAACAAAATTTGCAGATTGCGG
>DBVT01000087.1:257-2313 GCA_002308775.1 Mageeibacillus sp. UBA1257
AGGAACAACAAAATTTGCAGATTGCAAAAAGAAGTTGACTCAAAAGCTCAATCCGAATCAACATTTTTTTCATGTTGAATCACTAAGTTGATTTGCTGAACAAAAAGAACAACAAAGTTGACTGGTCACTTAAAGGTTGGCCAGCTAACAAGGATGATCAAAAGCCATTGATTGGAAGTATAGGTAATTATTTTATTTTGTGCGAATCTGTAAATAAAGCAATTAAGAATAAATATATCGCTGATAAAGTTCATGAATATAATAAAATTATTTCTAAAGATAAAGCTCTTATAACAGAAATGAATACCGTTGATTTTGCCAGATTTGAAAAAGAGAAAGGGTCATATATCAAAGAAAGAGCATATAAGATTGCCAAAATGGTTAGGGATAATTTGCCATATGGAGAAAAATTAATTAAATAGAATAATTGCACCAGAGATAACATCAAAGGTGCTTTTTCTATTATGTTCCCTATCTGGTCCATAGTAACGGAAAACAATAAAAATAGGTGGCAAACGATTATAACCAGTGGCAAACGTTTTGTATCAAAATTGTATACCTCCGCCAACAAAAAAACCACCGATTTTTCGGCGGTTTTTTGTTGTGTGACAATCAAAGAGAGATTTGAACTCGCGAGAGTTTTGCTTTTCTTTTTGCCCCAAATCCTCAATCGATCTCGAGCAGCGAGCCGATGAAGAAGGGCGTGTTGGTTTCGCAATCTATCAGCATGTAAACGAACGGCCTGTCGAAAGTCAAAACCTCGAAATTGAGGGCTGCTTTGTTGGAGATCTCCGCAGATGTCGCGGCTCCTGCCTTTGTGCCCTTCGCGTCAACAGAAATATATGTCTTGTGTAAAACGCGAGAGACGTACAGATTTCCTGCCTCAACTCTGCCGAGACCTGTCAGATCTGCTTTGGCATCGTTAAAAGCGTCCTTTATACCCATCGAAACAAGCGTCTCGGACATATCGATATCGAAGGAGCATTCGAATTTGGGAAGGTTGACCGTCATCTCATATTCCTCGGGTGAGGCGAGCATTTTACGCAAAGAAGCGCCGTCGAGCGAAGCGATGTAATCGTCTATGCCGATGCCTTCATTTGGCAGGAGAGCGGCAAATGCGTACTTGCGGTCCTTGTAATATTTTATGAAGCCTTTGGCGTTTTCGCTCTCGAAATACTTTTCGGATGAAGACATGAAATCAACTGTTTCTTTTTCGCCGTCGAACTCGTTGAACGTACCCTTGCGGATCTTGCTTTTCTGATATATTTCTTCCCATTCAGCCTCAAATGCGAGGGCGTTCACGAGGTACATCACGGCGTTGCCGGGGATCTCGTTGAGGATCTCCGGGATCATGTCGTCCGTGTGATATTTTACCCATTTGTTTATGTCTTTGACGGTAGTGTCGTCAAAAGGCACGCGGAAAGCTTCTGCCCCGTAATAGTCTGCATTTGTCTGCAAAAACGCGTTGTTGACCGTGAATCTGCTGTCAGAAGTGAACCAGACAGAATTTGCCAGATGCAATTTGTATGTATCGGCGGACGGGAGGGATCTCTCATACGCGTAAAAATATTCGTTCAGCTCGTTGAGAGGCATCCCGAGGACTTCTTCCATTTCCGTCAGCGTGTTGCCCTTTGCTCCGTTCGCAGTCATCGACAGCGCGCTTAAAACGGACAGCGGCGAAACGAGCGTATTTTCACCCTTCCCGTGGCTGGCCTTCAAAAGTCTTACCGCAAAATCGGTGACCTTTTCCGCTTCTTCTGCTGTGACAGCCTTCATCTCATGCTCGCGAGGAGTTATTCCCTCCATAAGATCGGCAGCTTCAAGATATGTCACAGAGCAGCCGCTCAGATCGACCGTCAGAGCGATGAGCAGCGCGAAAACAGCCGTAACGCACAACATTTTCTTAATTTTTGCTTTTCTTGATAATATCATTGTGTTTGACATAATGTCATCAAACCTCCGTCTTCCGAATCAAGTTACTGACTAAATTGTACACCCGAATCAAAAAACTGTAAAGAAAAGGGGAGGATGAGGTAAAAAAATCGCAGAATGACAA
>DBVT01000087.1:2386-5238 GCA_002308775.1 Mageeibacillus sp. UBA1257
TTTTTCCTCTCCAAATGCTTCATCTTAAGCCCCGTATTGTAAAAATCCTTATTGGAGCATCCGGCGCGGCCGCCTCCTGCGCAGGCGCACGCACAGGCGCAGGCACACGCGCATGAACTGTGCGCGCAGCTTGAGCGGTGCGATGAGGACGACGAAGTCGAGCGCGGAATGACGATCGGAACGACATGAACGCGCATGTAAGTGTCAGGCTCGCTGCTGTATTTGTATGTGCCGTCCGTCGTATGGGATTTCATATCGTCAGGGATCTCTTCCTCAGTCACGACCTCTTCGCTCTTTATAAAGCTTCTGCCGCAGTATTCGCATGTATCTTTGCCTTCAGGCCGCGGAGCACCGCAGCCTTCGCAAGAGGGATAATAGACGATCTTTTCGCGAGTGATCTTTTTCTTCGTTTCTCCGGCAAAATTGGCCGTCTGTTTGAACGATTTGGTGAAAATTCCGGCGATCACGGCGATCACCACAGAGAGGACGACAAAGCTGAAAAAGAAGCCTATGACGCCCATAATGACCCCGATGACGACATCGAACGGAGACTGGTCTGAATCATCGAAGGTCTCGATCGTTTTACTCATATCAAACGCGAACGCGTCATTCGGATAGGTGACTTTGATATTGAATTTTTCGCCTTCGGCAAGGCTCGTTTCCCAGACACAAGATCCGCCGTCTATGGTACATGCGGGAGTAAACGAGATCGCTTTATCGCTGTTCCATTTTACGATCATTTTATCGACTTTGATAGTATCGAACCAGCCCGGCGTGAATTCATAAACAGTCTCGCCCTCGGTGAGATAATTGACCTGATACATATAGTCCTGGACGATCGAGAAATCGAAAGAGACCGTTTCGCCTTCATAATATTTTTTGTCGAAATCTATGCGCACGTAGCTGCCGCCGGAAGAATAATAACCGATATCCGAGATGTTAGAAGATTCTGCTTTGGCTGAGAGCATATGACTGTTGGGGATGCCTATTTTTACCCATTCGAGGGGGCCTTCCTCATCTGAATCGAGCACGAGCCAGTCTATATGATAAAAAAGATTCACCGTTCCGTCTTCGTTCAGATCTACATCGATCTCATAAGTCTTGATCTCGTCTATCGGAGCCCCTGCCTGAACGGTAAGGATCGAAAAGGCTGCGCAGAATATTATGATCACAGTTAAAATTACGGGGAACCATTTTTTCATGCTTCAGTCACCTCACTTGTTGATACGATCCGAAGGGGACAGTTGCCCTCCATTTTTGCGGAATACTCGCGGCGGTTTACGCACATTTCGCTGTTCCAGATCTTGTCCCAGTCTGTTTCGAGTATGTTTCCGAGGACCTCGCCGTCAAGCCAGCTCTGACAGGGAACGACATTTCCTCCGGGGGTGATCGCCATATTGGAAAGGCAGGCTCCGCATGTGGGAGCCATTATACCAAGCTCGCGGCAGAAGTCCGCATCGACCCATCCGGGGGAGGTGAAATTGATCTCCATTCCGTTTGCGTAGCAGTAGTCGACTGCATCCTTCAAAACCCGGCGGATCTCATCGGACGAAAGCTGCAGGTTTTCAGAACGCTGTGTTCTCGCGTTGCCCGTGGTGATAAGTCCCGAACAAGTGACATATATCACGCCCTTGCTCTTTAAAAATTCGAGCGTTTTAACATAGTCTTTGTTAAGTGTACAAAGAGGTGTATTGATGCTCACGCTGATGCCTGCCGCGATCGTGTTCTCGATTCCCGCGACAGTATTTTTAAACTGAGGCGCTCCCACGAGCTCGTTGTGGATATCCTCGTCGCACGAGTAAAATGTGATCTGCACGCTGTCTATCGAAGCTTTTTTGAGCTTTTCGCAGTAATCCGCTGTCAGAAGCACTCCGTTCGTGTTGAGCCTGGTTATGAACCATTTCGCGTGTTCAATGAGCTCGAAAAGATCCTCTCTCATAGTCGGTTCGCCGCCCGTAAAAGTGACCTGTGTTACTCCCACGTCTTTCAAAATGTCGATCGCCCTGATCCACTGTTCCGTAGTCATCTCTCCTTCCGAAGAATGCGTCTGTCCTGCGGCGTAGCAATGGATGCATTTTTGATTGCAGTGCCATTTTCCGTCCTTTTCCATCGCGCTGACCATCAGATCCACTCTGTGGGGAGCTCTCATATACGGGGCGTAGTTGCCGATCGTTATATATCCGATGTCCTCGTCAGGCTTTTCGCCTCTCGCGACTTTGCTGAACGAATCCATGATCCTGTAAATATTGTCCGCGATCAGCTTTTTACCTATAAACGGGTAGACCTTTCTGACGGCTTTGCATGTATTTTTGCGTATCAGAGCCGCGTCATCGTCATTGATCGGTCTTCCCGCGTATTTGTTGACTTCCTTTATGAATTCGCAGAGTAAAATGCTCCACGACGTATTCACCGGTATTATATCCTGCCCGTTGATTATCGCGAGGCTCGGTGCGATATCGCCTTCATCCACTACAGGGGGAACGAGGTGTATGCGAACTACGCCCGGTCCTTCGGGATTCAGCGTTGTATGGTAGACTTCATTGAAATTCGAAAGGGCGTATTCGCGCTCTCTCTTGTTGACTTTCATAATGATCTCCTCCGTTTCAACTGAAAGCTTTTTTACGACGGTTCAATTATAAACAATCCGGCGGTTTTTATCAAGGGTATTTGCCCTGAAGAGGAGAGTGTGACATAATAATGAAGAAGCTTTTGACGGGGATCTTTCAAGGAAGAAAACCGGGTTTAGCTGCGAAAGGGTCAGAAATCTTCTGCCGTATTTTAAAAATAACGCGATAAGCCTCACGACGGACACATCCGATATAGCAGCGTGGCAGCCGGGCGACATCGTCGTC
>DBVT01000016.1 GCA_002308775.1 Mageeibacillus sp. UBA1257
TCGTGATATGCCACGATCTTCTTTTCCTCCTCGCTTAAAACGGTGCTCTTTTTCTGCTCGCCTGCGAGCACCACTTCGATGGCTTCCTCAAGATATTTCTGCGAAACTCTCGTCTCTTTTCCTCTCACGGCGCGAAGAGCCGCTTCGTTGATAATATTTTCCAGATCGGCGCCTGAAGCACCAGGTGTTGCTCTTGCGATCGCGGCGAGATCCACGTCGTCTGCCATCTTTTTGTTTTTTGCATGAACTTTGAGTATAGCTGTACGTCCTTCGACGTCAGGCAGATTGACGATTATCCTTCTGTCGAATCTTCCCGGCCTCAGGAGAGCCTTGTCGAGAACCTCCGGCCTGTTCGTCGCAGCGAGTATAACGACACCCTTCGACGAATCGAAGCCGTCCATTTCAGCGAGCAGCTGATTCAGCGTCTGCTCTCTTTCGTCGTTTCCTCCGAGCACGTTGTCTCTGCTCTTGCCGATCGTGTCTATTTCGTCTATGAACACGATACAAGGCGCATTTTCCACCGCCTGCTTAAAAAGGTCTCGCACTCTCGAAGCGCCTACACCGACGAACATTTCGACGAATTCGGAACCGGAAAGGGAGAAGAAGGGAACTTTTGCTTCTCCTGCGACAGCTTTTGCGAGGAGCGTTTTACCTGTTCCGGGAGGGCCTACGAGGAGGGCGCCTTTCGGAAGTCTCGCGCCGATCTCTGTGTATTTGTTGGGGTTGTTGAGGAAATCTATGATCTCAACGAGAGACTGTTTTGCTTCGTCCTGGCCTGCCACATCGTCGAACGTTTTACCTGTGGACATTTCGGCGTATATTTTGCCTGTGCTCTTGCCGAAGGACATCACGCCTCCGCTCATACGCTTGCTCAGCAGCCTGAACAGGAGGAACATCACACCCCAAGTCAGAAGCAGTACGATAAATGTGCTGAAAATGTTTCTGAATATCGAAACCGTTTCGTTTTTCTGCTTGAATGTAACGCCGGAGCTTTCGAGTCTTTCTATGAGTTTATCGTCGTCAGGGATGTAAATGACCTTGTAAATGACCTTTTTAGACGTATCCTTCGGAGTGACCTGCAGATACGGATCTGTTGAGGTCTTCATTATCGTGACCTCTTTGACCTCGTCATTTCCGAGCAAAGCTATGAATTTATCGTAGCTGATATCTTCGACCTGCGACGCCGCGAGCATGGGTCTTATGACCAGCATGATGACGACAACGAACACCAGCACGATAATGTACCATATAAACACGGGGATTTTTTTCTTTCTGTCTTCCAAAATTCCCACTCCTTCAGTCCGTTTAACTCTTGTCTCTTCCCCTGTTTATGCGTAAAATATATACGCATACAAATTTATTATACCACATTTGCGATGTAAACAACGGTAAAATTTAGATCGGAGCGACATAATGTACAGGATAGTTAAAATGAAAAGAAAATATGCGAGAAAGATCGCTGAGTGGAAATACGGGGATGAATACGCCTATTGTGATTTTCTCGGCTGGAAAAGGGAGAAAAAAGAACTTCTTTGCGGTCTTTATTTCGCCGTTCTGGAAGGCGACGATCTCGCAGGTTTCATGTCCTTCGGAGCGTCCGCTCAGTGGCCTTCAGAATCGATGAGAAAATTTTACGACGATGAAACATATACCGATATAGCGATGGGCCTTGAGCCTTCTCGTTGCGGAAAAGGACTCGGACGAGATTTTTGCAACGCCTGCTGCGCTTTCGCGAAGGAAATGTTTCCGGACGACAAAATAAGGCTCAGCGTTGACGCCAGAAACGCCCGCGCCCGCGCATTATACGAGGCTATCGGTTTTAAACTTGAACACTGTGAAAAATTCGACGACAGGGAAGATATACTTATTTACGTCGAAAAGTGATAATCAGATCGCGTCAGGTCGCAGTTTCCGCGAGGAATCTCTTCGCGTTTATGCCGAGGATCTTTTCTTTTTCGTCATCTGTAAGGGGCAGAGCCATAAAGCGCTCAAGCTCCTTTTTTTCATTCCACATCGGCGAATCCGTGCCGAAAAATGTGCGCTCCACTCCGTGACGCCGGATGATCTTTACCGCACGCACGGGATCGACGAACGGAAGGGAACTGCTCGTGTCGATGAACATATTCTCGTTTCCGAAATACGGTCTCCCGTCGAGCTCGCACTTTTCCGCGTCATCCCACGCCTGATAGCCGCCCAGATGAGCCGCGATCACGATCAGCTTCGGAAAACGCTTCATGACCTTCATTAACCTTGACGGATGAGAATATGTGTACCTGTTATCGCCCATGTGGCAAAGGATCGGCAGTCCTCTCTCCGACGCCTGCTCATAGATCGGCATCGCCTTCTCGTCGTCTATGTTAAAAAGCTGGAAATCAGGGTGAAGTTTTATGCCTTTGAGGCCTAATTTTACGAGATTATCCACTTCTTTTTCTATATTTTCGCAGTCCGGATGAAGCGACCCGTAGCCGATGAACTCGGGATGCTTCCTGCACTCGTCAGCCACGAATGAGTATATCGATTCCACCTGCGCCGCTTTTGTCGCGACAGAGCACACCAGATATTTCTCAACGCCTATCTCGCGCCCTCCGTCGAGCAGCGCCTCCGACGTCCCGATCATTTCCATCGGAATATCGTAAAACTGTCCGATCGAGTCAGTCGCCTTTTCTGCGATTTTTTGTGGAAATATGTGGGTATGCATGTTATATATTGGCATTGTATTCACCGTTTATTAATAAAATTTAACTTAAGCTTTCTGCGCGACCGCCTGATCACGCACCGCATAGTATATACCGATTTCTCTGTCTCTGTCAATTGAATACTTGCCCTCTGCCGTTTTAAAAATCGTAAAGGATCTGAGAAGAGATGAGAGAGATGAAAGAGGTTGCGCCCGGGTTGAAGGATATGATTCAAAAGCGCTTGCGTAGTTTCTGCGGTCGATACGTCCTTCGGCTCATCGGTGGATTGAACACCTCCGAAGAGCAGTGTGAGTATGGCTATAAGTAATGCGATAAGTCTTTTCATCTCAAAGACCTCCTTCGTCTGATTTCAAC
>DBVT01000065.1:0-4786 GCA_002308775.1 Mageeibacillus sp. UBA1257
CTTCCGGCGTCGTACGAGTGTGTGCTTATTACGTCAACTCCGTGATAGAGCATCTGCTGTACATACAGTCTCTCTTCGAGCGTATCCTGTGTCCAGTCGCAGCCTATAAATCCCACTCTCGTGCCTTTGTAAAGGTTGAACTGAGCTCCCCTGAGCTCTCCGTCGCCGCCCGTTACGAGCCTCTCCGGATCGTTCATTTTGATCCTCGCGGCACAATCAGCGTAAAAATCGCCCAGTATCCTCGCAGACGGGCAAACGTATTTCGCGGCCCAGCCGATATCTGCCTGCAGGTTTCCTTCATTGACGATCTCCCACATGAGCACCGATCTTCTGTTCTTATATCTCGTAACGAATGTGTCTATGAAATCATAAAGATTTTTCCTCGATTCGCTCTCTGGGACACAATAAAGATCGCTTATGGTCTCTCCGGAAGCCACGAAATCCGCGGAAGGAAGAGCCAGGCACGCATTCATCTGTATTTCGTATTTGTCGCACAGATCGAACATCGTATCCATCTGGGCGTAAAATTTATTTCTCTGCTTTTCGCTGTTTACATATCTCGACCTTGTCGATGCGTTCACAAACACTCTTATGGTCCTGAATCCGTTGTCGTGGAGCATCGAGAGCGCCTCTTCCGCAGCCGGGAGAGTGCTCTCTATAGTCGACCATTCGGCTTCTCTTCCCGTATAAGAAGCGACCTGAAGAGCAAGATCCCATTTGTTGAAACTGATCTCGTAATACGGCTCTCCGTTCATCCAGAGTTTTCCGTTTATGATCCTCAGAATGTCGTCTGTTTTCATTGCTCCCGTCGTGATGACATATGTCACAGAAAATTCATCGTACCAGACTTTTGCGTCGAGCGCCTTCTCAATAAAATCGGCCGAGACCATAAACACTCCGCGCACGATCTTCGGAGCCCTTTTTAAAGTGACTTCCGTTCCGTTTATATCATATGCTGTTTTTCCTTTTTTCGCAGTGACATTTATTCCGTCTCCTGTAGCTGTGGCGGATTTTTTGTTTACGGAAACAGAGCATACCGCGGCTTCGAAAACGTCCTTGAAAGGCACGTAAACTGTCCCGTTTTTAAAGAAAGCTTTTTCGGAAAGATCGAGCTGCGTCTTGTTGAGCCAGACTGCGATCCCGTCGCTGACTTTTTCTTCGGGCAGCTGTATCTCATTGATCTCAGCCCAGAATTCATCTTCTGTTCCGTACGGCTCCATCGAATATTTCTGCGGATTTTCATATTTCGCGTTTGATACGCAAATGCACGAGACGATCATCAAAGCGCAGAGTGCTAAAACAGTCAATGTTCTCAAATGTCTCATTTTACATTACCTCGACTTCTCTTTTTTTGAGTAAAATGACCATCGCTGCCGCTACAGCCACTAAAGCTGTCAAGGCCGTGCTGCCTGTTATTGAAGAACCGCAACCCTTAGGAAGAGTAGATTCATCGATATTGTTGAGATATTCCGCGACTACTGTGTCAGATTCTCCCCATGCGGCAGTCGTTTCCGAAACATCCAGTCCGTTGACCACATATTTTTCTTTCAGTCTCCTGTTCGCGTCAACGATAGCATCGAGCAGCGGTCCGTCAGAGATGACCCAGCTGTAGCCTTTTCTCTTATGTGTTTTAGCAGTGGATCTGAATGTCCACCAGTGAGAGATCTGAACGCCCGCGTCTATGATGCTCTGCAGATATTCGACGTTCTGCGCGTGAAGTTCGTCAGTGTATTCGATCTCGGCGTTTACCGCCGTCTCACCGTTGTAGAAAGGCTTGCCCAGTCTTCTGCACTCCTGCATATACATCTCGAACGTCTCCGGAACCATCGTCGTATCAGTATCTGATCTCTGGTATTCTGCACCTGTGAGGCCCGTCGAATAGCAGTGCATACTTATAACGTCAATATTTCTGTAGAGAGTCACATATGCTCTCATTCTGTCTTCCATTGTATCGCGAGTCCAGTCGCAGCCGGCTCTGCCTTCTTTTACTCCGAGGTACAGGTGCCACTGCGCGGGTCTCAGGACGCTGTCTCCGCCGGTAACAAGATGCTCGGGATCGTTCTGCCTGATCCTTTCGGCAACATCAGAGTAAAAACGTCCCATCTGGTAGAGCGACGGACGAGCCGATGAAGTAGCCCAGCCTATGTCTGCTTCGAGATTTCCTTCGTTCGTTATTTCCCACATGAGGACGCTCTTCCTCGTTTTATATCTCGTGACGTAATCATCAAGGAATTTGTACAGATTCTGTCTCGACTGGCTGCTCGGGTCGCAGAACATATCGAAATAATCCTCTCCGGAAGCTATGAAATCATTTGTGAAAAGCTTCAGCGAGCAAACCATTTTAATATCGTTTTTGTCGCAAAGGTCGAAAACGGTATCCATGATCTCGTAAAATATTCCTCTCTGCTTTTCGCTTCTGATATATGCCGCTCTCTGGGGGCAGTCGTCAAAAACTCTTATCGTTTTAAAGCCGAGGCTGTGGAGCTGCTCTATCGCCTCTATCGCGGCGGGCAGTGTCTCCTCTTCGATCGGCCATTCGCCGTTTCTGTTAAAGTACGATGCTACCTGTCTGAAGAGGTCAAATTTGTTGAAGCTGATCTCGTAATAAGGCTGTCCGTCCATCCAGAACTTGCCGTTTAACGATCTTAAAATGCCGTCGTTCTTGTATTTCCCCGTGGAGATTACGAACGTCTTTGAAAGCTCGTCATACCAGACTTTCGCGTTCATTATCTCAGCGACGAGCTCCGCAGGGCACATAATGATGCCTTTTATCTTTTTGACCGGGTACTTCAGCGTTATTTCTTTTCCGTTGACGGTGAGCTTTTTACCGGATGTTCCGAAGCTGGCTTCAACCGCTCCGTTCCGAATGGTAAAACCGCCTTTTGAACCGACAGAAAAGCCCGTCCTTCTGAATATCTCTTCAGCGGGCAGGTAGATCGTTCCGCCGTTTAAAACGGCATTTACCTTAAGCGGAACCTTCAGTCCGTTAAAGTATGTATATATCGTCTCCTGGTCCGTGTTTTCAGACGGAACGCCGGGATCCACATAAGGCGTCGTGTAGTCGTCAGATGAATATTTTTGAGGAAGGTCATACGCCGATACAGCCACCGTAAGCGTCAGTGACAGTACCGCGATCAGAAGAACTGCAGATCTTAATTTGTTTTTCATTTTAACTGCTCCTTGATTCTGTTTTTTGCCGTAAGAGTTGCTTTTGCCGCTTGGTCTTCCCTTTCCACGGGCAGTCCGTAGAATGATAAAACGGGAAAATATGTGTCGAAATCGACAGGAGGATACGATATCGGATTCATCTGCCAGATACCGTGGACCACGGCTTTTCCTTTGAGTTCCCTTTCGAGAGTCAGACATACCCCTTTGCCGTACGGCTGGGGCGCCGCCGCGGGGACCGCTCCTTCTTCGTCGAATACGGTGAACGCGTTTCCTTCTTTTCTTGTGTCTATCATGAAAATGCCGCTTTCGAGATCGTCAAATTCTATAATAACTTTTCCGTCCCTGTAAAATGCTTTCTTCGCGTTGGGAGCCTTGTTTACATGGATGCCCAGATCGACTTCGGCGCACATTTTACCCGCTCTCATTCCGAGTTTCGTATTGCCCGAAGCGTTGTTGTGTATTCCGTCTGACATGCTTATATCTGTGGAAGGTATCACGTAGAGATCGCTTATCTCCTCAGCCGCTCTTCTTTGCGCTTCTCTGATCTTTCCCCAGCCTTCGTCGGAATCGTCGTTTCCGTCTATTGCGAATCTGTTGATCTGTACTGTCATAAATTTCAGTTTGTCGTTGTGAAGATCATTTCTCCACTGCTCAACGACTTCCTTGAATTTGTCGAGATATACGTCTCTCGCTCCGGGGCCTGTATCCGAGCAGCCCTGATACCAGAGCACCCAGTCGGGATCGGTTCCGCTCTTTTTGACCACTTCGAGCATATTTTTGTAGAGATATCCTGCTTTTTCACCGTCCCATTTGGGATTCCAGTGTCCCAGACCGCTGCCGCCCAGAGCTGTCTGAATGAGCCCTACGGGAAGCCCGGTGAGCCTTTTGTATTCCTTCGCGGCAGAAAGCCACGGAGAGAACAAATATCCGTGCTCGGCGGTCGCTTCGTTCGCTGCTTTGTTGTCGTCAAAAATGGGCTGAGACGCGATGTCCCAGTGATTGCAGTTTCTGAAAAGACTTACGCCGATCTCGGGCATATCGGGTGCACTGTCTCTCGCGCTTCCGGAAGAATTGCTCTGCCCGGCAATGATGAAAACCTCTCCTACGAAAAGGTGGAAAGCGCTGTCCGCTCTTAAAAACGCGACTTCATCGTTTTCATATTTTACGATAAAATCTATGTCGATCCTGTACGGTCCTCCCGCCGGCGCGTCTTTTATGGTAAAATCCCACGTTCCGTCATTGTTTACTTCCTTCTGCGCCCAGTTCACGACGATCGTATTGTTCGCCTCACTCATAAGCCTGGCCTTGATCGTGCCGCTCTTTATAGGCCTGTTTTCATGCGTTTTCCAAATTCCTCCGAAACGGATATCGGCTTTTCTGTTCCTGTGCTGATAGACCTGCCAGTTCTCCGCTCCGTACTCGATAATAGCTCCTTCTCCGACCATTTATAATTCACCTCGCGTCGATGATAGATAACACTCTGCCCGATTTGATTTTATTATATCATGATACAGCCTTTTCCTGCAATGTAAAAAACAAAAATAAGGCCGCGCGGCACATCCGTATGAGCCGCGCGGTGAAAATCAAAATTATTCTTTTTACCCCCGAACTGCCTGAC
>DBVT01000065.1:4855-8080 GCA_002308775.1 Mageeibacillus sp. UBA1257
TCAAAGGGCTCTTCAGGCTCCGGATCGCACGCGTGGCAGATATCATAATCTTTCGGCTCTGTGCCTTCGATATATGTCAGTTCCTCGATATTTTGCTCGAGGCAGTATTCTGACGGAGTGAGGCCTGACATTTTGCAGACTTTCTTTGTCACAATACCTGTCGGAACGTCGAATTCCCTGATCTCGAGATCTTCGTGGATCTGCTTCATGACCTTTCCCCAGATCTTGATGGCGGCATTCGATTCGGCCTCTCCCATTTCGGTCTGCTTATCGTATCCGTACCATGTGGCGGCTGTGTAATAACCCGTATACCCGACGAACCAGTAGTCGTATGTGCTCGTAGTCGTACCCGTTTTACCTGCTGTGGGAATGAGAGTCCCGTCGTTTTTGTAAATTCTTCCGTAGCCGCCCGTACCTGCCATGACGACAGATCTGAGCATCGTGGTCATAACGTAAGGCGTTCTGTAATCCTTGTAGACAACGCGCGATTCTGCCGTTTTTTCGATTATCGTCTTGCCGTTTCTGTCGATGACCTTGGTGTAATTTACAGGTTTATAATAAATTCCGCTGTTTGCGAAAGGCACATATGCGGCGCACATTTCAAGAGGTGAAACACCCACATTGAAGCCTCCGAGGCCGGCCGCGAGCTGAGTCTCATTTCTTCTGTCTATTCCGAGATCCGCCAGATACTGCAGATTCTGCTGCACGTGATCCTTGTAAAAAAGAACAGCAACGATGTTTACGGATCTTCTTATCGCGTCCTTTATCGTTGTGGGACCGCCGTACGAGTTGTCGTGGTTTCTCGGCCAGAGATTCTCGGGATGCTGGTAATCGAGATGTACTTCCTCGTCCACCCTGACTGAACCTGCAGTCTCCTGGTGAGTATCTATCAACGGTCCGTAAACGAGTATGGGTTTTATCGAAGATCCCGGTTGCCTCTGGGCGTAGATCGCCCTGTTCCATGCGTTTGCGTTGCTCTTGTCTCCGTATCCTCCGTAGAGCGCGACGACCTTGCCGGTGTACTGATCCATAATTACCATGGCAGCCTGCGCCTGGTCTTCAGGGCTCAATATCGTGCTGTTCAGCGGGAAGTTAACAGGGTCGCAGAATTCCTTGTCAAGTATCGCCTGTATCCTCGAGTCCTGCGTCGTATATATCGACACGCCGCTGTTGTAGATCATATTATTTGCCTGATTTTTAGTATATCCGAGAGCCATCAGGTCCGTCCTGACGTCCGCGATCACCGCATCGACAAAATACGTCTGCAGTGACGATACTACCTCCGAGGAATAACCTTCGTTGAAAACGAGTTCCGTTTCGATCGCTTCGATGTATTCTTCCTCTGATATCTTGCCCAGTTCGAGCATCTTATCGAGGATAGTTATCTGCCTCTTGTAAGCGTTTGTACGTCCGAGTGTAGTCAGCGGATTGAATTTTCTGGGGTTATTCGTTATACCCGCGAGGAAAGAACACTCCGCAAGGGACAGATCTCCTATCTCCTTCTGGAAATAAGCTCTCGAAGCAGCCTGAACTCCGTAAAGGTCGGAACCGAGATATATTATATTCACATACATTTCGAGTATTTCGTCTTTGCTGTATTCTTTTTCGAGTTGATAAGCTCTCCATATCTCTCTTATCTTCCTCGGTACGGAAACAGCGTCGTCCCCGGTGACATTTTTGACCACCTGCTGAGTAAGAGTACTGCCTCCGTGGTTCGACATGCCGGGGATGAAATATCCGAGGAAAGCGCTGGCAGTTCTTTTTACGTCAACTCCGGGGTGAGTGTAAAATCTTTCGTCCTCTATCGCAACGATCGCGTCGAGCAGATATTTCGGCACTTCGTCCTTCGAGACCCAGACCCTGTTTATATTGTCCGAACCCTTGAGTTTGGCTATCACTTCTCCGTCGCTGTCGTATATAAAAGATGTGAACCCGGTGATATACAGGTCTCCCACTTCGAGTTTCTCCGTTGTGATGATGCAACCTGCGACGACTCCGACCAAAAGTCCGACGAAAACACAGGCGACGGTGACAGCGACTATCAGTATCGTTTTAAATATGCGCGATAATACTTTTCTGAAAGATTCGAACGACCTTTTGACGTACAGTTCTCCCTGCCCGTATTCGTTTTTCTTCTTAGACACAGCCGCAGTGCTCCTTTCACCTGAAAATCAAAGAAAGCGTATGTCTCCTAAACATACGCTTTAATTATATCCCTTTTTACCTGACCGCGCAAATAATGCGTTTTCTGTCGTTATTTATGTGTCAAATGCCCGAATTTGAATCAGACAATCAGATCGTTTTACAAAACACATTCAACAATTTCAAACGGTTTTCTTAAGTGTATTCTTTAAGAACTTATCCGTACTTGCTGCCTCCAAGAAACTTTAGCAAAATCGGATAATTGAAGTTCAAATATGTGTGTAAATAATAATATCATTTACGGGCGGTGCTCTGGACACCCAATTATTGGTTTCGACAATTTCTCCGCAATGGTTTACACCGATTTGTTCGCCAAATATTCCGCAGCGCTAAAAACTTGTTCTTCGTCATCGATGATATAGAGTTCCGGATAGAGACATGCAAATGCCTTAATCAATTTTGCGGCTTCTTTCTCTAAATGAAACTCAACATTTGTCACATAACCATCAGAAAACGGAACTCGTTTTTTTGTTTCATCTGTAAAGTCTGTTTCATCTCGTTGTGTATTTGATAATTTATCTCCGAACTCTGAGTTGTCAAACCATATTTGAAGCGTCTTTGGGGATTTTCCGATTAACACGAACGATTTGTTTCCGTCTGCATCAGGGAACGCGTTTTCAATGATTTCTTTACATTTATCCCACACAATTCTCTCTTTAGTGATAAGAAAAATATCTCTCATTTTTTATACTCCTTTATTATTTGTATCAGTTCATTCAGTTTTTTTGTAATAATAATTCCGTTTTTTCGTAATCTTGTCGGCAAGCAGGTAAAATTTCCGGAGCAAATACAATATGCAATTTTCTTCGAACTTCGTCTGCAATTAAAAACATCATAATTATTAAGACCTCTTGCTGTTTTTTCCCGGATCTCTTGTGTGTACTTGCTGTTATTGCTCGGCATTCTTTTTTCACCTCCTTGCCTTGCATAGTATAACTCATTACCCACTAATGCTTTTCCGTACAAGTCCGAAAATATGAGTGTTTTTTCGCTCCGGTTTATGTTAAAATGAATGTATCATTT
>DBVT01000133.1:0-161 GCA_002308775.1 Mageeibacillus sp. UBA1257
GCGGCAGCGAGGACTGTGACAGCGAAAACAGCCGTCGAAGAGAACATGACCGAGTTGCAGCCTTTTTTCTCTGCGGGAGCAGCTGTGGGAGCTTCAGTCGCTTCGGGAACAGCTGTCGGAACATCCGTCGGAGCGGGAGTCGCTGTGGGCTCCGGTGTGGG
>DBVT01000133.1:176-4566 GCA_002308775.1 Mageeibacillus sp. UBA1257
TCGCGAAATATTCAGCCTTTGTGACTTTTTCTCCGAAAGTGATAATGACGTCGTCAATTATGATGTGGCATTTTCCGCAGTCATAACGCATGGCGGAGAGGTTGTTGAACTCGCCGACCCATTTGTTACCCTCCGATACGAGAACGCCGTCAACATACATATCGTACAAATTTTCTCCGTAGTGTATACCGAAAGCGAGCTTGTAAACTCTGTTCATTTCAAGCTCTGCCTGCACTCTCGATCTGTTTTTGAATGTGGGAACACCTTTACTGACTCCTATGCCGCCGATGATTCCGCCCGTTCCTTCGTTGAATGTCTTTTCAAGGTCCGGATCCGTTAGGCTTATCGTAAAATTGCCGTTTGTGAAATCGATGATCTTTACCAGAAATTCCACAAATACGTAGTCTCCTGCGCCTTCAATGAGCGACATGCTCCATACACGCATATCCATCCCTCCGTCGATCTCCAGAGAAACATCGCCCGAGATCGCGTTTTCACCGTGGGCAAGTCTCGCCTTTGTTATAGCCGCGGAGTATGTTATATTGTTGCTTATTCCGAGATCCTCGACTGAGTTCGTATAATTTTCGCTCTCATACAGGCCTTCTTCAAAATCGGCAAAATATGAATACGAGTCCATATCGAGTTTGTACATTACAGCGTCATCAGGGATATCATCCGGGTTGACAGTTTCACCGTCCGCAAAAGCGGGCATGCACATAATTGCGCATACAAGCGCGAACAAAACCACTTTTAATAGATTTTTTTTCATACAGGCAGCTCCTTGAAATAAATTTTTGCTGTTTTTCAGTTTATCATATTTTTTACGATCTGTAAATGTTCTTGATGTCGTCGAAGTAGATCTTTCGCGTCTCAAGCGCGATATAACGGTAAAATGTGTCCACATAAAGCACGAATGAGCGCTCGCTCGTATAAACGTATCCGTCGTAATATTCCACGGTTATTTCATCTCCTTCGCGGAGGGAGGAGATCGCGGATGACAGTTCGGCGAGCTTTTCCTCTGAGAGGGAACTGCGCTCTTCTCTGAAATATTCACGCTCTTTCAGGGCGATCGCTTCCTCGAAGCCTTTTAGGGCGGCGAAGGGCATAAACTGTTTCGCACGCTCGGAAACGGGCATCTTCATGGCGGGTTTGTACGATTTTCTGCCGTTACTGTTCACCGCTTCTGTGACCTCCGATCTGCGTGTTTCTCTCCCTTTGCGTAGCGCTCTCCTGAAGGCTCATGCCTTTGAAAACGGCGTTTTTGCCGTATTTGTTTTTGATATCAACGACTGCCTGCTGGAGATTTTTTGCCTTCTTTTCGCGCTCCGATGTTTCCGCGTCGAAAAGCGTGAGAGCTTTGAAACCGTCATCTTCGACTATATTGTTGACCGTTATATTAAGCCTTCTGACGGGCTTGTCGCGCGACACGACTTTCTCGTACAGTTCTGCCACCGCGGGAACTATAATGCCGCTGTCGTTTGTTTCAGTCTCGAAACTCACCGTTCCTTTTGCTCCGGCCTCGTGCAGCGCGTTCGAATATCCGACATATATGGTCACGGAGCGCGTTATAACATTCTTTGCCGTCATATCGAGGCAGAGAGAATCTGCCATTTCTTTCAGCACGATCTGCGCCTCGAAAAATTCGTAATCCCTCATCAGGACCTGCCCGGAAGAGAGGCAGTTCGTCTTGGGTCTATACGCCTTTATGTCCTTTATCGTCACCGGTTCGCGTCCCCAAGCGTGGTCGATCAACAGTTCTCCGTCTATGCCGAAAAGCTTGTAAATGAGTTCCTCGTCTGAGTTTGCGATGTCCCCCATGGTAAAAATCCCGTGCTCTGCAAGCCTTCTCTCCGTTCCGCCTCCGATCCTCCAGAAGTCAGTGAGGGGAGTGTGGTCCCAGAGAGTTTCCCTGTATTTTTCCTCATCGAGGTAGCCGATGAAATCGGGAGCGTGCTTTGCAGTGATATCGAGCGCGATCTTCGTGAGATACAGATTTGTGCCGATCCCGCAGGTCGCTCTGATGCCCAGCTCGTCAGTTATCTTACCCATGAGCATAACGGCCATCTGTTTCGGAGTAAGCTTGTATTTTTCGAGGTAATCCGTGATATCGAGGAATGACTCATCGATCGAATAGACCTGGATGTCATCGGGCGAGATGTATCTCAAATAGATCGCGTAGATCGCCGCAGAATATTCGATATATTTCATCATCCGCGGCGGGGCAATTATGTATTTGATGTTTTTCGGTATTTCAAAGACGCGGCATCTGTTCTTCACGCCGAGCTTCTTAAGAGAAGGGGAGACTGCCAGGCATATCGTCTTGTCAGACCTCGTCGGATCCGCGACAACGAGATTCGTGGTCATCGGATCGAGTCCTCTCTCAGCGCACTCCACCGACGCGTAAAACGACTTCAGATCTATGCACAGATATATTCTGCTTTTCTTTTCCTGCTCCGCCATGACATCTCCGAATTACCGAGAAAGTATGTTTGCATATATTATATCACATACTCTCGCGCTTCGCGTAAAAAAGCAGACAGCCGCGGAGAGATCACGCGGCTGCCTGCTTATATGGAGTGAACAAAACAATGGTTTTGATACTCTCGTTATTTATTTTTGCCCGGCGTATTGGATTTACTGAGCGCCGGCTTTTGCTTCCTTCTTCTTTGAGATCGCCTTCATTACGAACAGGAAACCGACTGTCAGAACGACTCCGATCGGGAGGCAGATCCAGGCGACGGGAACGAAGCCCGCGACAAGAAACATCACGAAGGAAAGTCCCGCGACTGAAAGCGCATACGGAAGCTGTGTGGAAACGTGATTCAGATGCTCGCACTGAGCGCCGGCGGAAGCCATGATCGTCGTATCTGAGATAGGAGAGCAGTGATCGCCGCAGACGGCGCCGGCAAGACAAGCCGACATTCCGACGATGAGCAGCGGATCTCCTTCAGCGAACATATTGACGACGATCGGGATGAGTATTCCGAAAGTACCCCAGGATGTTCCCGTTGAGAACGAAAGCACGCAAGCTACAAGGAATATGACGGCAGGAAGGATCTTTAAGAGTCCTTCGGGGAAGCCGAGCATCATGTTGTAGATGAAATATTTTGCGCCGAGAAGAGAAGTCATATTTTTGAGCGCGGTTGCGAATGTCAGGATGAATATCGCCGGTACCATCGCGGTAAAACCTTTCGGCAGAGCTTCCATACAGTCTTTTCCGGAAAGAACTTTTCTCGCGATAAAATAGATTATCGAGATCACGAGCGCAACGAGACCGCCCAGAGGAAGTCCGACTGTTGCGTCTGTATTCGCGAACGCGTCAACAAATGAAACGCCGTCGAGTATTCCGCCGACATAAAGCAGAGCGAGTATGCAGCAGACGATCAGAACTACTACAGGGAAGATCAGATCGAGAACGATGCCCTTGCCTGATACATCCTTTTCGTCATCGGATTCCTTCTTTTCACCAGAGAAGAGGTCGCCGTTTTGGGCGTTGATCTCGTGGAGCCTCATTTTACCGTAGTCGAAGCCCATGATCGAAAGCGCTACGATAAATACGAGCGTAAGCAGTGAATAGAAGTTGAAAGGTATCGCGGAAATGAAGAGCTTGATGCCTTTTCCGTCTTCGGCGTATGATGAGACAGCTGCGGCCCAGCTCGAGATCGGAGCGATCATACATATCGGAGCAGCAGTGGCGTCTATCAAATATGCGAGTTTTGAACGGGATATTTTATGCGAGTCGGTGACCGGCCTCATGACTGATCCGACTGTCAGACAGTTAAAATAGTCATCGATGAATATCACGACGCCGAGAACGAATGTGGCGAGCAGAGCGCCGACCTTTGTCTTGATGTGCTTGGCAGTCCATTTTCCGAATGCCGCGGAGCCGCCCGCTTTATTTACAAGCGCTACGAGTATTCCGAGCTCGATGAGGAAAATGAATATTCCGGCGTTACCGGACACCGCGTCGATAAGGCCCTGCTGCGTGAGAGAACTGATCGTTCCCAGGAAATTGAATTTGGAATAGAGCAGAGCGCCTACTATGATTCCTATGAACAGGGAGGAAAACACTTCCTTCGTTATAAGAGCGAGTCCGATGGCTATTATAGGGGGTAAAAGGGCCCAGAGCGTTCCTGTGACCATGCTTTCGCCTCCGCACGTCTCGCAAGTTTCTCCGTCGATCAGACCGGTCCCGCCGCAATCCGGACATTTTACTGAACCTTCAGCCGCTCCGGTGATGCCGGCGTATACGAGCAGTCCGACAATTATTACTGCCGCGATCGCCAGCGCAATTATCTTTTTCTTTGACATCTCATAACACTTCCTTTTTCGGTAAAATGATATCAGTACAGGGCATTATACACGGCAAGTTAATAAATGTCAACAAAAA
>DBVT01000133.1:4649-5483 GCA_002308775.1 Mageeibacillus sp. UBA1257
AAAAAGAAACGGCAGGCGATCACAGACCGTTTGCCGCGTCCTTTTTCTTAAAAACTCAAAATTATTTCTTCACCTTTTCCAGGAAACTCACTATATCCTGAACTGTCTCGAAGCGGCCAAGTTCCTCGTCGGGAATGGTGATGCCGAATTTTTCTTCGATATCCATGAGGAGTTCCAGAACGTCGAGCGAATCGGCGCCGAGGTCGTCCTTGATCTTCGATGAAGGCTCGATCTTGTCTTCGCTGATCCTGAGTTGCTTTGCCAGTGCGGCTTTTACTTGTTCAAACATATTAACAGATCCTTTCGTAATTTTGCGCCCGGGGGCTGATTGTTATTGTTCTTCGGGTGTGCCGAATAAGCTGACCATCGACGATTCGATGAGTTCGCAGAGGCTTCCCGTCTGTGTCTTGTATACCTGCTCGATGCACTTTTCGACAGCGGTGGCATTGCTGCTTCCGTGGCCTTTCACGACCGTTTTTTTAGTACCGAGCATTATGCTGCCGCCGTAGTTCTGATAGTTCATGAATTCTTTCTCATCAGCGAACATCTTGCGCATGAACAGCGCTCCGAATTTGTAGATGAAGCGTGAATAGATGTCTTTTTTGAGCCTTTTGAGCATTTCAAGGCATGCGCCTTCGGTGGTTTTTATCAGGACATTTCCGGCGAAACCGTCGCAGACGACCAGATCGAAATTGCCCTTCAAAAGATCCCGCGCTTCCATGTTGCCTGTAAAATTGATCCCCGGAGTGTTTTCCAGGAGTCCGTAGACAGTTTTACGAAGCTCGTCACCTTTTTCTGATTCCGTTCCGATGTTCAGAAGCCCGACGCGCGGAT
>DBVT01000095.1 GCA_002308775.1 Mageeibacillus sp. UBA1257
TTTCATTTCGAGATGCCGCTTTTTTTTATAAATTTTGTAAAACGTTTTGAGGTAACCGTATGAAAGGAAAAATTAAGCTCATAGGTTTTGAGATCCTCTATCTCGTACTTGTCATATTCGCATCACTGCCCGCACACCTGGTCCAGTTCTTCGGAAGAAGAATGCCTGAGGACCTGGGTTTTGATCCGCAGATTGAAACCTACGGGATAGATTACAGATATAATCCCTTTGCTTATTTTTTCGGAGTGTTCATTTTTGTATCGGCACTGTACTTTTTGTATATCTGGGTCCTGAAAAAACGCATGACCCGGGAAAATGTAAAAGGAGTGGTCTTTAAGATAGTTTTCGTCCTGACTTCTCTTTTCTTTTCCTTTATCATGTTCATGATACAGTGCATCGAACTGCTTTTGTTCCTCGGATTTGATGACAACATCCTTCCCGAACTCGGACAGTTTGTCACTGTTTTCATCTGGCCGGTGTTCCTTTTCGTATTTTCCGTAGCCGGAATGATCATTACCGCACTTAAAAAGAAACCCGAAGCACCGGAAGCCTCCGAAAAGAGTACGGCCAAAAAAGAACCTGGAAAAAGCGGTTCTTCAAAAAATAATCCGGCAAAAAAGTCTTCCGGCAAGAAGAATTCTTCAAAAAAATGATCAATCTGCAGGCCGCGCCGAAACCCGGCTAAATCTGTTAAAACCCTGAAAAATAGGGCTTTTCCGACAGGACATGTCTTGTCGGGTTGATAAAAAAACGGCATCTCTCGCTTTGTGTCGTGGTCTTTCTAACGTCAAGTCCCGAAAATAATCGTGAAAGGAGGTAAAAAATTTTGGATCAGAAAAAAACAGGACAATTCCTGAAAATGCTCAGAAATGAGAAAAAGATGACCCAGGAGCAGCTTGCGGAGCAGTTCTATGTAAGTTCAAGAACCGTTTCGAGATGGGAGACCGGAAGCAATCTTCCGGATATTTCACTGCTCGTTGAATTAGCCGATTTTTACGATGTAGACGTCAGGGAGATCATTGACGGAGAAAGGAAAAGCGAGATGATGAACGATGAAGCAAGAGAGGTTGCCGATAAGATGGCAGCCTATGCGGGCAACGAAAAAAGCAAACTTTTAAGAGTGATACAGACAATGTCGATAGCGGGGGTGCTGGTCTCGCTTCTGTCGATAATAATTCAGGCTGTGGGAGCCGAGCAGGGGCTTAAGACCACTCTGGCTCTTTCCGCATCGGTGGCGATACTCATACTTATGTCCATAATCACCCTTTATGTAACGGGAATGCTTGAAAAGGTAACGGGCAGCAAAAAGCTGATGAAGGCCATAAAGATCGCTTCCATCGTGCTGATCGTACTCGCGGTCCTTTACTTTCTGAGAGTCTTTATAATAATGTTCATAGTTTTCGGACTCTTAGCCATCGCCATAGTGGGTGAGAAGATACAGGTCGATCCCGATATAGCCCACTATAATGACTATATCCATACGGAACTGACTTCGGATGAGCTGAGCAAAAGGGGATATTCGGTACTGAGAGGTGAGATGATCGATATCTGGCCGGAGCACATCACATCCGATATGACTGTGACCGAGTACCAGTATACCTACTACAATCCCTGGGATCCCCAGTATGTTATCTATATGACCGCCGATTACGAACCGGAAAGCTACGAAAAAGAGATCGAAAGGCTGACGGACCTGGGATGCGAAGTATATACCGGGATATATACCGTCACTGGCGAACCTGAAGGTTATGACATCATTTCCATGAACAGCGATGAATACTACGGATTCACATATGCCATGATCCCGGAAGGAGCAGAGGATAATACCCGGATCACATATGTGACCGTATGGTTCTGCAATTATTTCCTGGATCTGGATGTACATAAGTATATTCCCGATGAATATCTTCTTCCCGGTTTTAATGCGGAACAGGGTAATCCTTATGAGCAGGAGAATGTGGTCAAGCCGGAACCGCTGAGTACGGAGGAATCATTTTCGTTACTGTTCCCGGATTTTGCTAAGTGACAATAGAGTTTAAGAAAAGAGGTGAAAGCATGTCCGAACTTTATGCATCCTGGTACGACGAAGTACCTGAGGGGGATTTTATCTCCAAGGCTCCCACATACAAGGTGGGAGAGTATTTTGACCGTTTTCATACGGGAGAGTACGTTTCAGGCGAAAAGAAGATGAAGTATTACTGGTACGATCCCAGAGAGTACGGATATGCCGATGACGGAAAGCTTTCCCTTCTTACTTTCCTCCACGGAACAAGTAATGCGCTTGTGGGAGATGTATGCATCAACTACACCGGTGCGGAGCTTTACGCATCGGATTCCTATCAGGAGACCATGGGAGGAGCATATATCCTGATCCCCGTGGCAAATGAGTACCGGGATGAAAGCGGCAAGGTGCAGGGCCAGTGGGGCCCGGATTATCTGGAGATCGTCCACAGCCTTTATCTTGACTTCATAAAAGAAAAAACTGCCGGCGTCGGACTGCGCATGCTGTTCGGCAATTCCTCGGGTGCGACGTTTGTGCTTCGTCTCATGGATAATTTCATGGACGATTTCGATGTCGTTCTTCCCGTCGGAAGCGATGCTATCGCAGAGGATTCCGTACTCGATAAGTATGACGAAAAAGGAAAGTGTCTCTTCCTTGCGATATGCATAAGAGACGAGTTCCATCCATACGAGGAGAAATTAAAGAGCAGGATCGAGCGTCTTCACAGGATGAAGAATGTATTTCTCTATGTTCCCGAATGGACAAGAAACGGAGACAAGGGAATCGCATCGATAGACGGCGGCATAGAGATGGGCCAGCACTGCCTTATGAACGCTATCCAGTCAAATCTCATGTTCGACGACGGAACCCCGATGGAGCCCAGGCTTCCCAGAGGCGTTACCGGATGGATTGCAGATTATAAAAATGAACACATTAAATAGACTAAAAAGGTTGCCGCTCATTCGCGGCAACCTTATTTTTTTCTGATGAAATTTCTGAAAAAGATACGTGCCCGGTGTTAAAACTGCGAACCGATGGCAAGGATCAGGCAAAATAATCCGAGGGGGAATGCGATTATCAGTATTATAGAGATCAGGCCTCTGATAAAGCTGCCCTTTTTGGTGGCCAGTCCGACGATTCCGCTGATGAGCGATACAAGATTCGATATCACAAGCATCAGCCCCAGACCCTTTCCCCAGAGCATCGACCAGATATTGGAAGCGCGGCCTGCCGTGTATTCGCCGAGGTATGCAAACCCCAGTGTCAGGAGCATGAGAATAAGCTGAAGTGCCAGCCAGATGAT
>DBVT01000120.1:0-25193 GCA_002308775.1 Mageeibacillus sp. UBA1257
ACGCTCTCGGCGAAGTCGAGGGCCTTTTTGCCGGGATGGAGGTACATGCCCTCGGTCCGGCAGGTGGGAATCCACTTTTCAAAGGCGTTGACGAGATCCTGCTGCAGCGTTTCGAGTCCCGTCATCGACATGTCGAACGCGCATTCCTGCGTTATAACGCTGCATGTCGTATGATGTGAATAAACGACTGCGATCCCGTTCTTTATATTGCTGCGGGCAGCTATCTCTTTTACCTGTGCAGTGACGTCGTGGAATGTCACGACCTTGTCGTTTGACTGCAGTTTGATTTCTTCTCTGTAAACCATGGAAAACCTCCGAAATGTACGTATTATTTAGCGATTTTTGCAATGTAAAATGCCGGATCTTTCATTATTTGCCCAATTTCTTAAGATCGTCAGCTGCTCGTCTTGTGGCTGCGATCATCTCGTCGATCATAGCGATGGGGTCTTCGGCGTTCATTATCCCCGATGCCGCGCCTGCAGCTTCGGAACCGGCCATAATAAAGTCGTATACCTGTTGTCCGTTCGTTATGCCTGCCGCCTGCTCCACAAGAATATCGGGATAGATCGCCTTGATCGACTCAATAGCTTCTCTTACATAGCCCATGTCGCTGACTCCGCCTCCCGTTCCTCCGATCAGTTGCGAGGGCTCGGGATTGATGATATCAGGATGAAGCTGCGCTATCGCTTTTGCCTCCGCAATGGTATCAGCGCACGCGAAGACGAGAAAATCTATCTCGTTGGCGCGGTCTATCGTCTTTTTGATCTGCGGGATGGACATCGGTTTTTCGCAATGATTCACTACCACTCCGCACGCTCCGGCAGCTTTTAACGCTTCCGGTAAAATGTCTGCCATACCTCTTCCGGGTCTCAGCGTGTCCATATAAGGCGCGAGCACGATCAGGTGCTTTGTGTTCTCTACGACTCTTCTGATCTCGACAGCGGGCGTGATGAAGAGCACGTCTATATCGTATTTCTCCGCAGCCTTGTCAGCGGCGATCGCGTATTCGAGCACTTTGTCTCCGTAGATATAATTTTTTGTTCCGATCTCAAAATAAGGTGTTCTGATTTTTCTCTTCATTTTACGTTGATCCTTTCGGTCGCAATAATTACAGCGTTACCGGGATTTTTTACCTTTCCGGCCGCGTTAATGATTATATATTTTTATTCTTTTAAAATCAAGTTGCGAAAGACTTCCGTATGTGATAAAATACCCGGGTTAAATATTCGGCATTCAAAATGCAGAAAGGATTTTTAATCATGAAAATACTTGTCATAAACGCGGGATCGTCTTCGATCAAATATCAGTTGATGGAAATGCCCGAAGGACATCTCCTCGCTAAAGGTATGTGCGACCGTATCGGTATCCCCGGAGGAAACTTCAAGATCAAATCAGAAGGAAAAGAGCAGCTCAAGATCGACATCGCTATGGCTGACCATGCGGAAGCTATGAAGCTCGTCACAAAATACCTCACTGACCCCACATACGGGATCATCTCTTCGATGAAAGAGATCGCGGCGGTCGGACACAGAGTACTCCACGGCGGCGAAAAATTCTCGGGCTCTGTTCTCGTCAACGAAAAAGTTAAACAGGCTATCGATGAGTGCAAAGTCTTCGGACCTCTCCACAACCCCGCGAACCTCATCGGCATAAACGCATGCGAAGAGATCATCGGCGATGTTCCCCAGGTAGCTGTTTTCGATACAGGCTTCCATCAGACGATGCCTGATTATGCATATATGTACGCTCTTCCCTATGAATATTATGAGAAATACGGGATCCGCCGCTACGGTTTCCACGGAACATCTCACAGATATGTCACTTTGAGAGCTGCCGCTATGCTCGGTAAGAAGCCCGAAGAAGTCAATCTCGTAACATGCCATCTCGGAAACGGTTCTTCTATTTCAGCCATACAGAAAGGCAAATGCTTCGATACAACTATGGGACTTACGCCTCTCGAAGGTATCCTGATGGGAACTCGCTGCGGCTCCATTGACCCCGCCATCATCCCATTTATCATGGAAAAAGAAGGGTTGACCGCTAAAGAAGTCGATATTATGATGAACAAAAAATCAGGTATCCTCGGACTCACAGGCGGAGTGACATCCGACAACAGAGATATCGAAGAAGGAGCAAAAGCCGGCAATGAGAGATACAGGCTCATCGAATCCATGCTCTGCCATCAGCTCACAAAATACATCGGAGGCTTCATGGCTGCAATGGGCGGCGCTGACGCTATCGTTTTCTGCGGCGGCATCGGTGAGAACAACCCGCAGTACCGTACGAGAGTCGCTGACAAGCTTGCGTTCCTCGGAGTAAAAATCGACGAAGAGACGAACCTCAAAGCAAAGAGAACAGATATCGAATACGATATTTCCGCTCCCGAAGCGACAGTTAAAATGCTCGTCATTCCTACAAACGAAGAGCTCATGATAGCTAAAGACACATTCGATCTCACGCACGATCTCGTTTGATCGATCTGACGTCATGTTTTTTCAAAACTGAGTATAAATGATTTCAAAGCGCGGTTTTTGATCCAAAAGCCGCGCTTTGAACATATTCATATGATCCCTGACGATGTTTTCGATGTGGTTTTTTACCCGCGGATGTAATATAATTAACGTATACAAAATCTCCGGAGGTTTGTGTGATGAAAAAGGAAACTTTGAGGCAGATAAAACAGGCTTATGAAATAGAAGAGGAATGCATCAGGGGGCTTGCCGATACTTTTGACGAAAAAGCCTACAGCAAGGCGATCGAGCTTCTCAAAAACGCTCCGAGGATAGGGACATCGGGCTGCGGGCATTCGGGTATAATGTGTCAGCATTTTGCTCACCTTCTCTGCTGCATAGAGAGACCGTCCAGATTCATTTCGCCTGCCGAGGCCGTACACGGCGCGACCGGTTTTCTTCAGAAAGGAGACGTCATGGTCTTCGCCTCCCGCGGAGGAAAGACGAAAGAGCTTCTGCCGATCATGGAGATCTGTAAAACGAAAGAAATTAAAATAATCACGATCACCGAAAATCTCGAATCGCCTCTCGCGAAAGGCGCGGATGTGGTTTTGAAGCAGTATGTAAACAGGGAAACAGACAAATACAACGCGCAGGGCACGACATCATCAACTGCCCTCTGCATGATCTTCCACGTGCTCCAGACGGCCCTCATCGAAGAGACGGGATACAAAAACGAACAGTTCGCTGTCATACATCCGGGCGGCGCGGTAGGTGAAAGGCTGAATAAAAATACCAAATGAGGAAACTGCTGAAATATTTTAAAAAATACAGTTTCGAATGCGTAATGAGCCCTCTTTTGAAGCTTTTTGAGGTGCTTTTGGAGCTTGCGGTTCCGATGATCATTTCGATGATCGTCGATAAAGGGATCGCGTCAAAGGACGTACCGCTGATAGCAAGGTATACGCTTTTCCTCGCGTTAGCAGGAGCGTTGGGCCTCGCGTTTTCCCTCAGCGCGCAATATTTCGCGGCAAAAGCTTCCACAGGTTTTGTAAAAGATCTGCGCCATTCCCTTTTTGACCACATCGAAAAACTCGATTCCAAATATTCAGATAAGGCGGGAACATCTTTCCTGCTTAATATCATGTCGAACGATATGCAGCAGCTGCAGACGGGCGCAAATCTGTTTTTGAGGTTGCTGCTGCGATCTCCTTTTGTCGTTTTCGGAGCCGCAATAATGGCTTTTACTATAGACGGAAAACTCGCGTTGATCTTTATCGCCGCAATATTTATACTCGCTGCGATAATTTTTACGATCATGCTCGTCACGATGAAATATCACAAGACGGTCAAGGAACGCTCTGACGCCCTGCTCAAAACGACACGAGAGAACCTCTCCGGCGTTCGCGTGATCAGGGCTTTCTGCAAAGAGGATCAGCAGAAGAACAAATTCGATTCGCAGGCCGAGGATGTAAAACGGTCCCAGGAAAAAACAAACGGCGTCGCTTCCCTTTTGAATCCGATAACATTCGTGATCATCAATATCGCGTTATTCGTTCTTCTCACACTCAGTTCTAAAAAAGTCCCCGGGATCCTCTCTCCCGGCCAGGTGATCGCGCTTTCAAACTATCTCTCACAAATACTGGTCGAACTGATAAAGCTCGCGAATCTGATCATAAATATTTCAAAAAGCATAACATGCGGCAACAGGATACAGTCTGTTTTCGAGCTCCCCGAAGAGACTTATACTGACAATAAATGCGAATTTGTCGATAATTCCGACGACGCGGTAGTTTTCGACAATGTGACATTGAACTACACCGGAACGGGAGAAGCATCGCTCGTCAAAGCTGATTTTAAGCTGAAAAGAGGTCAGATAACCGCGGTTATCGGCGCTTCGGGATCAGGTAAAACGACTCTCGTCAATCTCCTGACAGGTTTTTACAGGCCGACGGAAGGCAATGTTTTCGTTGACGGATGCGATATTGCTCTGATCCCTAATAACGTGCTCAGATCAAAAGTAAAAACAGTCCTTCAGGAGACGATGCTCTTTAAAGGAACTGTCAGAGAAAATCTCCTGAGAGGAAGCGAAACGGCGACCGACGACGATATGATAAGAGCTTTGAAGGACGCTCAGGCGTATGATTTCATCAATGAAAAAGGCGGCCTCGATTTCAAACTCTCCCAGTACGGCAGAAATCTCTCAGGCGGCCAGAGACAGAGGTTATCTATCGCAAGAGCGCTCGTCGCAAACCCGAATATTCTTATACTTGACGACAGCTTCTCCGCTCTGGATTTTACGACTGAGGCGCAGCTTATGAGCGCGATAAAGCAAAGGAGCGGAATGACTGTACTCCTGATCACGCAGAGGATATCCGTTCTTCGAAGCGCAGATAAAATACTCGTCACTGACGACGGACATATAGTCGGAGACGGTACTTTTGAAGAGCTTAAGGGTTCTTGCGGCGTCTTCCGCGAGATCTACAACGCCCAAGTAAAGGAGGGACGCGGCCTATGAGCAATAAGCAGACGTTCAAACTCCTTACCAAATACATCGGCAAGAGCAGGATTCTCCTGATAATGAATATAATACTCGCGATACCCGCTGTCATTTCGATGCTTCTGATACCCGTTTTTACCGGTAAAGTCATCGATCTTCTGTATACCGATTTTACTATCGAACAGATAGTCAAGACCGCTTCGATGATCCCGGTATTCGCCGGGATATACGCGCTGCTTCTCTGGTTCATCGGATTTTTCAGCGGAAGGATCGCTTATAATACCGTAAAAAACATACGAAGCGACGCTGCGGGAGTGCTCGAGAAGCTGCCGCTTTCATACATAGATTCGCACAGCCACGGAGAGATGATCAATACGGTCATTTCCGACACAGACAGGATATGTGAAGGTCTTGAGATGCTCTTTAAGGAGTTTTTCACCGGTATATTTACAATCGTCGGAACGATCGCTTTGATGCTTTCGATAAGCCCTGTCGTAACGCTTGCCGTCGTTCTTTTGACGCCTGTATCTCTCTTTGTCGCTAAATTTATATCTAAAAAAACTTACGGCTTCTTCGGACAGGAAGCAATCGTCAGAGCGGCTCACGCGTCTTATCTCGAAGAGATGATCGCAGGACGTAAAGTTATAAAAGCGTATGCCAACGAGAAGAAAGCTCTTTCTGATTTTGACATTATCAACGATGAACTGGGGAAAAAATCATTAAAGGCTGTGTTCTTCTCTTCACTTGTGAATCCGACGACTCGTTTTACAAACAGTCTGATCTACGCGTTCGTGGCGTTTCTCGGAGCGATGCTCTGCACAGGCGCATTCGGAGTCGCGGAAGGAACTTTCACTGTCGGTTCGATGACTGTTTTCCTCTCTTATGCGAGCCAGTACGCAAAGCCCTTCAATGAGATCTCCGGCGTCATTTCAGAGCTTCAGAACTCCCTCGCTTGCGCATCGAGAGTGTTCGATTTCATATCGCTTCCGATCGAAAAAGAAGATGCGTCAGAGTCGTTCGAAGATGACCGCCCGGATGCTACGGGCAGCGTGACGTTCGATCACGTCAGTTTTTCATATGTTAAAGACAGACCGCTTATCCGCGATTTCAGCCTTGACGTAAAGCCCGGCACGCACGTCGCCATCGTAGGCAAAACAGGCTCAGGTAAAACGACTTTGATCAATCTTTTGATGCGATTTTACGATTGCAGCAGCGGAAAAATCATAATTGACGGAAAAAATATTTCCGAAGTGCCCCGCAGAGCCCTCAGGAGCCGTTTTGGGCTCGTTTTACAGGAGACATGGTTAATTTCAGGTACGATATATGAAAACCTCTCATTCGGGCTCACAGAGCCTCAGAGAGACACCGTCATCGCGGCAGCAAAGGAAACGATGGCTCACAATTTTATCAAAAAACTCCCGAACGGCTACGACACTTATATTTCAGAAGACGACGCACTTTTATCGGAAGGTCAGAAGCAGCTTCNNGAAGGCCAGAAGCAGCTTCTCTGCATCACGAGAGTTCTCGCGGCTGATCCTTCGATTCTCATCCTGGACGAGGCAACTTCTTCAGTCGATGCTCTGACCGAGACGAGGATAAAGAACGCCCTTGAAAAACTCTCCTCGGGCAAAACGTCCTTCACTGTCGCCCACAGGCTTTCCACGATCAGAAACGCTGATATGATTTTATTCATTGAAAACGGCAATATAGAGGAATCCGGCACGCATGAAGAACTGCTCGAAAAAGGCGGCCTGTACGCATCGCTCTACGGAAGCCAGTTCTCCCCCGAAGGTGAGTGATAATGGGAATCAGACCTCCTCGAAACATCATATCAAACAGATCGGAAAACTCCGACGACTTTTTCTTCGCGGTTACGGACGCTTCCTTCAGCGGCGATCTTTCCTCTTTTATGGCCGAGCTCGAAGGCTCTTCGGATTCTTTCTTTTTCAAATCAGCTCCTTCGTCTGAAACCGTGCAGTATGCGTTTGTGAGAAAATCAGACAGAAAAATAATCGGATTCGTTCAGTACAGGCCGGAGTGTTTTTATACGGAGGGAAGCATAGGTTATTTCGTCCGTCCTTCAGAGCGAAACAAAGGTTATTCGAAAAAGATGATCAAAAATTTCATATTCTTCATATCTTTGTCAGGCGTGCCTTTCCTCTCCGCAAAAATTTCAAAAGACAATATTTTTTCAATAAAAGCGGCTGAATCCTCCGGAGGCATTTTACTTGAAGATCTTTCATCAGACAATAGTTGTTTTTATTATTTCAAATGTGTTCCCGACGCATTTGTTTGCGAAATTGAAGATCATATTCTTTTTATCGAAAGCGAAAAGTCTCTCTTCTCTCCTGACGCTCCCGATAAAGGTACTCTGGCGATGCTCTCCGGCGCCGTTTTCAATAAGGGAGAAAAGATTCTCGACCTGGGCTGCGGCACAGGTATCGTCGGAATTTTCGCTTGTAAGAAGCTCTCAAACGACTGCACTGTTATCCAGTGTGATATCTCTTCCGATGCGGTAAAATGCGCGGTGATCAATAATTCACTCAACAATACATGCGCCAGCGTATTCGTATCTGACGGTTTTGCAAATGTCGAAGATAACGATTTTGATATGATACTTTCAAATCCTCCGTATCACACTGACTTTTCTGTCGCCAAGCATTTTATCGAAGACGGCTTTAAACATTTGAAGGTCGGCGGCAGATTTTATATGGTCACAAAGCGCCTGGACTGGTATAAAAACAAATTCACATCAGTCTTCGGAGGCGTAAAAGTCACCGAATCTGACGGTTATTATATTTTTAAGGCAGAAAAAAGAACCGCCCGTCCTCCCGTTAAGAAGAAGGAAAAGGGCGGCATGTCGTCAAAGTTAAAACGCAAGTACGGCATCAAACAGACGGTTTATCACAATCCCGCCATCAGTCTCATATATTCGTAATCCACAAGTTTTTTAAGTTCCTCTTCAGAGCCTTCGTTCTGTATTACAGTATCTGCGATCTCCTCGTATTCTCTGTTGCTCATCTGAGCGTTGATCCTGACCTCAGCTTCAGATTCGGAGATCTTCATTCTCTCCATAAGCCTTTCGACTCTGATATCATTGTTCGCGCTCACTGTCCAGATCGAATTCGCGGTGTCGAAAAATCCCTCCTCGATCGGTATCGGCACGTCCAGGACAACAAGAGATTCTCCCTCTTCCCTGTACGTTTTTACCTTCTCCTTTATTTCCTTGGAGACGTATTCGTGCACTATGTGATTGAGCGTCAGCATCTCCCTGTAATCGCGGAAAACTATCTTCCCGAGCGCTGCCCTGTCGATCTCTCCGTTTTCTTGAAGGATCCCTTTTCCGAAATGCTCGACTATCCTTTCGTATGCAGGCGTGCCTTTTCTCTGAGCTTTTTTCGCGATCTTGTCGGCGTCTATCACTTTTGCGCCTTTATCCTTGAGCATTTTGCATACGGTGCTTTTACCCGTTCCGGTGCCTCCGGTCACTCCCAAAACTATCATTTCAATTACATCTCCTTACAGTTGCTTCTCGCAGTTTATCCTACTTTATTCTCCAGTCTGTTCCGGAGCTTACGGAAACAGGCAGCGGCACTGAAAGCTCCATCGCGTTCTCCATGCACTCGCGGAGGATGTTTTTTACCTTCTCCTCGTATCTTGCATCCACGTCGAGTAAAAGCTCGTCGTGCACCTGAAGTATCAGCTTCGCGTCAGGACATTCCTGTTTGAGCCTTTCACTCACTCTCACCATTGCGAATTTTATTATATCAGCCGCAGTTCCCTGTATAGGCATATTCATGGCTACTCTCTCGCCGAACTGCCTCTCGCCGTATTTCGACGATCTAAGCTCGGGAAGGTATCTCCTTCTTCCCATCACCGTCACAGCATAACCGTTCTTCTTCGCAAATTTCACGGAACTGTCAAGATATTCTTTTACTCCCGGATACATTTTGAAATAATCCTCTATGTATCTCTTTGCCTCGTAAAAACCGACTCCCAGGTCTCTCGCAAGGCCGAAATCGCTTATCCCGTAAATGATGCCGAAATTGACAGCTTTCGCCTTTGTCCTCATCTCTTGCGTGACTTCGGAAGGCTCTATTCCGTTGACCTTGGCGGCAGTCATCGTATGTATGTCTCCGCCTTTTATGAACGTCTCGGTCATGTTTTTATCTCCTGACAGATGAGCCATTATTCTGAGTTCGATCTGCGAATAGTCGGCGTCCACGAGCACTCTTCCATCGGTCGAAGGCACGAATGCGGATCTTATCCTCCTGCCGAGCTCATGTCTGACAGGTATATTTTGAAGGTTCGGTTCGGTGCTTGAAAGCCTTCCCGTAGCGGTTACTGTCTGATTGAAAGTGGAATGTATTTTTCCTGTTTTCCGATCGATGACCTGCAAAAGTCCGTCGATATATGTGGACATCAATTTTTTATTTTGTCTGTATTCGAGTATCAGCGGAACAATCGGATGCTTGTCTGCCAGTTCTTCGAGGACATCCGCTCCCGTCTTGTATCCTGTCTTTGACTTTTGACCCTTTGCGATCTTGAGATTTTCAAAGAGTACCTCTCCAAGTTGTTTCGGCGAATTAATATTGAACTTCCCGCCGGCCAGATCGTATATCTCTTTTTCGACTTCTTCAAGCCGCTTATTGTATTTTTCGCCTTCTTCTTTTAAAACGTCAGGCCTCACCTTGAATCCTTCGACTTCCATATCGGCCAGAACATCCACGAGCGGAAGTTCCACGTCATTATACAAAAAAAGCATCCCGTCCTTTTCGAGCCTTTCGTTGATACTCTCCGGAAGCTGTGTCATGTATGCGCATTCATATTCTTCACTGTCTGAAACAGTCTCGCCTTTGTAATATCTGTAAGCGTCTGCGACCGTATCGTTTCTCCTCAATGAATCAGAAAGATACGCGGCGATCTTTACATCGCAGCAAAGGCCCTTCATGTCACAGCCCCTCTCTTTGAGCCATCTGACAAATGGTTTTGCGGAGTAAAAAACCTTCTTTATTTTCTCGTTTTCGAGCACTTTTCTGAACTTCTCAACGAATTCCCGTTCTGCCTGCCTCGCCTCTCGGTCTCCGCTCTTTCTCTCAGCCTCTTCGCTCGTAAAAGAAAACAGATCGAGCGCCTCTTCCTTTTCTCCCTCATCATCGCCCGTAAAATCGAACACATAAACTTTTTTGTCGTCAAACGAGACTCTCACGCAGTCCATCCTGTCGATGTCAAGCTTATATGAGATCGCGATCAGATTCTCTTTTTCAGCTCTTTTTACTGCCTCCGAGATGAGATCGTCGTAATTTTTGTCGGATGCTCTCACTTTGACTGTTTCGATCCTTTTTTCACGTTCGGGATCTGCGGAGCTTGTCTGATATCCCGCGTTTCCCGATTCCTTTTCAAACCTCTGAATGAAACTTTTGAATTCAAGTTTCCGCAGAAGACCAATGAGTTTTTCACTGTCGATCTCTCTTTTCGGATGTGTCGTTATATCATCCGTCGGAACGTTTCTGTCGATCGTGACGAGAGTTTTACTCATATACGCGCTTTCTTTGCCTTCTTCGAGATGAGCATGCAAAGCTTTCTTCGTGATATTGTCGAGATTGTCGTAGACACCGTCAAGCGAGCCGTAAGTTCTTATGAGTTCCAAAGCAGTTTTCTCTCCGACTCCGGGAACGCCCGGAACATTATCCGAAGGATCGCCCATAAGCGCCTTTATGTCTATCAGCCTGATCGGCTCTACGCCGTATTCCTCTTTGAATCTGTCCCTGTCGAAATTTACCGTCTCCGACTTTCCTCCGCGCGAGGAAAAATATCTGACCGTCACATCATCCGAAATGAGCTGGAACGAGTCCCTGTCTCCTGTTAAAATATACGCTTCTATACCCTCATTCTGCGCCTGAAAAGAGAATGTGCCGAGCAGATCGTCAGCCTCGTATCCTTCCATCTCGACTCGGTCGATGCCCATATATTCCAGAAGTTCTTTTGCTATAGGCATCTGACTTGCGAGTTCTTCCGGCATAGGATGTCTCGTTGCTTTATATCCTTCGTACATTTTATGTCTGAACGTAGGCGCCTTTTTGTCGAAAGCGACGACTGTATAATCAGGCTTTGTCTCCTCGAGGTGCTTGAGCATTATATTCAAAAAGCCGAAGAGAGCTCCCGTGAACTGCCCGTCCGCGTTTCTCATATTGCTGCTCTGCGTTCCGAAAAACGCCCTGTTCATTATACTGTTTCCGTCAACAAGAATAGCTTTTTTCATCTTTTTTACCCCGCAATGATGCTCCTTCAAAGAACGGTATAATTCTATCATCTGAGCGCTCTCTCCGTCAAGGCAGACAGGAAGGTAAAAACACTGTCTCGTTTTTTATATTCGCTCCGTTTTCACTGTGATGATATAAAAAATTTGTCTTAATCATATCATCTTTCCGATTGACTCAAACGCATAATTTAAGATATAATAAAAAATGTAGTTTTTTGGAGGTGCTGGTCATGAAGATCGGATTTGACAATAACATTTACGTTGAAAAACAAACACAGAAGATCAAAGAGCGTATCAGAAAATTCGGCAACAAACTGTATCTCGAATTCGGAGGCAAACTTTTCGACGATTACCACGCGGCAAGAGTTTTACCGGGATTTGACGTCAACGGCAAGATCAGACTTCTGCTTGAGTTCAAGGATATGGCGGAGATCGTTTTCTGCATAAACGCGAATGATATTGAAAAGCATAAGATCCGCGCAGACATGGGCATCACTTACGATATGGATCTTATGAGACTGATCGACCAGATGAGAAAGCTCGGTCTTATGGTCAACGGCGTCGTAGTGACACAGTATACCGGCCAACAGGCGGCAGACGTCTTTATGAACAAACTCGAATCCAGAAATGTCAGGACATACAGGCATTATGTCATTCCCGGATATCCCGCAAACGCTGATTTCGTAGTAAGTGATGAAGGACTCGGTAAGAACGATTATATCGAAACAACACGTCCGCTGGTCGTCGTTACAGCTCCCGGTCCCTGCTCCGGAAAACTGGCCACATGCCTTTCCCAGCTCTACCATGAAAACAAGAGAGGAATCAAAGCAGGATATGCGAAATTCGAAACATTCCCCGTATGGAATCTGCCGTTAAGGCATCCTGTCAACCTCGCATACGAGGCCGCTACGGCAGATCTTAAGGATGTCAATATGATCGATCCTTTCCACCTGGAAGCATACGGAAAACTCGCGGTCAACTACAACAGAGATGTCGAAGTCTTCCCTGTCGTTAAAGCGATCCTCGAAAAGATCGACCCCGACGCTGATGTTTACCAATCGCCTACCGATATGGGCGTCAATATGGCAGGTTACGGAATTTTTAATGATGAGATCGTAAGAAACGCCGCCGAGCAGGAAATAATCAGAAGATATTACACGATCAAATGCGACTGCAAGCAGGGTCTTACAGATTCGGATACACTCGACAAAGTCACTTATATTATGAAGCAGCTCAATCTGACTCCCGACATGAGGACTGTCGTCGCTCCCGCTCTGAAAAAATCGGAGGAGAAAAAAGTCCCCGTTATCGCGATCGAACTCGAAGACGGAAAGATCGTCACCGGTAAAACGACGGATATAATGACTGCCGGAGCATCCGCGCTTCTAAACGCATTAAAGAAACTTTCCGATATCTCCGACGAGCTCCTGCTTATATCCCCTGTAGTTCTCGAGCCTATCGTAAAACTGAAGAAAAACGCTCTTCACCTTCAGAATACGATCCTGAACGCAGAGGAAGTCCTTATGGCTCTTTCGATCTGCGCTGTAACAAATCCTATGGCTGAGACAGCCCTTTCGGCTATCGAAAAACTGAAAAACACGGAGGCTCATTCATCAGTCATCGTTCATTTAGACGACGCAAAGGTCTATAAGAGACTCGGCATTAATCTCACGTGCGAAGCTGAATTCATTTCTGACGATCTGTTCCCGGGATGATAATTAAATGACTTATTATTAATTTTTAAAGAGGCCGCCGGAAGTGACCGGAGACCTCTTTTTGTCAGCACTTTTTAAAAAGAATTTATTTTTTATTCAGTTACCGTTACGGGCTTTACGTACATCAAATTTGTCGTTGATTTGATCTCAGTCGACACTCCGTCCTTCCATTCGTACATTCTGCCGTTTGTGATATACAGAACGGATGTGAAATCCTTGTCAAAATAAATCAGATCATTGATCACGCTGTTAGCGATCCTCGTATAATTTCCGTTGTTGTAAAGATCGAGGGACGTCATTCCGCTTACGACCTGTGTCCCCTGCGTATTCTTTTTGAATATCAAATATTCGTTCGTGGATGAACCGTACAGTCTCGTCTCGTTTTCTGAATATCTTTCGACTATATTGTTGTCAAGGACGACGAATGTGTCAGAATCCTCCGGAGATTTGTAAACTATGAACGGTCTGTTTTTGTAAATGCTGAGTGCTCCGCTCGTCTGAGCGACGTCGATCACCTTGTACGACCTGTTTTTTACATATATACGGGAGAGCGTCGCATCGGGCTTCTGGAAATAAATATATCCCTGGAGCTCGTCATAAATATAATTCGATTCGGCGGGAAGCGTTATTATCCTTCTGCTTTCTGTTCCGCTGACTGACATCATAAGATCGACCGCCGGATCTTCTTCAGTCGATGTGTCTGAAGTTTTCGTATAGAAACAATATCCCGTAGATGAATTTTCCACGATTTTTACAATGCCGTCGTCGATCTTATTCAGTTTGCCGCTCTTAAAATGATACAGTTCAATGCCGCTGTCCGTCTCTTTTGTAAAATACGTAAAAGGCGTCTCCTCCGTCAGTGAAACGTAATTCGTCTTCGGGTCCAACAACACAGGTTGCTGCGTGAATTTCAATATTTTACCGCCTTCTATGGAGAATACGTCTTTCCCCTCGGCGTCGCACACGTGCATAGTCTTGTCAGTGTAATAAAGCACATATTTATCGTCTTCACTCAGGTAAAATCCCTGCGTCGGATCTATTTTCTCGGCTATTCTCGTCACCGCTCCGCTCTCCGTTGAGATCATCAGATCCACAGTTCTTTTTTCGCTCATCGGATCGTAATTGTCAAGAAACAGGACGTGGTTTTTGCCTACGGCATTTTCATTCGAAAAGGATATTTCCGCAAAAGGATTTTGGGTAAGCCCGGTATATTTTCCCGTCGAGAACTTGTAAAGTCTGATATTTTTGTCGACAGATGTACATACGATCGTCTGTCTGTCGCTCATAAGTTTAAACTCCGCGACATCCGTGCAAAGCTCTGTTCTGCTGTTCTTCTCTATAGAATAAGAATAGAGCTTATTGTTCCTGAGATAATAAACAGAACCTCCGTCGTAGTCGTGAAGCGCAGAGTAAACAGAGTCGTCTACTATTGACAGATCATTGTTTTCTTTGAGAACGTATAACGTGTTGTTCTCATCCACAAAAGCGAACGGATAAAGAGCGCTTCGTCCGACTCCGAGCGTATTTGTATTACCGAGGTATGTTCCCCTGTTCGGAAGGAGGCTTATGATCGCGACAAACATGATCGAAAAGAAAAGCACTATTGCCGCCGGCAAAAGGAACTTTCTCTTTTTTCTTACGGTATATACGTTTTTCTTTTTACTCAAAGCCCGCTTTCCTCCTCTTCCGCCATTTTCCGTGATCGCAGTTTGTAAAACTGTCCGTTTTGTTATATAATATCACAAAATCTCAAAGGTGCAACAAGATGATCAGACAATACTTCGTATATTTCATAAAGTTCATCCAGATCGTCCTTCTGGCGGTCAGCATTCCCATGCTCCTTTTCCCCGTTGCCGCGATCGTCATCTACGTCAAGTCTCAATACGATCTCACGCTTCGCTTTTCGTTTATCAATGCATCTTATCCGTGGTCCCTTCTTGAAAATACCACACAGTTTTTTATGTTTGCCGGGATCGTCTTTTTCGTGGGTCTCGTGATATTCATCCTCTCCTACGTTCTTAAAAAGATCGTCGTCAAAGTGAGAGGCTGATTTTTTGATCGATATAATCAGTCGTTTTCGTCTACAGAACCTTTCTTTTCCGGCACGAAATCCCTGTTTATCTCTGAAATATCATACGGCGTTACCTGATATACGTAGTAATTCAGCCAGTTTGAATAAAGCAGATTCGCCGCGCTCTTCCATATGAAAACGGGTTTTTCATTCGGATCGTCATTCGGGAAATAATGCTCCGGTACGTCTATATCAAGTCCTTTTTTGATATCTCTCTCATATTCCGTTTTAAGAGTTTCCCTGTCGTATTCAAAATGTCCTGAGACGAATATCTGTCTTCTGTCGTATGACGCGCAAATACTGAGGCCCGCGTCCTCAGATACAGCCAGCACGTCCAGAACATTCTTTTTCGCCAGAACTTCCTCAAGCGGCGACTCCGTATATCTTGAATAAGGCGCGTAAAACACGTCGTCGAATCCTCTGAAAAGCCTCGTCTGCTTTCTTGTATTCTGGTGAGAATAAATGCCAAACAGCTTCTTGGGAAGCGTCTTCTTACTGATCCCGTAATGATAATACAATCCGGCCTGGGCACCCCAACAGATGTGGAACGTCGATGTGACGTTGTCCTTTGTCCATTCCATTATCTTACACAGTTCTTCCCAGTAAGAAACCTCTTCGAATTCAAGCATTTCCACAGGCGCTCCGGTGATTATCATTCCGTCAAACTTCTTATCCTTCACATCGTCGAAAACCCTGTAAAACTGCGCCATATGGCTCGCAGGCGTGTGTGTCGATACATATGACGCGGGCTGCAGGAATGTGACCTCGACCTGAAGCGGAGAATTGCTGAGAAGCCTCAGAAGCTGCGTCTCTGTTACTATTTTCGTGGGCATCAGATTGAGAATAAGTATTTGAAGAGGTCTTATGTCCTGGTGAAAGGCCATTTCCTCGTTCATAACGAATATATGTTCATTTGTGAGTGTCTTACTTGCAGGTAAGTCGTTAGGTATTTTGATTGGCATACTCTAAAAGCGTCCTTTCAAATTATTCGTTTGTATTATATCACTTTCCCGCTTTAGGGACAAGATAAGGCGTTGACCTGCATTTTGCAAAGATGATAAAAAAATCCCGCGGCGTATATGTCGTTTGACGCGCCGCGGGTGATCTTTTACTTTTATAAAGTCGATCCAGACCTTGTTACATCACATATACGAGTTTACGGCGTCCTGGATCTTCTGGAGCGAGTCTCTGAGGTCTTTCCTGCCCTCTGCAGCGGCTTTTACCGCATCGCCAACTGTAAATTCAAGTGAAGCGTCGTAGTTGATAAAAGGCGTCAGAAATGCCGTATAATCGTTGCTGCTGAACAGTGAGAAGACAGATGTGTTTTTACCTTCGAGAGGATATTCACGCCAGAATTTCATATCGTTGACATCCTTGATGGCAGGAACGGTCTCGCCTTCACCGCAGTATTTTATCGCAGCATCTTCTTCGAGCGAATAGAGAGCAAATGTCGCGCAGATCCTGTAATGCTCATCTCTCTCGTCTTCGTCCGCAATATCATCTCTCACCTTTACGGCGAGTCCGACCGTCTTTCCGCCGATATTATAATATATCGCCTGCGCAGGTTCACCTTTCTCGTCGACGGTGTCACGGCTGAATCTCGGGAAGTGGATAAGATCCCACTCGAAATCATATTCATCCGTCTTGTCGAGGTATGGAGCCCATCTCTCGAAATCCGATCTGTCACATACGATCATTCCGTATTTTTCAAGCTCTTCAGCGCTGATCTCTGAGATCTGTACGTTTTCAACGTAATCCTTCGATGCGAAATCTGTAAGTTCTCCAATTCCCTTCATTACGTCAGCATCAGTCAGGTTGACATTGATAATATTGCCGAAGCTGTCGTATGTGAAAAGTTTGTCTCCGTAGCTTCTCGCAAAAGCGCCCCAGACCGCATAATCGCCGCAATCTATCGCAACTGCTTTTTCTATTCCTTCAACGGTCGATACTTTCTCTGCTATCTCGTAAAAATCGTCCCATGTCCACTTGTCCTGAGGAGAAGTAAGTCCGGCTTTTTCGAATACCGAATAGTTTATGAAAACGAATTCATGGCTGTATTCTACCGGAGACATGAAATACTGTCCGTTGTATTTCGCAGCGTCATATGCTGCTTTAAACAGTATGTTCTGAGGAACGAGTCTCTTGAATGTCTTATAGCTGATCAGTCCTTCAAGATAAGGAGACAGGTCTATTATTTTTCCCATGGAAGCGTATTTCGCAAGTCTCGCCGCGTCCATTACGAAAACGTCACCTATCGAACCGTCCATTATCTTCTCGTCAAGAGTCGAGAAATACTCATCCTCGTACACTTCGTCATATGTCACTTCAACGCCGGGATAGTTGGCATTGAAGTTGGCGATGTACTCAAAATTCGATTCGTCTTTTTCAAACGATTTGAATCCGGAGAATGTGATCTCTCCTCTGTAGTTCTCCGGAACAGGGTTCGGCGTAGGAGTGATAGTCACGTATTTGCCTTTTTCTTTAATGGTTATGCACCCGGCAAACATGCAGATGACAAGTGCCAGTGATATCAGAACGAGGAACGTTTTACCTATAACTTTTTTCATTGCAAAGCCCTCCTTATTCGATGACACCGATACGCTCGATACCTGCGGCGAGGTGCTTCTGACCGAATATGTAAACGATCAAAACGGGAAGCATAACAAGCAGACATCCTGCGAAAAGCATCGGTTCTGTCATAGCTTTATCTATCGCTGTCGCGCCTGCCGAAGACTGTGAAACGTAATCTGAGAAGTACATCTTGATATTTTCAAGTCTGGGCTGGAGCGTCATCAGTTTTCTGTCATAGAGGTACATAGGAGCCTCGTAGTTGTCGTTCCAGTGCCATACGAATGAGAATATGGCAACGATGATTATAGCCGATCTTACGAGAGGAAGCATGATCTGGAAGAAAACTCTGACCGGGCCTGCTCCGTCGATCCTGGCAGCATCGTCCATAACATCCGGGATCCTCTGGAAGAAGTACATATATATCAGTATGAACAACGCTCCTCTTATTCCCAATCCGAAAAGTGAAGGTAAAACGACAGGTCCCCAAGTGTTGATCATTTTAAGAGTCGAAAACATTCCGTATGATGCGAGGATCGTCGACTGCGGCGGAATAAGGAGAACAAGTATGACGAGGACAAACAGTAAGTTTCTTCCTTTGAATTTGAATCTTCCGAGAGCGTATCCGCAAAGTGCGCAGGAAACCGTCTGCAGGATCATCGCAGTCACCGAAAGACCGAGTGTCTGAACAGCCGAATGCTGGTAGTTCAAAGCATCCCATGCGTCAACGAAGTTTTTCCACTGAACATGCGTAGGTATGTACTGCACCGTAGGATCAAGATAGTCCGTTGAAGACATCATCGATGTTGAAATGATATATACGAACGGAAGGATGAACAGGAACGCAAGCAGTGTAAGGACTACATACGTAAATATTCTTCCAAGGATATGAAGCGTGTGTTTCTTGGCTTTATAACCGATCTTTGAATATTTTTCCTTAACGTTATCGAAAAAACCGCTCAGTTTTGTCATCTCAGCCACCTCCTTGTAAGAAGAACGAAGATCAGTATCGTCAGCAGCGTGAGTATCATATACATCCAGCTGAGCGCCGAAGCCATTCCGTACTTTGTACCTTCATTCATTAATCTTGTCATAATTCCCATGACCGGGTTGGAAGTATCGACGAAAGCATCGACCATTGCGTAAATACAGTTGAGTATTACGAACGGAGAGATGTACGGCAGAGTTACGTGCCAGAAGCTTTCCCATGCCGTTGCACCGTCAAGTTCAACGACCTCGTAGAGTATCGCGGGAACACTCTGCAGAGCTGCCAGGAATATCAATATCTCAACACTGCTCTTCCACATTATCGTACCTATACCGGATGTTATCGTCGATATTATCCTACCTCCGAACACCCGGCTTAAAACGCCTGAGTTTGTCGAGACCAGTGTGCTGAATACGCTCACACTGCCTACACTATCCGCAAACAGATACGACATTATAACGCCGCAAAGGATGACAGGTATGAAGAATATTACTCTGTAATAAACTCGTCCGGGGAAATCCTGTTTCAAGAGCACTGCGACGAACAGCGCGAATCCGACTATGACGGGCACCTGGTAAAGTGCTGTGAGGAAAGACTCGATTACGGTCTGGCCGTATTCAGGAGTTTTTACGATCTCAACATAGTTGTCGAATCCGACCCATGTACTCGTGCCTTCGAATCCGTACGGGTCCGTCAGGACCGTACTGAAGAAACTGATACGTACTGACAAAAGTAACGGTATCAATATGAACCAAGTGAAGCCGAAAAGCCACGGTACGCTGAAGAGGAATCCCTCGATATTCCTTCTTCTCTCGAATGAAAGGAATCCGCCCGAATGACCCGAATGAGCAAGTTTCTTTTTCTGTTTTACAATCTTTTTAGCCATTGTTCCCCTCCTCATCCGACAACAAATGACTGTGCGGGAACTTCGATTCCGTTATATGTAACCGGCGTTGCTTCGTAGTTTACATATATCTTAGTTCCGTTTGAGTATTCTGTACAGAATGCCTCAACACCGTCTGTGAGTCTGAAGTGATTGGTGATTCTTTCTGTCCTTAGCGATTTGAGAGTCTGAGCGACATCTTTGTTTGTCTCGATATCGTCTACCAGATCATCATACTGCGATCTGAACAGCGTGTTATAGTATGTATATTTCAACTCTTCTGTCGAAGTATACGTGAGTTCGTACGAGAGCATCGCGCCGTATTCTACGGATTTGAGCAGGAACTCGTTCATGTCATCCGCCTGGTTGACAGGCTCGCTGTAGTAGTCAATAAGTCCGTGATATATGATCTGCATAAAAGGTACAGATTCGTCAATGATCAGGTTCGTGGATGCATAGAGCGGTACATCGAGCAGATAGTCCGCGTATCTTACAGCATACTCGTTGCCGTAATAAACGCTGACCTTGTCGAAATTCTCTCCGTACGTCCGGATCCAGTCTGTATAAAGGTCTCTCACCTGCTCACGCAGTCTCGCATTGAACTTATTGTAGTCTGTCATAAGCGTATCGCCTACTGTCAGCAGGTCGACATTTTCAACGCCGAGTTTTGTCATTTGCCTGATATCCTTTTTCAGGAATTTCTTGTTGTAATATGACGGACTCAGTACGTAATAGTTCGTTCCGGTACGGTAAACGCCGCCGTTCGAAACCATTTTGAACTTGAGATAGGATGTTCCGGGTTCCTTGATTACCGACTTTCTCAGGCTGTTGCCGGATGACGGAGGACCGTAGAGCATTATCATATTGTTTTCGAACGAAAGATCTACATTGTTCTCCTTGGCCCAGGCGGTCAGTTCTTTTAAGTCCTTTTTACCTCCGAGGTCCTTGTCAACAGGATATTTCTTAGTTACCAGGCCGTAATATCCGTTGTTCTGCCAGCCGAGAAGCGAAAGCCTCATATCAGTGACACCGTGTGATTCGAGCGAATGGTAGATCTCCTTAACTTCCTCGAAAGTGGTCATGACTTTTACTTTGTCGATTATGCTTTGGGAAGTGTTCTCAGCGCCGAGGAATACCTTGATATTCATTGCCGGAGCGTCGCTCGCAAGTGTCTTTCCGCCCCATTTTTCAAGCAGAAAATCTCTCGTCTGGTTTGCTACGTCAACGTATGTGTATTCCTTGCCTTCCTCGCCGACTGTAATGTAAGTCTTCTGCTGAACACTCTTTACCGAAAGTTCGGTCTCAAGCTGCTGGAACGAAGACAGGTTCTTTGATGTCTGAGTATAGTAGAATCTTCTGAGCTGGAATTTGAATCCCATCGAATAATACTGGAATCCTCTGACGCCGGGGTTGCCCATCTGGATCGTCGCGACTGTTTCGCCCTGTGTGGCATAAGATGTGATCATTACGTTGTTCTGGACCATGCCGTATACAGGCATCGATATCGGAACGTTGTTATAGTCGGGAGACGACAGAGATTCAAATGTCATATCCGAACCGTAAACGAGTTTGTTATACTCGTCATAGCTCGTTACTCTCGCCGAGTCGAAATACGTCAGCGCGCCTGATCCGTCGGGTAAAACGTAATATCCCGGGTCTCCGTTTCTCGCATATGTGAGATAAAGAAGACCTGATATTGAAGCTATCCTGGGCATTCTGTCTGCGTTTTCACCTTTTCCGGCTTTCTTTTCAACGATCTCCTCAGCCGGGAAGTTCATAACTATCGCATTGCCTTCGAGGACGAATTCCACGACGAACGAAGCAGAAATGTCGTTTATCGTATAGCAGAACTGTATTCCGTCTTTGATCTTGTTGACAGTCTTCTTAACGCTGTCAAACTGGTTGATACCGTAGACGAAGCCGCCTTCAAGACCTGATTTTGTATATCCGACAAAAACAGGTGAAGAGATGATCTCATGCTTTGTTTTGAACTTCGTATATACGTATGTGTCGTCTTCACCTCTTACTGCAGCTTCTTCTTCCGTCGGTTCAGGCCAGCTTCTGAACTGTTTGCCCGAAGCGATATCGGTGAAGATAAACAGATCTTCGGAAGGTGAATATTCCATTATAAGTTTGTCGTTTCTTGCGAATTCCGTCATTCCCTCGTCGTTACCGACTGTTCCGATGGATGACGATCTCCTCGTTGAATACGTTTTGCTGTAATCAAACTTTGTTCCAACGGACGAACCGAAGAATACGTTAAAAAGGATAAATATTATGAGAAGCAGCAAAGCTACGATCACTATATTTTTTATCCACTTATTCCTCTTTTTCTTCTTTTCCAGCTGTTTGATAAAGAGTTCGTCCTCGGATAACTGTTCAAGTTTCAAATTTTTCTTCTTAGACAAGGTAACTCAACTCCTTTGCAAACTGGATTATGAATTCATAGAACTGCTGCGCAAGTCCGTAAACTATCATTGCGAGAGCAACAACGGCGATAACACCGACTGCCGTAATAAAGTAGACGATCACCGCTTTTACAGGGTGGAATCCGTGTACTCCTTTGATGCAGAAGTAGACCATTACACCGACCCAGATGTAAACTATGACGTTTGCCAGATGATAAAGCTGAGCTTCGTTCTGTGTCAGAGCCTGTGAAATGATCGCGAACGGGATCTGCGTTACTATAAACGGGATGTGGCAGTAAGCGCCGCCGATAAATACGTCTCTGAATCTTCCTTCGCCGTACATTATAGTGGTGACTCCGTAGTTGACTACGACGACCACGATCCAAGGCAGGAACGAGAAGAGCACGATCTGTCCCCAGTTATACAGTTCGAGCGGTTTACCGTCTCTGAAGATGAAAGCTGTAAGAAGAGTTGAAATAACTCTCGACAGACAGTACAGGATCATTATGATTATCGCATCCCTGTAGAATCCCTGGCCTTCATATCTGATACCCTCAAAGGTGTCGATCGGGTGCCTTACCCCGTTCTTTATCTTGCCCCAGAATTCCTTGACAGGTGTGAACCACGTCCTCTTTTCCGGTTTCGGTCCGTATTTCTTCAGTCTCTTACGTTTTATCGACTTCAGAACGATAAGTAAAATGAGGAGCACGATCACTACTGTCGCGATGATCGAAAGATACTTTTTGAGGAAGATAGCTCTGAGTTCGTCGAAAGCTTCCGAATAAAGTTCCGCGTCCTCTGCCTGTTTGAAGAAGACTCTCGCCTCTTCGTATTTTTCCTCACGCATCTTGATCTCGCCAAGTGCCTGAAGAGCCAGCGTATAGTAACTGTCCTGTCTTAAAACTTCCTCCCAGATCGGGAACGATTCATCGTATTTACCTTCTGCGTAATATCTGTTAGCCAGATGAACCGTATCCGCAAATTTTGTCGATTCGAAGACTGTTATAACACCCGTTTTACTGTTGACGACGTAGATGTCACCTTTTGAGTCCATATCGATGGAAACAGGGCTTGAGAGCTGTCCGTAACCTACGCCGTTCGTTCCGAATACGAAGAGGTTTCTGCCCCATTCATCATATTCGTAAAGTCTGCCGTATGTACTGTCGAGCACTATCATGTTGTTGTCGTCGCCGAGCGTTACGTCGCAGAACGACTGCTTATCTGATGAATATGCCAGAACACCTCTGTCGGAAAAGTCGTATTGCGCATAAAGGACGTCCGTGCCGGCCGAGTTTATCTTTCTGACCTGAGCGCTCGAAAGACCGGTCGTTGTTGCGTAAATGTATCCGTCTGCTCCGGAATAGATATTGTTGAACGTATAAGGCAGCGTGACGACTGAACCTTTACGGTCTTCACGCTTCCAGAGCACCCTTGCGATCGCGTCCCAAAGACTAAGTGAAACTGCGTTAGCGCCGAAGTATGTTCTGAATTCTCCTTCCGCGCTCAGCATAAGCAGTCCTCTGTAGTCACCGACTGACGCGACGTAAATGTAGCCGCTGGCGTCTTTGATGACTTTATACGGCTGATATGAGAAGTCGCTCGAGAGGATCTCACTGTCAGGAGTTTCGTAAGCGTAACGGAAGTTTCCGTTCTGTGTGAATTCAACGAGTCTCTTGTTACCGTAGTCAGCTACGAGGATCGAACCGTTTTTGTCGATATAGATTCCCGAAGGCTGGTTAAGTGTACGCGGATCGTCCGGGTCTGAAGAATCTCCGGAGATCTCGAAAGCAAACGTCTTATCAGGATTCAGAACGACTATTCTGTGGTTGTCTCTGTCCGCAATAAATATCCTGTCGTTATCAGCGATAAATATGTCCGCAGGATTCGAGAGCTTTCCCTCCTCTACCGTTTTGAAGTCAATCATCATCGTCGCTTCGTAAGGCGCGGGAATAGGCAGAACAGATCTTGCCGTATCCTTTGTGATGAAGTAGTTAGCGTAAGGTGTTGACGCCGAAGCAGGTAAAATCGACGTGAACACGAAAGCTATGAGGAGGAATATACAAACTAATTTCGCTTTTTTCATATTGCGTTCCCTCCTTTATTTAATACCTGAATGCGCCATCGTATCCATGACCCTGCTCTGCTGGATGACGAATATGATGATGCCCGGCAATGTCATTATCAACGCGGCCGCGGCGTTCGCACCTGTTCTTGCGAGACCGCCCTGGATCGTCGACATGAAGAATGCCAGTGTTCTCAATTGCTCTTTGTAAATGTATGTGGTCGATGTTCCCGCGTCGCCCCAAATACCTCCGAACGTGAGTATGACGACAGTCGCCTGAGCGTTTCTCAAAAGAGGAAGAGCTATTTTTGTATACAGCTGCCACTCTGACGCGCCGTCTATTTTTCCTGCCTCAAATATCTCGTTCGGCACCTGGTCAAGGAACTGTTTTAACAGGAACAAACACGTCGCGTTCGCAAGACCCGGTATGACATATACAAGATAGGTGTTATCGATATGCAACCCCGTGATGATCAGGTAGTTCGGGATACCCATCGCAGCGGTAACGAACATAAGGGCTGTCGTGACCATTGTGAAGAGGAATTTCGATCCGGGGAATTTGTGCTTTGAAAGCGGATAACAAGCCATCGTACCTACGACAACGAGAGCAAAGATGTACGTTATTGTTACGAGGACCGTGTTGAACAGATATCTCGTAAAAGGCACAAGGCTCGTCGATGTGATATCGACAAGGTCCGAGAAGTTTTTCGTCGTAGGAGACTTAACAAAGAATCTCGGAGGGTAAAGGAAGAGTTCCTCCGGCGGTTTGAATGCCGTAGTAATAAGGTAGATAAGAGGCAGCAGCGAGACAAGTCCTGCGATCGTCAGAAAAACAACGATGACTTTAGTAGAAACATCTCTGCGCTTCTTGGCATGTTTTAAATAATCAACATCTACTTGCAGCATCAACACTCACCTCCTTAATCTTTCTCTCCGAGGAGTTTGAAGCAAACACGTCCGAGTCCGAAGATCATGAACGACAATATAACGGCTATAGCGGAAGCATAACCGACTTCAAATCTCTGTCCTGCATAGTCACCGAGGTGGAGCATGATAGTAAGACCTGCATCCTCAGGGCTCGGGTGACCGACGACCTGCTGGCTTATAGCGCCTACGGAGAATGCGCTCGCGATCTGCAAAACAGCCGCGAACAGCATCTGAGGCATCGTCTGAGGGACATCGACGTAGATCAGTCTCTGGAATTTTGATGTGACACCGTCAACTGCAGCCGCGTCATACAGTTCCCTGTCGACGTTCGTAAAACCTGCAACGAATGAAAGGAATCC
>DBVT01000120.1:25250-32037 GCA_002308775.1 Mageeibacillus sp. UBA1257
AGATAGCCCTGGCTGTCATTTGCGAAGAGGACGAGCCATACGACTGACATCGCGACGCCGCTCGTAAGAGACGGAGCGTAAAATGCAAGCGTATATAACGGTCTGATCTTTTGAGGGACCTGGTTGATGAACCATGCGAAGAAGTACGACATGATATATCCGACAGGTCCGACGATGACAGCGTAAAAGAGCGTATTACTGAAAGCTTTTAAGAACAGCGGGTCATCTACGAAGAGGTATACGTAGTTGTCCCATGCGACGAATCTGGGGGCTTCCAGGATGTTGTAATACGTGAAGCTGAAGAATATGGAAACAGCCAGCGGAATGATGGTGAAGATGATGAAAACGATAAAGAACGGAGCGATCAGTCCGTATGACATCTTATGATTCCATATCTCGTGCATCGTATAGCCGAATTTCTTTTCGACATTGAACAGCCTCTTTTTCGGAGCTTCTGTCTTATTCTTTTCCGACTTTTCTTTCTTGCTCATAATAGATCATTCATCCCCCTCTCTTAGTTCTTTTTAAGGATAGAGCCTGTGATACCGAACTCATCCTGTTTACGTTTCATTTCCTTGTTGATCTCCTTAACAGCGTCTTCAAGGGCTATTCTTGCGCTGTCGCCCTGTACGACTGCCTGGTTGAGAGCGGTGAGCAGGTACCTGCTCGTGTAGTAACCGCCAAGGACGTTCGGGCTTTCCATATATCCGAGCTCGTCATCCCAATGCTTGTAGATAATATTAAGCTCGTCTTCGGAATATGCCATATTTTTAAGAGCGTTCTTATTCGCGGGATTCCATCTCGAAGCGATACCGAATGTCGCTTCAACTTCCTGCGCATAAGTCGACTGTGTTTCTGCGGAGAGCCACCATTCGAGGAATTTCCAGCTTTCCTCGTACTGTCTGTCCTCTTCTTTTTCCTGTTTTATGATAACTGCGCAAGTTCCGTTACCGCCACAGTATCTCGCGACCTTAGGCGTTCCGTCTTCCTCGTATCCGACTATATGTCCGGGTACCGGAGCCATTGCCCATTTATCCGCGAGTTCGGGAGCAGCGTATGAGATCTGGCAGTAGAATCCGAGATCTGCGATTCCAAGAGGCATCTCGCCCGTTCTGAATCTCTGGTAAAAACTTGCAGTGTAAGGTAATTTATATTTGATATAGAGGTTTGCGTATTCGATAAAAGCATCATAAGCGACATCAGTGTCCAGAGCGGATCTGCGGCCGTCTTCATCATACAGCGATCCTCCCGCCTGATACAGGAAAGGATAATAGTTTCCGACTCCGTACGGGAAGTAGAAATCCATATTATTTTCCTGAAGTCTCGGGAGCACTCTGTAAAGATCTTCCCACGTTTCGGGAGGCGTGATCTCGAGTTCATCGAGAATGTCTGTTCTGTAGAACATCGCCGCCCATCCCTGTGTCTCAGGGAATGCGTAGTAGTTTCCTCTGTGGAGGTACGAAATGAACGCGTTATCAAGGTAATCCTCTTTCCAGAGTTTCTTGAATGTGTTCCATTCCATTCCCTCTTCCTGATCGTCATCTATTCCGTTTTCGTTCATGTCGTTGAGCGGAACGAGAGCGCCTCTGACAGCGTATTCAACAGGAGTTCCCGCGCCGATCGAGATCGATACGTCAGGAGCCGTTCCGGCGACGTAGTGAAGCATGATCAGGCTCTCTGCGGAACCGGCTACCATGTTGAGGTCCACCTTGATATTCGTTTCGGGAGTGAACGACTCGGCTATCATATTCCTCATGATGTCGACGTATTCACGTCCTCTTGCAACGTATACGGTGATCTCTTTTGTCGCGTTTTCAGACTCTTTTGTGGCGCCTATGCTCGAATAGTCCTTGGTAAAAGACAGCGCGAACTGCTTGACGTTTACTTTGAAATTCTGCCATGCGTTGCTTCTCGCCTTTTTAAACGTTTCGCCGTCTTTGGAGATCATCATGTAGTCTACCATAAAAGGCTGCTCTTTTGCATGGACCATCGTATCACTGATACCGGTGATCGCGTCGTTGATCTCGTTCATTGAGATCGGCACGTCCTCGATATCCTTCTGCAGGTTATCGAAAAGCTTCTTCGCGACCATAACGGAAGATCCGTAGTAAGGAAGATTTCCGCCGTTGTTCAGTTTGATATCCTCATAAATCTTATTCAGCGTCTCCGAATAAGTCTTCAGATCCTGTCTGATCGTCGGAATATAAATATCGAGGTCCCAGTCTCTGTTTTTATCGACTACATAGCCGCCGGATGAAGATCTCGCCGATCCTGTGATCTGGCTTATCTTTCTGAGCATTCCGGAAATAGAATCGATGCATTCACCGAGTTTCTGGAGGGAATGACGCAGCGGTCCCGTTTTACTTGTGAGCCTGATCGTGTGTTCTCCTGCTGTCAAATAAACGAGATAAGGTTTCTGGTTCGCGTCCTTCAGCGGTTCGCAGACCCAGCCGTCGGAATACGGGAAACAGTATTCCTGAAGCTCGGTGTAAGGTATCTTTCCGTCGATCTCCACATCTCTGTACGTAACGATATATGAAAGGGTCGTGTTGTATCTGAACGAGATCTGATACCAGCCCGTTTCGGGAACGTTAAAATTCCATGAAGCCGAAACACCGCCGTTCTGCCATCTGTCACCGCCGAGGATATTGTAATGAATGAGTTCATATGCCTGGGGTGATGAAGCGTAGTTGTAGTCGTAACCCATACGCAGAGCCATATCGTTCGTTTCAGCGGGCATCTCGAGTTCGTACTTGAGGGCCTCTCCGTTGAACTTAGCGGAATCGCTGTAGCTGTTGGCGGCCTTGTATTCCTCATATGTCGGAATAACTTCCGGTGCGACAAGTCTGAGACCCTTAATTACTCCTGCCTCTCTTGAAAGAGTCAGCGTGATGACGACCTTTTCTCCTTCTTTAGCGGGCTGCAGGTAAAATCTGTACGGATTGAGATACAGACCCTGAGCGTGGTGCATCGTCGTAGTCTGCCAACCGTAGTATTCCTGCTGCTTCGGTCTCAGTTCGTTTCCCATGATATCGAGCTCGCCTGCGGAATAAAAACCGTACATTCTCGTGAGCTCAAGGTTACCTGCCTCAGAGAAAGGCGCTTCACCGTTGATCTCGATTCCGAGAAGCATATTGGTGTCCTTGCCCTGAGTCATCAGGTAATCGAGCTGAATGTAGTACCATGCTTCTTCCTTCACATCGACGGTGAATCTGAGTACGGCGTTTCCGGAGCCGTTGTAGTAGATCGCCTGAGGATCCGCTTCGATGGTGTGAGATGTGACCGTCGATCCGTCCTCGTTAAAAATGGAATATTCCATCCCTTCGAACGCGGAGAAATTGCCTTTCGAACCGGAAGCGTCAAATACAGCGTAAACGGGCTCACCTGTGTACATGCTGATATTTTTACCGCTGTACTTCGTGAGGACTTTACCGTATTCGAGGTACTTGTCCTTCAGCCTTTCCTCGTTTTGCGTGAACGGGTCCATCTGCATCTCGTCGTAATTGTTTCTTGTGAACTGCTTGGCCTCAACCTTTCTGTTTCCCCGAATGATGAGGAACACAGCGAGAGCAATGACAAGTACGCCGATAACGGATGCCCATATCACGACCTTTTTCTTTTTCTTGTCCATAAACTCAAACCTCTCATTAGTTTATTTGAAAGAACAAAATCGATATAATTTTCCCCGCCAAAAAATCACTTTTCAACGCCAAAAATGAGCCGACGTAAAAAAAGTCGAACTTTTGGGCAAACTATACAAAAATATTATAGTTTTTTTGTACAAGAGTGTCAACAAATTTTTGCCTAAAAAAGGAAAAAGTTTTGAACTTATTTATTAATTATATTATTTTAACTCCATTACGAGTTTTTTGAACGTTTCTCCGCGCTCTTCGAAGTTTTTGAACATATCAAAACTGGTGCTCGCGGGTGACAGGACCACATCATCGCCGCGTTTGGCGACTTTTCTCGCAGTCTTCACGGCATCCGTGTAATTATCGCAGTGATATACATCTATGTCGAAGCCTGTCCCGCTTTGCGCGGCATATTTTCTTGCGGCATCTTCGATGAGTTTTGCAGTGGGACCTGTGAGGATCATCGATCTCACCTTTTCGCATATCGTTTTTCCGATGGCGTCGTAAGAGATACCCTTGTCTTTTCCGCCTGCTATCAGGACTATCTTTTTATCGAACACGCTCAGAGCGTTGATCGTCCTGTTGGGGCTTGAATCGATCGAACTGTTAAAATATTTTACTCCGTCGAGTTCGCGGACGAATTCCATTCTGTGGCTCACACCGCCGAATTCGGCAGCTATCTTCCTCGCGTCCTCTATATCTTCCTCGTCCTTAGTCGCGCAATATGCGGCCATGTAATTTTCGACATTGAAAAGGCCTTTTATACGTATTTTGTCAGTATCGTAGATCTTGCGCTCTCCTTCGTCGTCCCTGTATATTACCTCGTTTCCGCGTAAAAATGCTCCGTTTTCGCCTTTTTTGAGTCCTGCATAAGCCGAAAACGTGCGCAGATCGCCTTCCTTACGGAAATATCTCTCGCTATCCTTATTTCCCCTGTTTAAAACATAAATTCCGCATGAATCTCTGAATTTCAGGATATTTCCCTTGGCGTCAAGATATTCATCATATGTTTTATGATAGTTCAGATGGTTGGGAGATACGTTCGTGATAACAGCTACATCTGTTCCGACAGACATATTCATAAGCTGAAAGCTGCTGAGTTCAACGCATACCCTGTCTTTTTCCGTTATCATTCCGAGTTTTTCAAGCAGAGGCGTTCCTATGTTGCCTCCGAGGTATACGAGACCTCCCCTTTTTGAGGTGTTCTTTTCGAGAAACAGTGAGATAAGAGTCGTGGTCGTCGTTTTACCGTCGGAGCCGGTGACGCCGTAGATTTTCGCGGGACAGAAACGCAGGAACATCTCCATTTCCGAAGTCATTTCACATGCCGCGTTTGCAAGTTCGGGAATATCGGGTCTCAGTCCGGGAGTTCTGAAAAGAAGGTCATATCCTTCGCCTATGCGGCTGAGATAGTCTTCCCCCGCATAATAATCGACGTCAAAGCCGCCTTTTTGGAGATCTTTTACAGTATCTGCGGTGTCCTGATCGAAATTTTTATCAAAACAGCGAACAGAAGAAGCTCCCGCTTTTTCGAATATGCGAGGCAGAGGCTTGTTGCTGATGCCCATACCCGCGACAGCAATTTTTTTATTTTCAATTTCCTTCCGGAAACCGCCGTATCCTTCTCTCATGATCTTCCTTTTCTTCCCGAAACGATCCGGGCATAAACAGTATATAAATATTTTACCACTGTCTGACGTAAAATTAAATCCTTAAATTGTAAACACTCAATATTTGTGGTATACTTTGCAATTGAATCCGGGATCGGATATTTGTGCATTACGGAGAACCTAAATGAGTAAAAAAGATAAAAAAGATTGCGAAAAAGACGGAAACTGCAAGAAATCCCCGAAGATATGCTACGTTGGCGGGCAGGCACTCATGGAAGGCATAATGATGAGATCGAAGAACGGCTATTCGCAGGTCGTCAGAAATTCGAAAGGACAGATGATGCTGAGCCGCGTGCCGATCGAACCTGCCGCGACAAAAAACAGGATACTCAACTGGCCTATTATAAGAGGCTCGTTCAGACTGATCGACTCTCTGACGATAGGAATGAAGACTCTGTCAAGCTCAGCCGAGATCGCTCTTGACGAGTTTGAAACAGAGGAGGAAAAACAAAAAAGGGAAGAAAAAGAGAGAAAAAAAGCCGAAAGAAAAAAAAGCAAGGGCAAAGAGGATAAAAAAGACAAGAAAAAAGACGGAGGCTTCGGCTGGGCGCTTGTGCTGTCACTTATACTCTCTCTTGCGATCTCTGTCACATTATTTATGCTCCTCCCAAATTTCATCGCGGGACTTGTGATCCCGAAGACCGCTCCGAGGATCTTCTACAATCTGGTCGAAGCTGCTGTCAGGATCGTGATCTTCCTGCTCTATATGTTCGCGATCTCAAGGATGAAGGATATCCGCCGCGTATTTATGTACCACGGCGCCGAGCACAAAACGATACACTGTTTTGAGAACGACGACGAACTGACGGTCGAAAATGTCAGAAAATATTCCAAGCACCATCCGAGATGCGGAACGGCTTTCATGTTCGTGATAGTCATCGTCAGTATACTGATCTACTCAGTGCTTCCGAGGTTCGATTTCATCCTGTGGAATATTTTACTCAGGATCGCTCTCCTGCCGCTTATTGCCGGTATCGCATATGAATTCAACAGATTTGCCGGAAGAAGCGAAAGCGGTATAGCCAAGGTCCTCCGGGCTCCCGGTATGGCTATGCAGCGTTTTACGACGTTTGAACCGGACGACAGCATGATCGAATGCGCGATCCGGGCCATGGAGCTCGTAATCCCCGATGAAAAAGGATCGGACGCCTGGGGCACCTGATTCAATTACAACAGGAACGAGGACAGACTCTTGAAAACATACAACGACCTGACCCTGATGACCAGGAAGAAGCTGATGCAGGCGGATATTCCCGGATATCAGCTGGAATCGAGGCTTCTGGTAGCGCATGCTGCGGGAAAGCCGGTGACAGAATTGCTGCGGGACATGAATCTGTATACCACGGAAGATGTAGTAGAACGCGTTTCTGCCTATGTAGAGCGCCGTCTCGCGGGAGAACCTGTGGCCTATATAACCGGGACATGGGAATTCTACGGGTTGCCGATGGTAATTACTCCGGATGTGTTGATTCCCCGCATGGACAC
>DBVT01000088.1:0-1875 GCA_002308775.1 Mageeibacillus sp. UBA1257
CCTTGGTCAAGCGGTCTAAGACATCGCCCTTTCACGGCGGCGACACGAGTTCGATTCTCGTAGGGGTCACCAGGAAAAACCTCGCGCGTACTGCGCGAGGTTTTTTGTTACATACGCCTTCGGCGATCACATACAGTGCCACAAGCGCTGTATGTATCACTCCACTGTATTTCTGAATCCTTTTCCGACTATGTCGCTCGTGGAAGAAATTATTACAAATGCATTCTTGTCTATATCCCTGATGTGGTTGCGCAGGGCGACCGCCTGGGATCTTGTCATGACAGCGAGAATAACAGTTTTATCTTCCTTTGTATACGATCCCGTCGCCTTCCAGATCGTTGCTCCCTTGTGGAGTTTTTCATTGATATATTTGCATACTTCGTCAGGATTTGTCGTTACGATGAAGAAATATTTGCTTATGTTTATATTTTCAATGACTACATCTATCACGAGAGCTTTGATCAAAAGACCGACGAGGGAATAAAGACCTGTCCTGATCCCGTTCACGAAAAAGCCGCCGATGACGATCGCAACGTCAACGAAGAACAGAGCGACGCCTATGTTGATCGGGGTGTATTTTCTAAGCACCATAGCGACGATGTCGGTGCCTCCCGTAGTTCCTCCGAGGTTAAAAACGACGGCCGATCCTACGGCGGGAAGAGCGACAGCGAAAACGAGTTCAAGCATGGTGTCGCCTGTGAGGGACTCGTTCATCGGAACAAGTTTTTCGAGAAGCTCAAGCGCGAGGGAAAGGACGAGGCTGCACCATACCGTTTTTGCGCTGAATCCTTTTCCGAAGATTATGAATCCGACTATCAGTAAAAGCACGTTGATTATCAGCATCGCCGTTGCGGGCGAGATCACGTTCTGTATTTTACCCAATATCATGGATATGCCGCTCACGCCGCCCATGACGAAATCGTTCGGAAATTTGAAAAAGTAAATTCCGCAAGCCATCACGACCGTTGCGACTGTCATAATACTGTACTCGATAAATATCCTTTTGATTTTTTCTTTTTTCTCCATTCTGATCGCTCAATCTCCTTATTTAATGATCAATTTTTTGTATCAACTCTGCGACGTCTGACGGTGTTTCGGCGAGCATATCCGCTCCGGCAGATGTCAGTTCTTCCCTGCTTCCGTATCCGTACAATACGCCGATCGACAAAAGACCGTTTTTCTTTGCTCCTTCGATATCGTGCAACCGGTCGCCCACCATTACGGTTTGTGCCTTGTTCGCGGCCCCGGAGATCTCCAAAGCATATCGGATGACGTCCTCTTTCCTGTTTCTCGTCTCATCCATCGTGGCTCCGGCGACCAGATCGAAAAAGTCGAAAAGCTCGAAATGTTTCAATATCCGTACGGCGAATTCTTCCGGTTTTGAAGTCGCGACAGCGAGACGTACACCGTGTGATCTGAGATCCGCAAGCATTTCGGAAACGCCCTCATACGGTGTATTTTCGAAAATGCCTTTTTCGCGGAAATATTCCCTGTAATACTTGAGTGCGAGAAGGCTGTCCTCCTTTGAAAACCCGTAGTATTCCTCAAACGAATCTGTCAGAGGAGGCCCTATGAATCTGTATAATTTTCTCCTGTCGGAGACCTCGATGCCGAATTTGCGAAGGGCGTACATCACCGAATTCGTGATGCCGAGTCCCGGGTCTGTAAGCGTTCCGTCGAGGTCAAAAAGCGCGTATTTCATGTCATCTTTACCGTATTTGATCGTTTCCGTGGCCATTATTGGTTTGCCCAGATTGGTTTTTTGAATGATCTCTGCTCGACCGCATCGGGAGTGCCGCCGACTCTGATCCACGTCTTGTACGCCTTGAATTTGCCGAATGAGGCAAAATCGAAGAATTCAAAAGTGCCCTGCTC
>DBVT01000088.1:1932-3420 GCA_002308775.1 Mageeibacillus sp. UBA1257
TCGTTGAAATTCTGCACCGTAAAATAGTCGCGGCTTGCGAATCGCAGCCCGTCGCCGCTCGAGCATGTGAGCAATATCGGTCCGTAATATACGGATACGAGCCTCGTGTCTTTCTCGTTTACCCAGTAATGGAAGCCGAAATCGAGCGAAAGTTCGATCATGTCGTTTTCTTTCCATTCGCGGCTCATCTTAAAATATTCTCCCGGAACAGCGCCTGTGATCTCTTCTCCGTTTACCTTGACCGTCGCCGATCTCGCCCATGAGGGGACGCGCAGCAAAAGATCGAATTCTTCTTCTTTCTCGAGTTTGCTCAAAGTGATCGCGATCGCGCCGTTAAGAGGATATTGTGTCTCCTGTTTGAATGTGATGACCGCATCGCCCGGCGTTTTCGCGGTGATGCTTCCTTCTCCGTAATAGTTGAGGTAAACGCCTTCATTGTCTGTCATAACAGCCCATGACGTGACTTCCCCGATTCCTCTTGAAATATTCGCCTGGCAACAGGTGAAATCCTTCGCTCCGCTGAAAAATGTGAATTTCGGATCTCCCGCTATGGCAGTCGCGATCGAGCTTTCCCTCGTTTTACCTCCCATCGGGGTGTTGTACGTCGTAAAATATTCTCCGTCGAGAAGCGAGCCGATCATGCCGTTCAAATATGTCAGTTCGAGTTCATCTGCGACGAGAGAATTTCTGCAGAACTGAAGATACATGCTCGAATAAGCCTGCCATGCCACCGTGCAGCACGTCTCTATCGAGCCTTCAGCATACGGATCGCCCTGTGCCTGCTCTGTTGAAGAGAAGCCTCCCGTGTTGTGCCTGTCCGTTTTAAGAATGCTCCACCAGATCTTCTCGAATGCGTCATAATAGTCTTTCTTGCCTGTTATCTCGAAGAGAGTCCCGAGCGCGAGTATGCTGTGCAGAGCTTCCCATCTCGGCAGAGGGGTCTCGTAAAATTCCTTGCCTTCAAGCGCCAGATTCATCCAGTTGCCCGAAAGCGGCCATTCTTCGTTGACTATTTTTTCAGCTGCATTGAGGTATTTTTTGTCCTTTGTTTCCTTGTAGAGCTCCGCGAATGAATGACAAACGGCGAGATTCATGGTCTGATTTCCGACGCTGTCGACCGTTTTACCGGAACCCATAAAATAGTTGTATACGCAATCGGAAGCCTTTTTCGCGACCTCGAGAGCTTTCTCGTTTCCGGTGGTCCGATACCAGGTGATAAGTCCGTAGATCAGGTGATAATGCCCCCAGACATCCCAGGAGCCGTTGTTGCCCAGTTTGTGATCGTCATCGTAGATCCCGAGATATCCGTCGTCTTTCTGAGCCTGCGCAAGGCCGTCAGTTATATCGTCTCCCGCTTTTTTGAGTTCCTGAGAATTCTTTGCTGCGTACTGCAGAGATACTCCCGTCAGCAGTTTTCCGGCATATTCGTTGAACCATACCGTCATGTCCCAGCCGCCTTTATTGTTGCTCTCCCCGAGTTGCAGCTCG
>DBVT01000088.1:3459-8310 GCA_002308775.1 Mageeibacillus sp. UBA1257
ATGTCTTAACGGTCTCGGACCTTTATCGTCTGCCGGCCCCTCATAGAGGTCGAAAGAGCTGAAATATACTGATCTGCTCAGTTTTTTCACGGTCGACTCGACTGCGATTATGAACTTGTCCGCCGTTTCGGGACAGTATCTGTCGATCTTTTCACCTTTCGGAGAGAACACTTGGAAGTTGCCTTCCACATAGGGGATGAATACCCATCCTTTGAATCCCGCAGGCAAAACTATCCTCCCTTTATTATTCGTCTTCGCCGCAGAAGAAACTGTCTCTGCTTCTTTCCAGACCTTGTCATCCTCGTCGTAATAGTTGTATTTTCCGCCCGGCGCAAGTCCCCATTTAAGGATACTGCCGTCGTAGATACCGTCTGCAGTTTTACCTTTTTCGACGAATCCGAGGCCGATCAAAGACTCGTCGTCTCCGAAATCTGAAGCGTCAGCGTAAAATCCGAGTCCGCCGTTCGTGCCGACACCTCTCGTGACGTTTTCCAGTTTCGAAGTGTCGAATTCGATATCCTGCTCCGTCCCCTTTTTGAAAACCGTTATCATGAGCGACCTTTGGCCTTTGTAGCCGTGATCTTTTTCCACTGCGATCTTCATAAAACCGTTTTTGTAATATCCGGCACTGTCAGTGACGATGTCCATGATATACGTGCCCTCGGGGCCCTGTGCGATCTGGTCAATTATGCCCGGGTTGTTTTTGAGAGCGTTGACCGTCCATTCGTCGATATTTCCGTATAACATTTCGGCGACATATCCCGTCGTGTCAAATGAAGACACAGTCGAAGATGCCTTAACGGAAGAATAACCTTTGTCTTTTTCCCTTTCGTTTTTGCAGGATACAAGAGATCCGAAAACACACATACAAAGCAGCGAGGTAAAAACGGATCTCAACATTTTTTTACTCATCGCAGGCACCTCTCGTCTTTCCTCTTAATCTGTCAAAAAACTCCCTGAGCGCCTTTTCGCAATCGTCCTTCAAGATTCCGCCGTACACAAGCGTACGGCTGTCCGTAACATTCCATTTTGACAGACACGCGCCTTTTTCTTCGTCATAAGCGCCGAAAAGCAGCTTTTTTATGCCGCAGTTTTGTATGGCGCCTGCGCACATCGGACAGGGCTCGAGCGTGACATACATATCACAGTCCCTGAGCACACGTTGCCCTTTTACCTTTATCGCCTCTTCGAGCGCGTTCATTTCGGCGTGTTTGAGAGCGTTTTTGTCCTTCTCGACAGTGTTCATTCCGCAGGAGATTATTTTCCCTTCGCATACGACAACGCATCCGACAGGGACTTCTCCGCATCTGCCGGCTTCACGCGCAAGCTTCAATGCCTCAGCCATATATCTTTCGTGCATCTTCATCTCAATGCCGCTCATTTTACACCGTCGCTGTTATGTATATATCTCAGACCAATATTCCGCCATCGAGTAAAAAGGATTCATCGTGCCGTAAATGCCCTTTTCATATCCTCTGATCCTGTGGGAGATCATCATCGCCTCCGACTGTGTATAAAGTCCCAGCATCGGAAGCTCCTCGTCAAGAACATCCTCAACAATGGCCGCGTAATGCTCTGCTTCGCTGTCGCTCATCGAAATTTCCACAGCGTTCATAAGAGTCTCAAGTTTTTCGTTGTAATAGTTGTTGAAATTGTATTCTCCGTCCTTGGAGAAGATGCGCTTCAGCTGAGAACAGTCTCCCTCTTCAAAAGTCAGGAGCAGGAACGTGTACGTTCTGAGAGTCAAATACCGTGCGAGTTTTTCCACAGACATGTACATTATCATGACCTCAAGGCCGGCTGATTCAAAATCCTCCTTCAGAGACTGGGCGATCGCGGCAAGTTCCGCGTTGTTTTCAAGCACAAGCATCGTGACCTTGCACGGGTGAGTTTTCTCCTCGTTAAGGTACCATTTTCTTTCGGTAGAACTGTAATGAAGTCCCGCGAGCTTGAACAATTCGTTTGCCTTTTCCCTGTTTTGCGTGTATGTGAGGCCGTTGTCGAAAGCAGGCTTAAAACCGCTGTAAACGGGCCAATCAGCCACTTTTCCGTTGCCGGAAAGCACGGAACTGATCAGTTTATCCCTGTTTATGCAGTAATAGAGCGCTTTTCTTCCCGCAGCCGTCGAGGCGACATTTATATCCTTGTACAGGAATTCTCCCGTATAATAATCGTATTCGCTGTAGCTTTCCACAAGATTCGGAACGAGTCCCGCGAACGACCTTCCCTCGTACCTGTATGATGTGTAACCTTCTCTCGTCGCGTATGCGGCGACCGTTTTACCCTTGAAGAAAAGGATGTCGTTATCGGAAATATATTTTTCTCTTTCAGTCTCGTAAAAATTCAATTTGACGTTTTCGTACAGCGGGATCCTTCCCCAGTAGTCATTGTTCAGCGTATAAGTGACACTCGCGGAATTCCCGGAAAGATATTTGTATGGACCTGTTCCGACGAGTTCTTTATTCTCTCCGACTTCCTTCACGATCGGGAAATAAAGCCTTTCGGGGAAATATCTGTCAGGCGCTTCGAGTTCTATATACAGTTCGCTCGGGGAGATCGCAAAATATTTTTTGACGCCGGAAATATTAACGGAATAAACACCTCCGCCATTTTTGAGCAGATCGAGTGATTTTACCACATCATCGGCCACAAGATCGCTGCCGTCGTGCCACTTTACGTCACGGCGGAGCTCGAAAGTGTAGCACATATTGTCCTCTGTCTCCCATGCGGACGCGAGGCACGTTTCGATATTTCCGCTGTTGTCATATCTCACAAGTCCTTCGAATACGAGCGACATGCAGTATTTGATCTCTTCGCTGTCCGTAAAAAGAGGATGCCTCTCTTCGGTTGCGGAAACTCCCACAGTCACCGTACCGCCCGTTTTAGGCGCTCCGTAATCAGGCTCGATCGTCGCGATAGGCTCCATCGTGGGTCTCGGCGTATCCTTGATCTCGATGTCGTCCACGATCTCTTTGTATTCGCCGCACGATGAAAAAACAGCGCACGACAGCACGAGCGCCAGCGCAAAGATCAGTATTCTTTTTGCCCGGGACGTCGTCCTTTTTTCGATCATATCCAATAAATGTCCTCGTAAGTTTTCATCGCGTATGCGTCAGTCATTCCGGCGATATAGTCTACGGTTATCTGCTCCGGATAGTTGTTTTTACTGTAATTTTTTTCTTTTATATACGAATAGAGCGACTGCACGTGACCGAGTCCCGCCGTCTTGAACGCAGCAGACGGTAAAACGTCGGGATATTCCATCTTTTCGCCCTTCAGGCAGTAATTCTGAATTTCCCTCGTCGCGTCGTATATCGAGTCAAAAAGTCCTTCAATGGTGTTTTTTACACCTTTTTCGTAACGTAAAACGGGCTCTGACTTGTATATCATAGCCACATTCGTGTTGATAAGCTCTTCCAGTGCCCTTCCTTTTTCATCGCTCAGGGCGATATAGTTGTTGCCGTAGCTGTTTTCGATCACGTCAGTCACGAGCGTGTTGATTATGTCGCCGTTCGTTTTACCGAGAGTTTTTCTGATCTCGGGCGAAACGCTGTTGTAGTCCATGAGCTTTGCGCGCATCGCGTCCTCGATATCCCTTCCGACGTATGCGATCTTGTCCACGAGCCTCACGAGGCATCCCTCGAGAGTATAAGGCGTGGTCAGCTTGTGATTGATCGTCGTTATGTCTTTTTCGATCTTGGTCTTGTCCGGTTCGATCTTGTACTCGCTGTATTTTTCGCCGCAATGGCTTACTATTCCGTCTCTTACCTCGTACGTAAGATTGAGGCCGCATTTCTCGGAAATGAGCTCCTTGGATATCCTCATCGAGAGCCTGTCCACCACTCTGAGTCCGTGTCTTTCGTGCTCAAAAAACACCCCGTTGCCCTTGGAAAGCGCGCATTCCGAGATGCATTTTTCGCCGCTGTGTCCGAAAGGCGCGTGTCCGATATCGTGTCCGAGAGCGATCGCTGAAGTGAGATCCTGGTTTAAATTGAGCGTTCTGCATATCGTCGCAGAAATGCTGTTTACATAGAGCACATGCTCCATTCTCGTGCATATATGGTCGTTTTTCGCGTTAAAAAACACCTGCGTTTTGTGTCTCAGCCTTCTGAAATCTTCGGAATACAGTATCCTGTTCGCATCCCTTTCAAAGTCGAGCCTTATCTCACAAGGCTTTTCAGGCTTTTCTCTTCCGATCGTATCGATCGATTTTGCCGCATACGGAGCGAGGCTCTCTTCTTTTTCTCTTCTGATATCTGTCCAGCGGCTCATTTTTACCTCCTGTCAAAAATTTGCCCTACATCTTTCCGTCGAGTGTTTGTGCGCGTCTTGCTTGTCTGCCTGCTTTCGCATTCTCGCGCTGCCTTTTTACAAGATCGTTCCTCCGCCGATCACCGTATCTCCATCGTAAAATACGGCTGACTGCCCCTTTGTCACCGCTCTTTGCGGCGTTTCAAAGACCACTCTCACCTTTCCGTCCACGGGAGGATATATCTCGCACGGGACGTCCTTTTGCACCGATCTGGTTTTTACCGTCACTTTCATCGGCTCTGTTATCGTCTCGTATTTTATAAAATTCACATCCCCGGCAACGAGTTCATCTGTAAAAAGATCCTCATTTTCAGCCATTACAACTCTCGCCGTTTCGGGGTCTTTGCTTTTTACGTACATCGGTTTGCCGAAGGCCGTTTTGACGCCTTTCCTCTGTCCGATCGTATAATATACTATGCCCTCGTGCCTGCCGAGAACGTTTCCCTGTGTGTCGACAAACTCTCCCGGAGTGAATCGTTTGCCGGTATATGAGAGGATGAATTCGGCGTATTTGCCTTCCGGGACGAAGCAGATGTCCTG
>DBVT01000088.1:8375-10089 GCA_002308775.1 Mageeibacillus sp. UBA1257
AGCGAGAGGAAATTCGGCAGAAGCTATTTGGTCCTGTGAGAGCCTGTAGAGAAAATATGACTGATCCTTCTTGGCCGAATCAGCTCTTTTGATAAAATATCTCCCCGTTTCCTCATCGTAAATTTTCTTCGCGTAATGGCCCGTGGCTATCTTATCGAAACCCATCTCGCGGGCTCTGTCGAGAAAAGCGCCGAATTTTATCTTTTTATTGCAAACGACGCACGGATTAGGCGTCTCTCCGGCGAGATAAGTACAGGCGAAATATTCCTCTACGTTTTTTCTGAATTCCTCGCGAAAATCGAATATATGAAAGGGAATTCCTACTTTTCCGCAGGCGTACCGCGCTGCCTCGACGGCGCTTTTGTCCTCAGTAAGGAGCATGACCGCCCCTTCTGTTTCCCAGCCGTCAAGTTTTAAGAATCTCGCGGCAGCGGTACTGTCTACGCCTCCGCTCATCGCAACGAGTATCTTTCCTTTTTCATTTAACGCAGATCTCTTCATTTTACTCATATCATTGCAAAAAACATGTCAGGAGCTTCCAAACAGCTTGTAGATCAGGAAGAGCACAGCGACGAAGATCAGTATCGCGATTATAACTCTGATAGGCGATACAGGCGACCTGCCTCCGACTTTGCCCGTCTGTCCGTTGACGCAGAAGTTGTAGATCTTACTGTTGTACCGGAAAGATGAGAGCCAGACAGGGAGTATCAGATATTTGTATTGTTTGTTGGAATAATCCGTTACCATCGACTGAATGTTGACGTGATCGGCTCCGTGCTCCCTTAATACCTTGCGTTCTATCTCCGATTTGAGTTTTTGTTTGATCTGCGCCGAAGCTGTGTCCCACGAATCGGCAAGTCCCTTCGAGTACCTCTCTGAAACGAATCCCGCTATATATTCAGGCTTGTACTGAACGCTTCTGTCCGTGTAAAAAGGTTCTATCTGTCTGAGCATGCGGTTCTCGTGTCTGTCTGTCGCAATTACGAGTTCGTCATCGATAAATCTGTCGTAATTTCCCGACGTATAGTACCAGTCAGTCGTAGTGTGCGTTTCGCCCCTCGAATCGGTGTATGTCCTGTCTATTCCGTATTTCGCTGTATACCGCGTGTAAGTGTCTGCGTCGAACGTCCAATAAGGCAGGTAAAGTCCTGTAAATTTGTCAGCTTCAGCTGATTTTTTTGCCTTGCTCGGAGCGAAAAGCTTTTTACTGAGCCACCTCTTAAAATTGGCGCTGGCTGTCTGTTTGTCTATTTCAAAGGGGCAGATCCCGTTCGGTGCGAGCGTATTCTGCGCCTGCGCTTCCATTACCTGGTTGGAGCCGCAATAGGGGCAAGTACCCGATGTTTGAAGAGCATCGTAAACTGTCTGCGCGCCGCACGATTTACAGATAACGACCTTCGTTTCAACGCCCCAGTCGCAGTTTCCCGTAGCTTCCGCGTCTTCAAAGTCCTGCTCCATCGCGTATCCGTCGTTTTCTATCTCCTGTTTGTACTCGCAGAAAGGACAGTAGAGGCCTTTTGTGGTTGGATCATAATCCATCTTGCCGCCGCACATAGGACACTTTTTGTCAGTCTCCTTCATCGTTAAGGCTTGATTTATTTCGTTTCCGTTTTCATCGTAAGCGGGCATCATATCCTCCGTTCCGAAAGGCATCGCGCCTCCCGAAGAATGTGTACATAATAATACTATATTTTCGAAGTTTATTCAACGGGCT
>DBVT01000093.1:0-138 GCA_002308775.1 Mageeibacillus sp. UBA1257
ACGAGCCAGTCTGCTTTCGCGGCATCGGCTATTTTTACAAAATCGAAGATGCCTGTGCCGGCTTCGGTATCTGCACCCTCAGTGTCTTCGTCTTTCGCGTGGAGAACATGAGCTCTGCCTGCGTAAGTTTTGATGAAT
>DBVT01000093.1:159-3410 GCA_002308775.1 Mageeibacillus sp. UBA1257
CAGCCGGGTCGACGCCGCCTTTGTGAGCCCACATCGTATCCATTTCAAAGAAGACGTTTTCGGGACTGCTGTTTTCGAGAAGGATCTCGATCGCGTATTTGCCCTCGAATTTCTTGAATTCGTGAGAGTGGTTGTGATAACCGAATAAAATGCCGTTTTTACGAAGTTTGGCGCCTATTTTGTCCATTTCTTTGCCGAGATTTGCCCAGCCTTCGTATGAGTCATCAACGCTTGCCCAGGGGACACAGATCGTCTGAATGCCCGCTTCGACAGCATATTTTAAAGTGCCTTCAAAGTCCTCCCGGAAAGGCTCCATACCGATGTGAGCGCCTGCTGCGACGAGACCGTTTTTGGCAAGTTCGTTTTTAAGCTGAGCGGCAGTAAGACCTCCGAATCCCGCAAATTCAACGCCGTCATATCCCGCTTTGCCCGCAAGCTCGAGAGCGTACGGAATGTTGCCGTCGATGATCTCTCTGATAGAATACAATTGTAACCCTATTTTCATGTTATACTCCTGTGAGAAATGTAATGTGCCGATGATTAAATTATATATTCAAAAGCCTTCGAATGCAAGGCAGAACAGCTGTCATTTTAACAAATATTTAACATTGAAAAAAGCGTTAAATAAAGACAAAAAAGCTAAAAAAGAATATAATAATTGCGAGGACAGTTAATTTACAGAAAGGACCGATACGATTGCCGGTTTTTCACAGATTATTATCGCATAATACTGACAATATCAGCGACGATACTTACGTTGGCGTTTCGGTCCATACAGCGGTTGCATCGAGAAGAAAAGTCTGACCATTTTAATATAACAGAGACAAACATAGATGACAGCCAATAAAAAACAAAAATCGGAAGGAACGAGAAAAAATGAAAAGAGAAAATTACATCAAATGGGACGAATATTTTATGGGTATCGCGCAGCTTTCTGCGATGAGGAGCAAAGATCCGAATACGGCTGTCGGCGCTTGTATAGTAGGAAACGACAACAGGATCCTTTCCCTCGGTTACAACGGAATGCCGATAGGATGCTCAGACGATGAATTCCCTTGGGGAAGAGAAGGAAATCCTTACGAGACAAAATATCTCTACGTCTGCCACGCCGAACTCAACGCGATCCTCAACTACAACGGCGGATCATTGAAGGGCAGCAAAGTTTACGTTACGCTTTTTCCTTGCAACGAATGTACCAAGGCGATAATCCAGAAGGGCATCAGCGAGATCATCTATATGGATGACAAATACGCCGATACGGACAGTGTGAAGGCCGCAAAGAGAATGATGACAGCCTGCGGAGTAAAATACAGACAGTACGTGCCTTCGGGCAAAAAACTCGAACTCGATGTGTAAAAAGAAGGAAAAATGAAACTATTATTTCTAAAAAAAATAATATCATTTATTCTGGTGATCATTATCACATCGTGTTTTGCCGGATGTGAAAACAAGAAGGTCGATCTGCAGGAGACTCCTGAACCGGCAGAAAACGGACCGAGGCTTGGATTGTACGTAGGAGACGACGGCTGTTTTTACCTTGACGGAAAAAAGTTCTACGGCATAGGATTCAACTGGCACGGCGGTTTTACAATGGCGAATGACAGAAAACAGAGAGAGCGCCTTCCCGATTTTTTTGCCGAACTGAAGAATTCGAACGTTCCTTTTGTCAGGACGATGCTCGGAGCATTTTACGATTCAGATGTAAGATTCTATTTTGAAGACCGCGACAAGTGGTTCGACTGTATGGATTATTTTGTCAGTTTGGCGGAGCAGTACCATGTGGGGATAATAGCGTCTTTTTGGTGCAACAATGCATATACTTTATATGCGGGAGAGGATTTCATAGCTCTGACAGACCCTTACAGCAAGGCCTGCACGGTCATGAAGACTATGATGACAGACATAATCACGAGATACAAGGATTCTCCTGCGATCTGGGGCTGGGAGATAGCAAATGAGTCGAATCTCGCATGCGAGATCGATAATTATTACGATTCGGAAATGAAATCGGAGAACACCGTAACGACAGAAATGATCGCGCTTTTCTATGACACGGCGTCGAAAGTGATACGCGCAAATGATCCGAACAGAATGATAACGAACGGAGACGGAGGCCTTCGCGGAGCCTGGAAATCTCTTAAAACAAACAAAAGCTGGTTCCCTAAGGACACAGAAGAGGATTACGACGAACTGTTTGAAACATTCACGCCCGGAGAGATCGATACGCATTCGATACATTATCCCTCGGGAGAATCGATCAGATCGCACGTGGAAAGATCGAGGAAGATGGGACTCGGCCTGTTCATAGGAGAGTTCCATTCGACTGCAGGTTTTACAACGGGATTTACCGATTCCGCGGGGACAGAGGAAAGAGAAGGATGGGAGAGCATCGTTCAGCAGATGATAGACGCAGACGTGCAGCTTATGTGTCACTGGTGCTGGGGAAGGTGCATCCAGCAGCTCGGAGATCCTACAAGCGTCGAAATAGGACTGATAAAGCGCAACGGAAAGCCTTTTTACCAGAATTATTACGTCTGGGACAGAGTTAGAGATATAAACTGGCAGTTTTTCACGGAAGGGAAAAATAACGCTTCCGAATACTGGGACAAATACGGAGAGCTGTCATTCGCGGCGAATAATTCCGCGGACCGGCAGTAAAAAAACTGAAAAGGGGAACGGATATGAAAACAACGGTCAAGAAAATGATTTGTTTGATTCTTGCGCTGGCTGTCGTGATCGCATGTTTTACGGCGTGCAAGGACGAGAACGGATTTAACGACAAAGTCGAGGTGACAGGTTTGGGACTTCATGTTTCTGAAAACGGCTGGATAACGCTGAACGGGAAACCTTTTTACGGTTTCGGATTTGTATTCAAGGACGCGTTCAAAATGAGACTCGGCGACCCGTCGACAGATCTCGAACCGTATTTCGCCAAGTTAAAAGAGGGAGGCATCCCTTTCGTGAGGATCATGCTCGGATTTGACACCGTTGAAATGGTGCGCAAATATATGGACGAAAGAGACGCTTTCTTTTCTGCGATGGATTATGTGGTCGAGACGGCGAAAAAGTATGAGATCGGGATAGTCGCGAATCTGTTCTGGGATATGGAATGTGTCGCCACGGCAAATTGGGACAATCTGAAAAAGATGATGACGCAAGACGATTCCAACGCATACAAGTTCTGCGTAAAATATATCGACGACGTCGTCGCGAGGTACAAGGAAGCTCCATCCGTCTGGGCGTGGGAGATA
>DBVT01000093.1:3533-4348 GCA_002308775.1 Mageeibacillus sp. UBA1257
GATCCTTACAGGATGATCACAAACGGCGACTCTTCTCCGAGATTCTTCTCAAAGGCGCTGCGCGAGGATTACAACAGCGCTCCGTGGGACACATACGAAGATATAGTAGAGACATTCTCGATCTATACATCCGGTTCGATCGACTGTCAAAGCATACACACACCGTATATTTCCTATCTTGAAAAATATACAAAGGCTGCGCGTGAGCTCAAAAAAGGCCTCTACGTGGGCGCTTTCAGCGGCAGCTTGTATACGAACCTTGACGAGTCCAAAACGCCTGAAAACGACGTATACGAGGCTAACGAGCGAGATTCGTTCAATGCATACGTGGACGCTTATCTCGAATACGGGATCCAGATGGCTGCGGTGAGAAATTTTGCCTCATATGCGGTCGATCCCGAGGATGACGCGTCAGTCGAAGTCGGCACTGCATCAGGCGTTTTCAGAAACACATACGTGTGGGACAGGATCGTCTCTGAGAACGCGAAACTCGTGACAGACGGTAAAAACAACGCTTCCGAATACTGGGGATCTGTCCAATCGTGATAAAACGGCTTGAACGTTGGTCATGCGTATTTTACACGAAAAGGAGGATTATATATGGTCCGGGGTATTAAAAAGACAGTAAAAAGAATAATTGTCCTGGCCCTCGTGCTTGTGATGGCTGTCACATGCATGTTTATGACGGGATGCAGGGAAGAGAAAGAAGAACCGAAGGATTACGGTGATTCGAAGCAGTACGGACTGCACGCCGAAGACGGATATATATACCTGAACGGGGAACTGTTTTACGGAATGGGCTTCTGCTGGCACGG
>DBVT01000038.1 GCA_002308775.1 Mageeibacillus sp. UBA1257
ACGTCATTGGCTTCTCCTTAAAATAAGTCAGCCATTCGAACATCGTCTGCTGGAAAGCGTCCTTTACGGGAAGGTCGCCGTAGCCGAAATCAGAGTAGTGAAGCGGAACGCTCCTCTTCATAGTCTCGATATCGTTTCTTCGGCCGCCCGATGCGCAAGAGTCTATCCACAGACCGGGATTTGCCGCGAGAATGTTGTCCCAGAATTTGAGATATCCCTGACAGTGCAGGTTTTCGAGCGCTCCCTGTCTGTCTTCCGTTTCGGAGTCGCGGAAATAATTGTCGGGATCACAGTTGAAGTCCTGGCGGTAGATATCGATCCCGTTGTCTCTTATCAGCTTGTTTACGTGGTTTGAAATGTATTCGTTTGCCTCGGGATCGCCCAGATTCAGAAGGCCGCAATAGATGTCTTTGGGGGATGTGAGCAGCCACTCCGGATGTTCGTTATAAAGCTTTGTCCTGATGTGAACTCTCTCGGGTTCCAGCCAGAGCAGGAATTTTGTGCCTTTTGCGTGCACCGCGTCTGCAATGGGTTTAAGACCTTTCGGGAATCTCTCTTTGTCGACTTCCCACGTTCCGACTCGGACCCAGTTCTTGTGATCGTCTCCTATATTGTAATCGTACCAGCCGGCATCTATCCACCAGACGTCGGGGATGATGTTCTCATCTGTAAATGTCTTGTAGCATTCCAGATTCGATTTTTCGTTTGTAAAACAGAACTCCAAAGCAGAATCGTAGCTTGTGCCGCAGACGAGGGGTTGTATCTTATTGCCGAGAGGCCTCGGGATTATACAGTCAAAGTAAAATGCTCTCCACGCGTTGATCGCTTCGGTGTTGCCCCCTTCGACAAAGAGGAAAGTGGTCGAAGAAAGTTTGAAAGTCTCTCCCGGTTTGAGATACGAATCGAGGATCGCCTGACCGGCTTTCACGCAAACTTTGCCGTTTTTCTCCGTAAAACTGCCGGACCATCTTGCCTGCCAACCGACAGCTCCGTCGAGAGTCCAGCCGTCGAAAAACAGCCTGTAATAGGGAAATGCTCCGTCACAGGGGCGTCCGTTCGAATTTTTAACGATTCCTTTTCCGATCTTTTCGATCTTTTGGTCGAAACCGTCGGCGCTCACGTAATCGCCGGTGCTGTGCCACATAGAAACATCGGAGCCGTCAAATTCGACATCTGTACCGTAACCTTTTGAGATCCTCGGGGAGTTTGTCGAACCCGTATTCGTGATCTCGATGTTCCAGTCTGCAGCCGGATGTGAGTCGTAGACCGTGCCCGTCATTTTTACCTCGAGCTGGCCGGATCTTCCTACGACAAAATAAGTCGTATGCGCTCCGTCAGACCTGGTTTTCATCCTGGTGATTATTCTTACAGCAGCTTTTCTGCCTCCGGAGCAGAAGCTGAAGGGAAGCTCCGCGCCGGTAAAATATCTGGCAACGAATGCGTCCCGAAGTTCATAAGCTTTCTCAGACATAAAATATACCTCCGTTTTTACCGCAACAGTCACGGCCTTTCACGGAGGTATTATAATTCAATAAAGGCTCAATTGCAAAGCTTTTTTCCCGAAAGGATCATTCGGTTCTGAGCGCTTCGACAGGATTCTTCTTCGCGGCGAGTCTCGAGGGAAGAAGTCCCGCAATGAACGTGAGGAACATACTGATCAAAACGAGTATCACCGCTCCTCCCACAGGTAAAACGGCGCGCAGAGCAGCTATGCCCGTCAGCGAGTGGAGCACTATATTCAGCGGTATGATGAGCAGCAGAGTGATAATGATGCCCATGAGTCCGGCTCCGAATCCGACGATGAGCGTCTCCGCCGTAAACACTCTCGAAACGTCTCTCTTTGACGCACCGACGGCGCGCAGAATACCGATCTCTTTAGTCCTTTCAAGAACTGATATGTAGGTGATGATACCGATCATGATAGAAGAAACCACAAGCGATATCGCGACGAATCCGGTGAGCACTATAGTGACAGCGTTGATGATCGTGGTGATCGAGGACATCAGAAGTTTTACGTAGTCGGTGTAGGAGATCTGGTCTTCCTTTTCGACGCCCTTGTTGTATCTGTTTATGCATTCCGAAATATTGTCTTTGTTTTCAAAGGAGACAGCGAAAAGTGAAATGCTTGAAGGATAATCCTTGCTGACGTATCCGAGGGAGTCGAATACGACCTCGTTGAATGTCTGCTCCGAATATTCGTCCTTGAGCATCCCGTCGTGCATTTTAACGTAGTCTTCGTCTGAAAATTCTTTGCTGTCGAGTTCTTCGGCGAGCTCTTCCTCAGTCATTTTGGCGAATTTCTGCTCCTGCTGCGCGGCGTATGACGTCGTCAGCGATTCTCTGATAAGTTTGTCTACGTAAGAGTAAAAAGTCTCGTCATCGAGTTCCTCGACGTATTTTGCGATCGCCGAGACGTTTTCGACCTGCGTTCCGACCTGCTGCGATATGCCTTCCATCAGCATAGCTTCGAGTTCTTCTCTCGTGAACATACTGCGCTGCATTTTAACCGCGCTGTCGAGATATGCGTCTGACGGGACTGACATGAACGCCTTATAAAGAGCGGCCTTTTCGGTGACAGTCATCGCTGCGATCTTAGCTTTCGCGTCGCTGACCTTCTCCTCGTCTGTCATATCTGTGATCTCGGCTCCCTTGAAGGGAAGTCCCGTTATCACGTTGACGGATCTGTCTTTGAGCTGTTCTTTTACAATGTCGGAATTGACTATTTTGTCTATCGCGTAATCGGAAAGCGCCTTTGTATAGGCGATGGAGCCTGAGATCATGCCGGTGACGGCATCGGGTTTCTGCCTTATAACGCCGACGACTTTAAGATCGACGCCGAGATTTTTGTTGTTATACAGATAATCGAGGCCTGCATCCGTTTTTGACATATCCGTATACGTTCCGTCCGCGTTCTTCAGGTATTTTTCCGGGTTGAGGAAGAGCCTGAATTTGAGGCTGCAGATCTCGTCATACGTCCATACGCTTTTTTCGTTCTCGATTATTTTGCCGTTCTGACCGGCGATTATGGCGTCCAACAGTTCTTCCTGCGTCTTGAGACCGAGGGAATAGAGGACCATATCGCTTATCTCATTATTCTTGTCGACTACGACGACCACCTCGTTCATCGCTTCCGGCCATCTGCCGTTTCCGAGAACTTCATACTGTTCGAGGATCGTTTCGCTTATAAGTTCTCCGTCTTTGCCCGGGAGCATCTCCTGCCAGACGTTGTAAGAACTCGAGCTCTGCATCATCGTCACCGACATGTTATTGTTACCCGAGCCCATCTGCGACTGATCTCCGCCCATCAGGTTCTTCATAAGTTCAGAAAGATCCGATTTGTAAAGCTTGCCGGAAACGTCCTTTGAGTATATGTTAAAATCGATGCCGTACTGGTACTGGTACGCGCTCATATATTTGTGAAGCTCCGGATCGTTCTCTACGAAAGACTTAAAATCCTTCAGATTGTTCTTCGTGACATCGGCGCTGTTCATCGCGTTGACGAGCTCGTAGATCATCGTGTTTTCATAGACCGCGTCAAGTTCGTGGCCGAGCTCACCTTCCTGATCAGCCTTGGCGAACGACGATATGAGCGACGAAAGATCTACGCTCTGTGCGTAAATAGTTATAGGATAGCTCGATAACGTATCCTCCTGAACTCTGTCTATATACATCTGGAAACCTGTCGAAACAGACAGTATCAGCGCGATCCCTATGATACCTATGCTTCCGGCAAAACTCGTCAGTATCGTACGCCCTTTTTTGGTCAGCAGGTTCGTAAAAGAAAGAGAAAGCGCCGTAAAGAACGACATCGAAGTCTTTTTCTTCGCCTTTTTAGCCTCTCCGGCTTTCTTTTTGCGAAGCTGTTCTTTTGTATATTTGCCCGATGCGAGCGCCTTTTCGTCTTCCTCCGCTTCCTTCGCGGCTGCTTCTTCGTTGCGCTTTGAAAGGTCCGCTTCCGATTCTTCGTGTGAGTAAGGGCGCGAGTCGCTGATTATCTTACCGTCGAGAAGGCGGACTATCCTGTTTGAATATTGTTCGGCGAGATCCGGGTTGTGAGTGACCATTATGACGAGTCTGTCTTTTGAGACCTCTTTGAGAAGATCCATGACCTGCACGCTCGTCTCAGAGTCAAGCGCTCCCGTAGGTTCGTCCGCGAGTAAAATATCCGGGTCGTTTATCAGCGCTCTCGCTATCGCGACTCTCTGCATCTGGCCTCCGGACATCTGGTTCGGCTTTTTGTTCATCTGGTCTTCGAGACCGACGATTCTGAGAGTTTCCTCGGCTCTTTTGCTTCTTTCCGCTTTCGAAATGCCCGAGAGCGTGAGAGCGAGCTCGACGTTTGCTTTTACAGTCTGGTGGGGTATGAGGTTGTAGCTTTGAAAGACGAATCCGATCGAGTGGTTTCTGTAATTATCCCAGTCGCGGTCTTTATATTCTTTCGTGCTGACGCCGTTGATGACAAGGTCTCCCGATGTGTACTGATCGAGACCTCCGACTATATTGAGGAGCGTTGTCTTTCCCGAGCCGCTCTGTCCGAGAACAGAAACGAATTCGCTCTTTCTGAAACATATGCTGACTTCTTCCAGCGCGTTATGCACCAGATCGCCCGTTACGTATGTCTTCGTTATATTCTTAAGTTCAAGCATTATCGTGCCTCTTTCTACCCAGACTGCCCCTAAAACAGGCGCATCTTTTATTATACCACGAGACGAGATGTTTCCGCAAAAATACTTCCCGCCGCGCGTAAAAAACCGGCCGCCTGTTTTACAGGCGACCGGAAACATGTGATCCTTACGCTTAAAGTGTCTGAAAAAGCAGTTATTTGCTGTTACAGAAGGTGCGCTCTCAGCTCTTCGCCCGAAAGGGGAGAGAGATAAGACGGAGCGATGTCGAAAACGGTCTTGCAGCCGTTTACACCTTCGCTGTGGAGGCGGTAGACGGCGCGCGCAAACGCTATGAGAGCGGATGACGTGAATTCGGGGTTTGAATCGAGTTTGAGACTGTATTCGATCACGTGCTTGTGCTCGTCGTTCATGCCCGTTGTGCCCGTGCGGATGACAAAGCCTCCGTGCGGTATCTCGCCGTGATCCTTTTTGAATTCTTCTTCAGTTATGAAATTCACAGTCGTGTCGTAATCGGCGAAATAGTTGGGCATCGTTTTAATATCGCGTTCGATCTGTGCTTTATCGGCTCCTTCTTCTGCCACGACGAAGCATTCGCGAGTGTGCATCTCACGCGCTGTGAGGACGGGATTCTCGCCTGCGCGCACTCTTTCAAGCGCTTCCGGGACAGGTACTGTATACTGCTTGCCGTTTTTTACTCCGGGAACGCGGCGGATCGCGTCTGAATGGCCCTGGCTGACTCCCTTGCCCCAGAA
>DBVT01000099.1:0-887 GCA_002308775.1 Mageeibacillus sp. UBA1257
GGCGGAGGAGCCGGCAGGATGCTGACGGACGGGCTCGACCGCGAAGGCGTTACATACGAGATAATAAAAACGAAACCCGAAACGCGCATAAACACGAAGATCGCCGACGGCGGCGTTATCACCGAGATAAACGCGCCGGGAGGCCCGGTCACGCACGAAGAAAACGCGGAGCTTTTGAAAAAGCTCGGCGGACTTTGCCCGGACGATACCGTCGTCCTGTCAGGCTCGGCGGCGCCGGGGACGGACGTTGTCGCGGTGCTCAACGCGATCCGCGCGTCCGGAGCGAGACTCATTGCAGACACGTCGGGCGAGGCGTTGTCCGCCTGCATAAAAGCCGCTCCGTATCTGATAAAGCCGAACCGCGCGGAGCTTTGCGCACTCGCCGGGCGCGGCGTTGAAGACGATGAAATCCCGCTTCTGCTCGAAAAGCTCGTCTCCGGTGGCGTCGGCGCGGTGCTGCTCTCGGACGGTGAGCGCGGCGCGTATCTGTGCGGCGCGGACGGCTGCCGGTTTCTGCCGGTGAAAGACGCCGGGATGACCGCGGTGAACGCCACGGGCGCCGGCGACAGTATGATAGCCGGATATATCTACGGCGAGCAAAACGGTACAGACCCGCTCGCCTGCGCGGTCAGCGCCGGCTCGGCGACGGCGTACAGCGAAGGGATATTCGATAAAGAGACTTTCGATCTTGTGCTCGGTTTATATAACGAATAAAAAGGAGGACGGCGTATGGGATACGTCACGGAGTTTTCAGACGGCAAAAGAGTGCTTCTGATAATGAACCCGAAAGCGGGCAGGACCACTTCAAAACTGAAAATAGACAATTTCCGCAAAACGCTTGAAAGATACGGCTTCCGGCCGCAGCTTCATCTGACGGAATACGCCGG
>DBVT01000099.1:927-14882 GCA_002308775.1 Mageeibacillus sp. UBA1257
GCAGCGGCGGAGACGGGACGCTGAACGAGGTCGTTTCAGGCGTCATGGAGCTGAAAAACCGCCCTGTGATCGGATATCTTCCCGCGGGAACGACTAACGATTTCGCAAAGACCGTAAAACTGCCGAAGATGATCGAACAGTCCGTGGCAATGATGGCGAAGGGAAAGATACAGACCGTCGACTGCGGGCGCTTCAACGGAAGAACGTTCGTGTACGTCGCGTCGTTCGGAGCGTTCACGCGTGTATCGTACGGCACGTCGCAGGATGCGAAGAACGTATTCGGACGCGGCGCGTACATATTCGACGGCATACAGAGCGCGTTCGAGATACGCCCGTATCATGCCCGCGTAACAACTGACGACGCCGTGTACGAGGACGATTTCATTTTCGGCGCCGTGACTAACGCCCTGTGCGTCGGAGGCGTCATGAACCTGCCGCGCGATATGGTGGGTCTGTCCGACGGCAGATTCGAAGTGCTGCTCATAAAGAACGTGGATAATCCCGAGGATCTGCCGGATACGATCCACGCCTGTATAGATCTGAATTACGACAACGACAACGTGATACTCACACAGTCTGAAAACGTGAACATCGAATTTACGGAGGAAACTCCGTTTACGCTCGACGGCGAATTCGCCGGTGCGAACAAAAATGTCGGTATCGAGATCGTCAATCCCGGATTCGACCTTTTGATACCCTGATCTGTTATTTTTTGGAGGGACTATGAAAAAACTGACTGCGATTGTCTGCGTGATAGCGGCAATGATAACGATCTTTATTCCGGCAAAAGGAGAAAGTACCGCGATGAATGAGAGTAAATACGGCCTTCACGTTGAAGAAGACGGAACGGTAACGCTTGAAGGCGAGCCGTTTTACGGCTTTGGCGTCAACTATTTCGGAGCGTTTGCGAGATACGTCGAAAGCCCCGGACAGTCGACAAAAGAATTCACGGACGGGCTTGCCGGGCTCGCTTCATATAATATTCCTTTTATCCGCATCCCGCTCTGCTCCTATTATCCGTCGTATTACGAGCTTTACGACAGCGACCCGGAAAAGGTGTTTTCGTATCTTAAGCTCGTGCTCGACGAGTGCGAGAAGAACAATATCGGCGTCATCGGTTCGCTCATGTGGTGGGACGCCGTTATCGCCGCGCACCTCGGCGCCAAGCGCTCCGATATGGGAGTGATCGGCAGTAAAGTGCTCGAATACGCGAAGAAATACACGCGTGACGTGGTTTCGCGCTTCGCCGATCATCCCGCGATCTGGGGCTGGGAGATAGGCAACGAGTACAATCTCTCGTGCGATCTTCACGCTAAACCCACAGACATTTTTATGGCGGACAAGTTCTCTTATTTCGATTATTACGCTTCAGACGAGCTTGTCGTATTTTACGAGGAAGTCGCCAAAACGATAAGAGAGATAGACAAAACGAGGCTGATCACAACAGGCAACGGAGAAAACAGAAACTTCTCTTACGCCGGTCATATCGCATCATCCCAGAGGGATGAATTCCATTACTGGGAAGTCGACTGGTCGACTGACACGAGAGAACAGTTCATGGAAATGTGCGCGTATTTTACGCCTGATCCGATCGATACGATATGCTTCCACTTCCAGCACGCCACTTTGAATGCGGCCGAAGGCTCCGCCGAAATCAGAATGACGCATACACTGAAAGACGAAGTCCTCACGACGGCAGACTATGTCAAGGTTTATATCGAAGCCGGCAGAAAAGTTAAAAAAGGCGTTTATTTCGGTGAGTTCGGAGACTTTATAGATGTCGAAACAGAATCGAGAAGCGACTTTGACAGGACACGTTTCGAGGAGAATTTTAAGATACTCATGGACGGAATGGTCGCTGCGGATCTGCAGCTTGCAACAGGCTGGTTCAACTGGAGCAACGATAACGGAAGATTCAATCATACTCAGTATAATCTTTCGGAGGTCAATGTCTATAAGATGAATATGCTCAAGGAGATCAACGACAGATTCGTCGCGGAAGGCAAGCAGGACATCGAAGCGTACTGGGCAAAATACCCCTGCGACGGTTCTTCATTCATGACCTCCGAAGATTCGGAAGCACCTGATGAGACTGCGGTATCCGAGGGCAATTGACAATTGTTAAATAATAGTTCATAATTTAATCAGAGATCTTGTGATACATTAGCGGTATACTTCGATCTCTGATTTTTTTGAAGAAGGAAGAGAAATGAAAAGAAAGATGAATTTGATAAGAAAACTGATCATCCTGTTGTGCCTCACATCGATAGGCATACTTGTTTGCAGTTGTAAAAAGGACGACACCGTAGTTCCTGCGGCGACTTCCACACCCTCCTCCGACAGCGGGAATAAGGAAGAGACGGGCATCGAGCTCCCCGCAGAATACGACAACGAGATCTGGACGAAAAAGTTCTGGGAAAACGATATAAGCTATTATGAGCCTATATCTTTTACAGAAGACGAGACAGGTCAGCTCGTAGTCGGAAATCTTTTTTACGAGCCTGAGGAGATACTCGAAGTCAGATCGGGCGTCGGATTTGCGCAGCTCTACAAAGACAAAGACTTTGCTTACGAAGACGGAAAATTCAATGTCACAAGCACGATCCTCCTCGTCGAAGGCAGAGACTACACTGTTAAAAACGGTAAAATAAGGCTGACATCAGACAAGAAATACATCGACGTGATGACTTACGAGGAGCTGTATCCTTTTTACAAGGAAGGAGAAGAAAAGACATGGCTGGCTCTTCCTTCCGACAATTCGAGATATATCAATATCGACGGAACGATCAAGAACGCGCAGATCTACGTGACGTACACGCACAAGGATTCATGGAGCGGATACGTTCCCGCGGCTCAGACAGAGCATCTTCCCGCGACGATGTCAAAACTGGAAAATAAAGAAGCTCTCAATTTCGTCATCTACGGAGACAGTATCGCGACAGGCGCAGACTGCTCGGGAAACACGGAAAGAGTCATCGACGTCAACACCTTGAAGGAAGTTTCATACAATTCAAATACGGCTCCGAAGACACCGAGCTGGGCGGAAATGGTCACTGCAAGACTCGAAACGCTCTACGGCTACGACGGCATAGTAAAGATCAACCGCGCCGCCGGATCTTCAGAGAGCGGCTGGGGCGTCAAAAACGTTCAGACACTTCTCTGCTCGGACGACAATAAGATACCGGACGTCGTAGTTATCGCTTTCGGAATGAATGAACCGGGAAGGACCGGAACAGCTTTCAAAGCAAATCTGAATACGATGATCGACACAGTCCTTTCAAAGAATCCGAACTGCGAATTCATTTTAATGTCTTCGATAGAATCAAATCCGATGTACGGTCCGACTAATCTTTCCGAGCACGAAAAAGCGATGTACGAGCTGCAGAATGAAAGAACAGACGTTCATATCGCAGTCTGTCCGGTCAATTCAGTTTATCACGGAATGCTCGACGAAGGAAAAACGTTCTACGATCTGACGTCGAACAACATCAACCACCCGAACGATTTCCTCGGCAGAGTCTATGCCATGACTCTCCTTGCGACGCTCGGAAAGTAAATTATTTTAATAACATAAAAAAGACAACCTTGCCCGGTTGTCTTTTTTTGATCTTTTCAATTGATCCGTCTGCATTGCGGATCAGATGTTTTCGAGTTCTGCTATTCTCTTTTTGATCCCTTCTACGATACCTGTGAACTTCTCCACTTTCGCTCTTTCCTCGTCTACGACCTTTTGAGGAGCTTTTGAAACAAATCCTTCGTTAGACAGTTTCGACTGAGCTCTCTTAAGCTCGCTCTCGGCGTTCTCCTTTTCTTTTGCGAGTCTCGCGAGTTCCTTTTCAATATCGATGAGCTCATCAAGCGGAATATAGACCTCTACGCCGTCTCTGACGGCCGTTACAGCCGTTGCGGGTATTCCGACCTTATCTTTTCTTACATCGACGCTCTGGGCGCTTGCAAGGCGCGTAAAATACATCTCGGAAGATCTCAGAAGATCAACTCTTCCGGGATCAGTAACGAGAATGATATGAGCCTTTTTACCTGCGGGCACATTCATCTCGGAGCGGATATTTCTGATCGCAGTGATGACTTCGAGGACTGTCTCCATCCGGGCTGCCTCTTCGGGAAAATACAGCGAAGGATCGTACTCCGGCCACTTGGAGATCATGACGCTTTCGCAGTCTTTTACGAGGGAACCGTAGATCTCTTCCGTTACGAAAGGCATGAACGGATGAAGGAGTTTCATACATTTCACGAGCACTTCGTTAAGAACGTACTGGCACTCGAGCGAACCTTCCGTTTTATCGAACAGTCTCGGCTTCGCGAGCTCGATATATCTGTCGCAGAACTGATCCCAAAGGAAATCGTAAACCTTGGTGAGCGCGATGCCAAGCTCGTATTTTTCGAGATTTTCAGTGACTTCTTTCACCAGATCGTTTGCGCGCGACATTATCCATTTGTCAGCCACATTGAACCTCTTCGGATCTACTTTCGAGAAATCGAGATCTTCGTCAAAATTGAGTAAAACGAATCTCGTGGCGTTCCAGATCTTGTTCGCGAAGTTTCTCGCGCTTTCGACTTTCTCGTCCATGAATCTCTGGTCGTTGCCCGGAGCGTTTCCGGAGAGGATCGCGAATCTGAGAGCGTCCGTACCGTATTTATCGATTATATCGAGAGGATCGATACCGTTTCCGAGGGATTTGGACATCTTCCTGCCCTGCGCGTCCCTGATAAGTCCATGTATCAATACTGTCTTGAAAGGAACTTCTCCCGTCTGTTCTATCGCGGAGAATATCATCCTCGCGACCCAGAAGAATATAATATCGTAGCCCGTGACGAGAACATCTGTCGGGAAGAAATAATCAAGGTCGGGAGTCTTTTCAGGCCAGCCGAGAGTTGAGAACGGCCAAAGAGCAGAACTGAACCACGTATCCAAAGTATCGGGATCCTGTTCAAATTCCTCGCAGCCGCATTCGGGACATTTTACCGGCATAGAAGCAGCGACTTCCATATGGCCGCATTTCTTGCAGTAATAAGCAGGTATCCTGTGGCCCCACCAGAGCTGCCTTGAAATGCACCAGTCTCTGATATTCTCCATCCAGTTGTAATATATTTTGGAAAATCTTTCCGGAATAAACTGCACTCTGCCCTCTCTGACGGCCTTTACGGCGGGTTTTGCGAGCGGCTCCATCTTGACATACCATTGCGTTGATATGACAGGTTCTATGACCGTGTGGCAGCGCTGGCACGTGCCTACGTTATGCTTATACTGCTCGACTTTAACGAGGAGTCCTTCCTTTTCGAGATCTTCGACGATCTGCTTTCTCGCCGTGTATCTGTCCATGCCGCAATACTTTCCGCCGTTCTCATTTATGATCGCACGGTCGTCCATTATCCTTATCACGGGCAGGTCGTGTCTCTTTCCGACCTCGTAGTCGTTCGGGTCGTGCGCCGGAGTGATCTTAACGGCTCCTGTTCCGAATCCGAGTTCTACGTATTCATCAGCTATGACAGGTATCTCTCGGCCCACCAGAGGCAGAATAAGACACTTTCCGACTATATCCTTATATTTTTCATCCTGAGGGTTTACAGCGACCGCAACGTCCCCCAGAAGGGTCTCAGGACGCGTTGTAGCTATCGTCAAATGACCGCTTCCGTCTTTGAACGGATACCTGATATACCAGAAGCATCCCTGCTGCTCTTCGTATTCAACTTCTATATCTGAAATAGACGTGTTGCATTTCGGGCACCAGTTGGTGATCCTTTCGCCTTTATAAATAAGTCCCTTCTTGTACAGTCTCAGGAATACTTCGGTAACTGCTTTCGACAGTCCTTCGTCCATCGTAAAACGCTCTCTGTCCCAGTCGCAGGAGCTTCCGAGTCTCTTGAGCTGTTCGATGATCCTTCCGCCGTATACTCTCTTCCATTCCCACGCTCTTTTTAAAAACTCTTCCCGGCCGATGTCCTCTTTCCTGAGTCCTTCCTTTGCCATTGCGTCTACTATTTTAGCCTCTGTCGCGATAGACGCGTGGTCCGTTCCGGGAAGCCAGAGTGCCGCATATCCCTGCATCCTTTTGAATCTGATTATCGTATCCTGCATGGTATTGTCCATGGCGTGTCCCATATGCAGCTGCCCTGTGATATTCGGCGGCGGGATAACTATGGTAAAAGGCTTCTTCTCCGGGTCGATCACTCCCCTGAAATAACCCTTGTCCATCCAGTTCTGATATATCCTCTGTTCGATCTTCTGCGGTTCGTAAACCTTTGCCATATTTTCTGCAGATCTCATTGTATATTTTACCTCCGTACAGATGTGTATCTTTATGCCTTTTTATTGTCGTCGTCGCGGATCTGATTCCTCTTGATCTTGCCGCTGACCGTCTTGGGAAGTTCATCTACGAATTCGACTATTCTCGGATATTTGTAAGGAGCCGTGACGCGTTTTACGTGATCCTGAAGCTCTTTTTTGAGTTCTTCGGAAGGTGCATAACCTTTCGCGAGCACTACTGTCGCTTTGACGACCTGTCCTCTTACAGGATCGGGAGCAGCTGTTATAGCGCACTCGACCACTGACGGATGAGTCATAAGAGCGCTCTCGACTTCGAAAGGTCCTATTCTGTATCCGGAACATTTTATTACGTCGTCTTTTCTTCCCACGAATCTGAAATATCCGTTTTCATCGTACCATGCGATATCGCCTGTGTGATAATCTCCGTTCGCGAACATCTTCTCCGTATTCTCCGGATCGTTATAATAACCGATCGTAAGTCCCACGGGGCGATGTTCTTTTGCGCCTTTTATGACGATCTCTCCTTCTTCGCCTATCTCGCACTTTTTACCGTTTGAATCTACTATCTGGATATCGAATGAGGCCGCAGGCTTTCCGGTGGATCCCGGTATAGGATCAAACCACTGATAGTTCGCGAGTATAACGGGCGTCTCTGTCTGCCCGAATCCTTCATAGATCTTGTGGCCGGTAAGTTTTTCCCAGTAATCGAAAACGGAAGGATTGAGTGGCTCTCCGGCCATGCAGCAGTGATGTATCGAGGAAAGATCGTATTTCGTAAGATCCTCCCTTATCATGAATCTGTACATCGTTGCCGGAGCGCAGAATGTAGTTATTTTATATTTTTCCATGACTCTCAGAAGTTTGTCAGGAACGAATTTATCCATATCGTAGCCGAGCTGTGCGGAGCCGCATATCCACTGCCCGTAGATCTTGCCCCATGAAAATTTTGCCCATCCGGAATCAGCTACAGCGAGATGAAGTCCGTTGTCCTCTGCCTGGTGCCAGTATCTCGCAGTGAGTATATGTCCGAGCGGATAAGACTGAACGTGCTGCACCATTTTGGGCATACCCGTCGTTCCCGAGGTAAAATACACGAGCATCAGATCGTCAGCCGATACTTTGTCTTTTCCTGAAGGACGGTCGAATTTATCGCTCTGTTTTAAATATTCGGCGGAAAAATCGATCCACCCTTCCCTTTGACCGTTTACCATCGCTTTGTATTTGAGCGTAGGACAACTGGGCAACGATCTTTCAACAGAAGGGATCAGATAAGGATCGTTTGCGCAAATTATCATTTTTACGCTGATCGCGTTGATCCTGTAGATGAGGTCTTTTTCGGTGAGCTGGAATGTCGCTGGTATCGCCACAACGCCCATCTTGTGAAGAGCTGTGACTGTCAGCCAGTACTCGTATCTTCTCTTCATGATCAGCATGACTTTGTCGCCTTTTTTGATCCCGATCGACTTTAAGTAGTTGCAGATCATATTGCTGTATCTTTTTACGTCAGTGAATGTAAATATTCTCTCCTCGCCATGGTCGTTACACCATACGAGCGCTTTTTTCTCCGGTTCAACCTCAGCCCATCCGTCTACGATATCAAAGCCGAAGTTGAAATCGCCGGGCATCTTAAGTTTGTAATTCTGAATAAAATCCTCATACGAATCGAATTCGGATCTTTCCAGATATTTATCAAGCATATAACTCATATCTCATTATCTCTTTTCTCTTTTTACAGTAAAATTACGGTCAAAAACCTGGCGGGTCTTCCGCCTCTTGCGGCCTGCGCGTGTTCCTCCGTGGGATCGAAATACAGGCAGTCGCCTTCGTTTAATTCATATTTGTTTTTACCGACATAAACTGTGATCTGTCCTTCGAGCACGTAGTTGAACTCCTGACCGTTGTGGGAGACCATTGCCGGCACATTTTTCTCCGTCCCCTCGCCCACTGTCACTATCATCGGTTCGATCTTCCTTCCGACGAATTTATAAGCGATGCTCTCAAAGTCATATCCTTTGTATCTGTCGACAGATATTCCCTGACCTTTTCTTACGAGAGAAACTTTCACGAGCTTCGGAGACACTCCTGTGAGGATTTCCGTGAGATCCACTTTCAACAGAGAGCAGATCTCGTAAAGTACACTGACCGGGAAGTCCACCTCCGCGTTTTCATATGAAAGATATTTATCGAGCGGGACATTAAGCTTCGCAGCCATCTCTTCGGCTGTGATGTCTGAGATCTCTCTCAGCTCGACTATCCTCGACGCTATTTCATTGATGTGTGTCCACGATTCAGTTGACATTTTACCGTTATCTCCTTTATTTTTTCTTAAAAAAGTCCGTGAAATCGAATGTCGCAAAATAATCATCGGGCGTCTCCGCTCTTCTGATCAGTTTGAACGATCCGTCTTTTTTGAGTAAAATTTCCGGGCAGTGAAGTTTTCCGTTGTAATTGTAACCCATAACGAATCCGTGCGCTCCGGCGTCATGTATAGCGAGAAGATCGCCTATATCGATCTTAGGAAGCATTCTGTCGATCGCGAATTTGTCGTTATTCTCGCACAGTCCGCCTGTTATATCATACTTGTGATCGCAGCGCTCTTTTTCTTTGCCGAGTACCGTTATATGATGATATGCTCCGTACATTGCGGGTCTCATAAGGTTCGCGGCACACGCGTCAAGCCCGATATACTGCTTGTATATATTTTTTTCGTGTATCGCTCTGGCTACCAGGACCCCGTAAGGACCGGTCATATATCTTCCGAGTTCCGTATAGATGGCGCAGCCGTAGTTCGGAGTGCCTTTTAACACTTTTTCATATTTTTCTCTCACAGAGGAACCGATATATTCGATATCCGCTTCCTTTTCCTCAGGTCTGTAGGGTATTCCGATGCCTCCCGAGAGATTGACAAATTCGAATACCGCTCCTGTTTTTTCTGTCACTTCCGTGATCAGTTTGAACAATATTTCAGCCAGAGAAGCGTAATAAGTTTTCTCCGTCGTATTGCTCGCGAGAAATGCGTGGATGCCGAATTTGTTTACACCGAGAGCTTTGAGTTTTGATACTGCCTCAAATATCTGCTCTCCGGTCATTCCGTATTTTGATTCTCCGGGGGTGCCCATGATCGCATTTCCGAGCTTGAAATCGCCGCCGGGATTATATCTTACGCAAACTGTCTCCGGGATCCCGCCGTGCTCCTTCAAAAAATCGATCATCGTGATATCGTCGAGGTTTATATACGCTCCGAGTTTTCTCGCGTATTCGAAATCGGCAGCAGGCGTCACGTTTGAAGAAAACATTATCTCTTTTCCGGAAAAACCGACGGCTTCCGCCATCATAAGTTCCGTATAAGAAGAACAGTCTGCGCCGCACCCTTCCTCCTTCAAAATCTCAAGGATGAACGGGTTGGCGCAGGCTTTTACCGCATAATACTCTTTGAAGTTTTTATTCCATGAGAAGGCTTTTTTGAGACCCCTTGCGGCTTTTCTGATACCCTCTTCGTCATAAACGTAAAAAGGTGTACCGTATATCGCGCCGATCTCTTCGGCTTTTGCTTTGTCGAAAAAAAGTTCCTTTGCCATAATGTTCCCGATCCTACAGAAGGATTCGCGTAAAGTCCGAATGCGCCTTTACACGTGGGATATATTATATAATAAAATATTCCTCTTTTTCAACTGGTTTAAATATAACAGATCCGCTGTCCTGCCTTTATTTTACTTTACAGCTTCAGTCTTCTCATTTTCCTCGCAGCCATCACTCCAGAAGAGTCGCCCACAATTCGTTGCATTTCGTCTCGATTAACTGCAGCGTATCCTTGAAGTCTCTCTTGTTGTTAAGATGATCCGCGATTATCGTATGAAGGTTCTCGTGGAATATCTGATAAAGCTCCGGAGGAACTTCACTTGCCCAGCCGAATGAGATTGCCTCGGGATATTTTGCAAATGCGTCGTAATTGTAAGATCCTTTGTCGAAAGGAAGCTTCCATGCGTCCGTCTCGATGACGTCTCTTCTCGTCGGGATACCTCCTCCGATGATGCTGTTGAAAGCGACCTGGCCATCATATGTGAGAAGCGTAAGAGCAAACGTTGCCGCTGCGTCGGGGTTCTTCGTTTTACTGTAAACGATATATCCGAATGTTCCCGCTGGGATCGTTCTCACAGGTGTGAGAGGAGGACATACGACGTCCATCTCAAGTCCGAGTTCCTGATAAGACTGCCTGTTCTTTATTCTGTCCTGCCAGAGCATTCCGGCGTGGTGAGCAAATTTAAAACCGTAATCCTGAGGGTCGCGAAGGTTCGAATGGACCGCTCCGATTTCTCCCGTAAGTCCTGACGTCGAAGCATATCCTTTCGAAATAAGATCGACCAGAGCTTTGATTCCCTGTACAACTTTCTCATCTGAGTAAAAATGCGTCTTTTTGTTGACCTGGTCATATGCGTTTCCGCCCCAACCGTGGAAGAAATAGAAAAGCGGCATCGCTTCGCCGTAAGCTTCTACGAAAATGCCTACCTGAGCGAGAGTTCCGTCCGCATTGACCTTGTGAAGCGCAGGGCAATATTCGTCAACGAGCTGATCCCATGTCCATTCGTTTGTCGGCTTGTCAAGACCTGCTTCGCGAAGAGCCGAAATATTGACAAGGAATACACTTCTCGTAATATCGGAAGGTACGACGTAAAGAAGCCCGTTGTAAACGCCCGATTCGTAAACGAGAGAATATACCTGCTGGACGTCGATATCAAGATTCTCGATATATGCGTCCAAAGGCATTGCCGCTTTATATTTTACCGCATATGTATAAGCGTCGCCCGCAGACGCATAGTAAACATCACCTATATCGCCGGATGCGACCTGTATCGGGAACTGAGCCCATTCGATTATGTCTTTTCTGACCTTTACATCAGGGTATTTTTCGTTGTAGACCTTGATCCATTTGTCAAGCGCGATCTCCGATTCAGCGCCCGATCTTAAATACATCGAAGCTTTGATCCTGCCGGAAGGTTTTACCTGATAGTCCTTAGGCAGAACGGGTTCAACGTATCCGTCGTTATTACATGCGAGAAGCGAAAGGCCCATTGCTATCACAAGAGCAAGCGCTATCCACTTTATCGTTTTCTTCATTTAAGACACACTCCGTTTCCTTAAATATTCATATAATTAGAATAATTTTAGCAAACGATCGGTTGTGTGTCAATAACTGTCAGCGGATATTTCAAATTTTTCTTTTAAATGAAAAAAACGACGGCCGCATCAAAATGCAGCCGTCGTCGTAAGGATCTTAATTATTTAGAAAGCAGAGCTTTTCTCTTTAAAAGAACCACTGCTGCGGAAATTGCAACTACGAATGCTGTAACGAAGAAAACAGCAGAATCACCGGTGGAAGTATTGTTTACTTCAAATACCTTAATGCTCTCAAAGAAGAATTCTGTTCCGGCTTTTGATACACCGATCTCACCGAGTAAGAGAGTAATGGCATAAGTATCTTTGTATGCACCGTCATAAACGCCGTCCCAGTTCTCATGTGAACGAGTGGAATCCGTTGTTGCATCGTTAGAATCATATGTGAATGATACTTCATATTCATGCCACTGACTGTCACAGGCCATCTGAACTCCCGGATAACTGTTGACCTTTATCTCGGGAACTGCATCAAACTGTCCTTCCATGATCTTTGCTACGACGACAACACGATACGTCTTACCCTCTTCGAAGCCACCGCAAAGGATGTCAAGGTTTTCAAGCGCCGTATTGCAGAAGCATTCTGTTCCTGTATCGTTGATATAGTGGAGAGCATATCCCGTTGAACCATCTGAAAGTGTCGTCTGGGTTATCTCTCTTGTGGCAGTGACCTCTATAGGATAACCGTTTGATATAAATCCGAGATAGCCCTGGAATGTCTGCCAGTTGGGATGAAGTGACCATTCGCCGCTGTTGACCGCTACACCGTTTTCATACAAATACTCATAATCGCCGTAGCCTGATTCAGCAAGAAGATCTACCTCTTCAGCGCTTACGGGAACCAATGTTGCTATAGCGGATACCGCTACAAGCAACGCAACCAATAAAGCAGTAAATTTCTTCATAAGAAAATACCTCCAAAAAAAAATGTTAATAATATTTTAACACACTCACGGAATAAATCAAGAGGAATTTTAATATCAGACGTTATTTTTTTGTGATCAAGGTCGCGTAAACTTCAAACTCCGGCACATTTACAGTCAGATAAACGCCGTACAAGGTAAAATCAGTCCCGTACGTAAGTTCCCTTATCTCTGCGACTATCGCGTGGTTTTCATATGACAAAAAACCGGAGCGTTGTATAACGCTCCGGTAAAAAGACATTTTTAATCAGATCATTATCCTTCCGTATACAGCTCTGCCCATTTTTCATTACAGAGCGTCTCTATCTTCGAAAGTGTATCTTTGTAATCCCGAACGTTGTTAAGATGATCGACGACGAATGTGTGTACGTATCTTTCAACTATCTCTACAAGTTCCGGAGGAAGAGTGCCTCTCCATCCGCCTCCTCCGACAGATTCCGGATAGACCGCGTAAGCGTCATAATTGTACTCGCTTTGGTTGAAAGGAAGTCTCCAGACGTCCGTAAGGCCAACGTCTTTTCTCGTCGGAATGCCTCCTCCGACGATACTGTTGAACGCAACCTGTCCGTCATATGTAAGGAGAGTCAATGCGAACGTTGCCGCGGCATCAGGGTTTCTCGTTTTACTGTAGACAAAATATCCGAAACCGCCGGCGGGTATATATCTGACAGGCGTAAGAGGCGGACAAACGACATCCATTTCGAGACCGAGCTCGTTGTATGAAAGCTTGTCCTTTATCCTGTCCTGCCAGAGCATTCCTCCGTGATGCGCGAATTTGAAACCGTAATCCTGAGGATCGCGAAGGTTCGCATGGATCGCTCCGATCTCTCCGCGAAGTCCCGTAGTCGTGGCGTAGCCTTTTCTGATGAGATCTATGATCTGCGTAATGCCTTCGACAACTTTTTCATCGCTGTAAAAATGCGTCTTTTTATTAACGGTATCTACGAGTTTGCCGCCCCAGCCTTCAAAGAAGAATTCGAGAGGCAATGCTTCTCCGTAGCATTCAACGAATATACCGACCTGCGCAAGAGACCCGTCAGGATTTACCTTGTGAAGAGCCGGACAGTAGGTGTTAACGAGATCGTCCCATGTCCAGTCGTTTTTTGGCTTGTCAAGTCCTGCCTCACGAAGCGCGCTGACGTTAACAAGGAAAACAGACCTTGTAATATCAGACGGAACGACATACAAAAGTCCGTTATAAATACCTCCGTCATAGATCGACGTATAAACCTGCTGCACGTCTATATTCAGGTTCTCCACATACGCGTCGAGGGGCATCGCCGCTTTGTATTTTGTCACAACTTCGGCACATGTCACATTACCCGTAAAAAACACATCCCCTATGTCGCCTGCGGCTATCTGAACGGTGAACTGGCTCCATTCGATGATGTCCTTTTTAACTTTTACATTGGGATACTGTTCGTTGTAGACCTTGATCCATTTATCTATGGCGATCTCCGATTCCGTTCCCGATCTCAAATAGAACGATGCCTTGATCTTGCCGGTCGGATTCACTTCGTAACCGTCCGGAAGTTCCGGCGTAACATAGTCCTGTCTGTTGCACGCGAGAAGCG
>DBVT01000040.1:0-2985 GCA_002308775.1 Mageeibacillus sp. UBA1257
GTCTTTCAGGCGTTCTTTCTATGGTTCGGTGTACTTTTACGCGCTCTTTCACGTCAAAGAAACCTCTTTTGTCTACCAGGGCAAAAGAGGTTTTTCTTTTTATTATGCGGTTGCAATGAAAGTCGTCAACCATTATACTGAAGGACAAGCAATAATTGAGGAGGTCCAAGATGTTTTTATGGTCACTTTATATCCCAGATAATGAACGGGGAATGAAAAATGGATATGACGACTGCGCTGTTTGCCGCGCTTGGACAAAAAAACAGGCAATTCGGAAGTTCAGCAAGATGTACAATGACTTCCGTGAAGAAGCTATTCAACGGATCAAATATAATAAATTTGGAATCTCTGTCATAAGTAATTATTAAGAATTGCCGTTGTACTTTCAGGCGTTCTTTCTATGGTTTGGTGTACTCTTACGCGCTCTTTTTTTATGCCCTGAACCGTATCCTCACTTCCGCGTTTTTTTATTGAAAACTACCCAAAAAAGCAAAATAATGTTATACTTTAAGCGTTTGAAATACGACTGTTTTAACGTTTCGAACGTTTTTTAGGCGAAAAGAAACATAAAAGGCGTTTTTGATTAGATTCTCAAAGAATGATCCGGGAAAGGGTAAAAATATGTTCAAACGTTTCATATCATATTACAAACCGCACATAAAGATGCTCGTGCTCGACATGCTCGCGGCTCTGATGATCTCCGTGACCGGTATGATATATCCGATCGTGACGCGCAGGATGCTGAATGACTACATCCCGAACAGGTTGTACAAAACGATACTGATCGCCGGGATAGTCGTGCTGGTCCTGTATATCATCAGACTGCTTCTGCGCTATTTTGTCCAGTATTACGGCCATGTGATAGGCGTAAAAATGCAGTCCCAAATGCGCCGTGATCTATTTGCTCATCTTCAGAAGCTGCCTTTCAGTTTTTACGACGAAAACGAAACAGGTAAAATAATGACGAGGATCACGAGCGATCTGTTCGAAGTTTGCGAACTCGCGCATCACGGACCGGAGAATCTGCTGATCAGCTCTGTTATGATCGTCCTTTCATTCATATATCTGATGACGATCGATCCGTATCTGACGTTGATCGTGTTCGTTTGTGTGCCGATACTTATAGTAGTAGCCGTGCATTTCAGAAAGCAGATGAGAAGGGCATTTGACGACAGAAGAAAGAGCAACGCCGTGATAAACGCGGCCGTAGAGAGCAGCGTCACGGGCATAAGGGTCACGAAAGCTTATACGAATTCAGCCAGGGAGATCGAAAAATTCGAAGACGGCGACAGGCAGTTCATAGACGCTTCGAAGCGGGCGTACAAGGCAATGGCAAAATTTTTCTCGTCTACGCAGTTCATCACAGACATTTTTAACGTCATTATTCTGATCGCCGGGGGACTATTCCTGTACGCGGGAAGGATATCTTTCGGAGATTATTCAACATTCATCGTTTCGGTGAATCTGTTCATAAGCCCCGTGAATACGCTGATCAATTTCATGGAGCAGTACCAGAACGGAGTGAGCGGCTTCAAACGCTTCGCTGAGATCATGGATGAAAAGCCTGAAACGGACGCGCCCGGAGCGAAAGAACTCACTGATGTACAAGGCGATATCGAATTCAAAAACGTAAGCTATTCATATGATTCGTCGGGAGAGGTGCTGCACAATGTGGATCTGCATATCGAAAAAGGCAGGCGTCTCGCGCTCGTAGGTCCTTCCGGAGGCGGTAAAACGACGATCTGCCATCTTCTGCCCCATTTTTACGAGCTGAAGGACGGAAATGGCACGATCATGATCGACGGGAAAAATATCATGGATCTGACGCTCGAATCTGTCAGAAAGAATATCGGAATAGTGCAGCAGGATGTTTTCCTCTTCTCGGGAACGATCAGGGAAAATATCCTCTACGGCAGACCTGACGCGACGGACGAGGAGGTCGTTGAGGCCGCAAAACGCGCGAATATACACGATTATATAGAGACGCTTGAAAACAAATACGACACGGAGATCGGAGAGCGAGGCGTAAAACTCTCCGGAGGCCAGAAGCAGCGTCTCAGCATTGCGAGGGTCTTTCTTAAAGATCCCGCCATTCTGATACTCGACGAAGCAACGAGTTCGCTGGACAATACGACAGAAGTGCTCATACAGCATTCTCTCGACGAGCTTTGCAGGGGAAGGACGACCCTTGTAGTGGCGCACAGACTTTCAACGATAAGGAACGCCGACGAGATAGCTGTCGTAATAGGCGGCAGGATAAAGGAGCGCGGAACGCACGACGAGCTGATGGAAGCAGACGGAGTGTATAAAAAACTGTATTCTCTTCAGTTCCGCGAGAACGATCTGATCGGGTGACTTTTTTCGCGGCAAACACATGCGGCGTGTAAAAAAATCGAAAACATCAGGAAGTCCTGCCATGAATAATATCGATGAAAAGATCCTGTACGACAAAATATACGCCTGCCTGTAAAAAACAGGTCAATATAAAAGGAGCGGCCGCATTTTCGCGGCCGTTCTTTTTACGTAAAACGGTTCGATTATTTGTTCTGATAAGCTAAAAAAAGTCAGGCTTCAGTCATCGAGCAGATCATTGTGTCTGTGACACGACTCTCCTCCGGTAGAAAACAGATCGCTGTCGAATGAGATGGAATTTTTGGAATAGTAGTCTTTGACTGCTGCCTTTATCGCTTCCTCTGCGAGAACGGAGCAGTGCAGCTTGTGAGCGGGCAGCCCGTCAAGTGCTTCAGTCACGGCTTTGTTTGTGAGCTCGAGCGCTTCGTATACGTGTTTTCCTTTGATCATTTCCGTTGCCATCGAACTTGAGGCGATCGCGCTGCCGCAGCCGAACGTTTCGAATTTTACGTCCGTGATGACAGAATCTTCTATCTTGAGATATATTCGCATGATGTCGCCGCACACGGGATTTCCGACTTCTCCTATGCCGTCAGCGTTTTCGATGACTCCGACATTTCTCGGATTTCTGAA
>DBVT01000040.1:3037-3179 GCA_002308775.1 Mageeibacillus sp. UBA1257
AATCATCCTCTCGAAGTTTTATTTTTCGAAAATATGCGGTCTGATGCCGCTTTCAAGATCTCTCCAGAAAGGAGACATATTTCTCAGATATGCGACGACGTCTGTAACGGACTTTATGATATAATCGACTTCTTCCTCGGTG
>DBVT01000040.1:3251-5333 GCA_002308775.1 Mageeibacillus sp. UBA1257
GGATCGAGCGAGCCGGAAGTGCAGGCGGATCCTGAAGACGCGGCTATGCCGAGATCGTCGAGCAGGAGCAGGAGACTTTCGCCTTCGATGCCTTCAAAACAGAAATTGACGTTGCCGGGGAGACGTTTTTCGCTGTCGCCGTTAAGCTCCGAATAGGGGATCGAGCGGAGTCCTTTGATAAGTTTGTCGCGAAGGTGAGTGAGTTTCGATGTGTACTCGCAAATATTTGAAGATGCCTCTTTAAAAGCCTCTGCGCATCCGACTATACCGGCGACGTTTTCCGTTCCGGCCCTTTTGTTTTTCTCCTGTGCGCCTCCTGAGATGAAAGATTCGAGAGGCACGCCTTTTCTCGCAAAGAGGACACCCGTGCCTTTCGGCCCGTGGAATTTATGGGCGGAAATGGAGAGATAATCGATATTTGCGTCCTTTACGTCGATGGGAATATGGCCTGCGGCCTGCACGGCGTCAGTATGGAACAAAACGCCGCGGGATCTGCATATTTTACCTATATCTGCGATCGGCTGGATCGTTCCGATCTCGTTGTTTGCCCACATGACAGTGACAAGGCATGTGTCTTCCCGGATCGCCGAAGCTACCTCGTCTTCAGTGATGAGACCGGACGAATGTACGTCGAGAAGGGTGATCTCGAATCCTTCCCTGCGCAGACGCTCGAGCGTATGAAGGACGGCGTGGTGTTCGAAAGCTGTCGAAACAATGTGTTTTTTACCCTTTTTGGCGCCGGCATGAGCCGCTGAAAAAATCGCCTGGTTGTCGCTCTCGCTTCCTCCGGATGTAAAATATATCTCTCTCGCGTCAGCGTTAATAACAGACGCCACGTCAGCTCTCGCGAGTTCGATCGCCTCCTTCGCTTTCTGACCGAAAGAATACAGACTCGACGGATTTCCGTAAAATGTCTCGAAATAAGGCATCATTTTTTCAAGTACTCCGGCTGACAGTTTTGTAGTCGAAGCATTGTCCGCATAGATCATCTTGTTTTACAGCTCCTTTTTTTGCGAACTCAATCCTGGAACAGGGGAGTGGAAAGATATCTGTCTCCTGTGTCGGGAAGAATGACGACGATCGTTTTACCTTTGTTTTCGGGGCGTTTTGCGAGAGAAATGGCGGCGAAAGCGGCGGCGCCTGAAGATATTCCGACGAGGACGCCTTCCGATTTGCCTATGAGCTTGCCTGTCGCGAACGCGTCTTCATTTGAGACCGGTATGATCTCATCGTAGATTTTTGTATTAAGAACATCGGGGACAAAGCCAGCGCCGATGCCCTGGATCTTGTGAGGACCGGCGATGCCTGTCGACAAAACAGCGGAAGATGCGGGTTCTACGGCGACGACTTTTACTGAAGGATTCTGTGATTTCAGATATTCGCCCACGCCTGTCACGGTGCCGCCTGTTCCCACTCCCGCGACGAAGATATCAACTTTGCCGCGCGTATCTTTCCAGATCTCGGGGCCTGTTGTCTTAAAATGCGCTTTCGGATTTGCGGGATTTACGAACTGTCCGGGGATAAAACTGTTTTTGATCTCTTTCGCCAGTTCTTCAGCCTTTGCGATGGCGCCCTTCATGCCTTTTGACCCCTCTGTGAGTACGAGCTCCGCTCCGTATGCTTTCATGAGCTGACGTCTTTCGACTGACATAGTCTCAGGCATAACGATAATTATCTTATATCCTCTTGCCGCGGCAACAGCAGCGAGACCTATGCCCGTATTGCCTGACGTAGGCTCAATTATCGTCGAATCAGGAAACAGCTTTCCGCAAGCTTCGGCGTCGTCGAGCATTGCCTTCGCGATTCTGTCCTTTACAGATCCCGCCGGGTTAAAATATTCGAGTTTAGCGAGCACTCTCGCGCCGAGCTTCTCATTTTTCTCAATATGCGAAAGCTCCAGCAAAGGCGTCTTTCCGATGAGTTCGTCTGCAGATTTGTAAATTTTTGCCATTTTTACCATCTCCGTTGCATGATTTTTTCGAAAATACCTACTTGTTTGGTAGGTAAAAAAACTATACAGCCATTTGTTTTTTTTGTCAACAGGATTTTTTCGAGTTAACAAAATATTAACAATTGAGGACC
>DBVT01000103.1 GCA_002308775.1 Mageeibacillus sp. UBA1257
GAGTTTAAGAAAAAAATCCATCGTTTTTCCTCCGATCGTTCCTGTTATCGTTATATTGATTACTTTCCTGCAGTCCGCGCATAATTATTTGAACGGGCAATGTCGATTTTACCATAAAATGAGCCCGAATTACAGCAAAAACCGCTAAAATACGAATAAAAATCGCGCGGCATCACTGTTTCGGGCCGCGCGTTCTTTTTAATTATTGTTGTTTATCATTACTTTCCGTCGTAGGAGATGACAGCATCGAGATCGTATTTGGAGAGAAGCTCTCTTCCCTTCAGTCCTTTGAGTTCGAGCAGGGTGATTATCTTAACCACTTCGGCGCCGAGGCTTTCAACGAGTTCCGCGGCTGCAGCGAGAGTGCCTCCCGTTGCGATCAGATCGTCAAGAAGGATCACTTTCATACCGGGCTTTATATCGTCCCTATGAACTTCGATCTCGGCTTCTCCGTATTCAAGAGCGTATTTTTTTCTGACGACTGCTCTCGGAAGCTTGCCCTTTTTCCTGACAGGTATGAAAGCCTTGCCGCAGTTATAGGCGATCGGTGATCCGAAGAGGAATCCTCTGGACTCGAGACCGACTATCGCGTCGTATTCCACGCCTTCGGTGAACTTCTGCATCTCGTCTATCGCGAGTTTAAACCCCTCAGGATCTCTCAAAACTGACGTGACGTCCCTGAAAATTATTCCCGGAACGGGAAAATCGGGGATGCTGATTATATATTTATCCATTTCCGCGTTGCCGTATATCATAATAAAACCTCCGAAAAAGATATTTTTTCCGGAGGATATTTTACACTATTCCGTTAAAATGGGCAAGTTCCCGCCTCAGATCGGACTCATCTGGACAGCTCCCATTATATTGAGCGCCATGGCGAACGATAGTATAGCGAATACGGGAACGTTGCTTTTTTTGAACACATTGTTGCACAGACATATGCAGAAAAGCGTCCCTACCATCGCGTCGGCAGTATAACGAGAGCCGAACTGGTACGCGCCGAGCGTCTTGTGCATCGCAAACAGGAATATGTGAAGCAGTATAGTCATAAACAGTATCGCGATCTCGACTCCTTTTTCGTCCTGTCTTTTCGAAAGATCTGTCTCGGCGAGATTCAGGAGACTTTTTACGAGGCTGACGCATACGGCGACTGCGAGCACGACAAAAAGAGGATTGGCAACGAATATGGCGAATCCGAACTGCCCGTAGCTTATCCCCTTTTCAGTGACCGTCGGGAAACTCGTGAACATATCCTTTAAATTGCGGCTCACATAGTTAAAACTGAACTGACCGTACTGGTCCGCTTCCTGCCTTGTGAATTCGGGCAGATAATTGTGTCCGAACTCAAGTATCTTACCGAATCTTGAATAATTATAGAACATATATGACGCGGCGACGACACACGGCAGTATGCAGTACGAACAGAGCCTGAGCACTGTTTTCGGCCTCAATCCGTACTCTTTCAGCGTTTTTTTCAGGATCATATAAACCAGAATCGGGTAGTATATCGCATTGAAGGGTCTCGCTCCGACGGCGAGCGCCAGCGTAAAAAGAGACGCGATCTTATCATATTCGGAATCTCCCGCGACGTGGAAAAAAGCCAGCGCGGTAAACATCATCGCGACTATCTGCGCCTGGAACCACACGCCTCCGGACATAGATACGAAGAGCATCGAGGATCCGAACAGCGCAAACAGAGCTCCGACAGCGCACATCAGTTCAGGCAGCTTCATCCGCCTGCACATCAGCCACAAAAACAGGAACGTCAGCACGGAATATATTGTCATAATGAGTCCGCTGGGCGTCTTCTCTCCAAATATCAGCACCCAGGGCAGCAGCATCGCAGACGGCAGCGGCGGAAAACTTATGTAATATTTTTCTTCGAATATCGCGAGTTCGAGCCACGGATAATTCTGTCCGTCTTTCAGATAATTTCTTCCTTCGAGCCATTGGACTGTCTGCAGAGAATAGCTGTCAAACCCCGTGTGACTCATGAGTCTGTCGCCCCCGCCCGTCTTTTTGTACATGATCAGGTAAAACGTCGTCACAAGGACGAGACAAACCAAAAGCGCCGCATTCCTTTTGAAGAACCCTGCTGCTTTCGCTCCTTTTTTAATCTTACGCGTGTTACTGTTTGTCAAATCATTCTCCATAGCAGTCTTACAACCTTTCACGCAAGCATTCCGCTGCTTTTTTCGTACAACAGTTCGAGCAGAGTTTTCCTCTTCACTATGCCCATGTAGTATCCCCTGTCGTCGACTATCGGCACAAAGTTCTGGTCAAAAGCGATCTTTATAACTTCATCCATCGATACGGAAATGTTGCACGCCTTGTACGGTCTGTATCTTTCGACCTCGTCAAGCAGCGTGTTCTCAGCGATCGCTATGTCAAATCCCGCCGCGTTTTTGATATATCTCAAAATATCTCCCTCAGATATCGTCGAAACGTACGCTCCGTTTTCATCGATCAGCGGCACAACACCGAGCTTATGGTGGTCAAACTTCTCTATCGCCTGTCTGACCGTAGATTTCGTATGCATATAGTATGTCTCCGATTTCGGCGTAAAAAAATCAAATATATTCATCTGCTTCCTCCAGTCCGCTGCAGTTATACACGATTGTACGTTTTACACGTAAAAATTATAGCCCAAAGAGCTCGTAAAAGCAAGTGACGGCTATGTGACTAAATGTCCCGCGCCGTGATCTGTACGGGTTCATCAACCACATAACGAAAAACCGCTTCAAAGGCATTTTGTCCCCTGAAGCGGTTTTTTTGCGTATATCTCGCATATCATTTTTTCACATCAGATCCGCAAGTGTTATTCCGCCGAAGTATTCCCTGGTCATTTTGTAATAATTTTTCCATACGGGAAGGGTTTTGCAGAAAGAAGCGCGGTTGCATGACGCAGCGTCGCTCTTTAAACAGGCAACGGGAGCGAGGTCGCCTTCGATGATCGAGAGGATCTCCCAAAGGGTGTATTCTGACGGCTTTCGCGTCAAACGGTAACCGCCTCCCCTGCCGTGCACAGTATCGACAAGACCGTATTCTTTCAGTTCCGGAACTATTCTTTCTATGTATTTTAGCGAGAGCTGCTGACGCTCCGCCACTTCCTTCATCGGAACGTATTCTCCGTCGCTGTGCTGTGCGATATCAAGCATTATACGAACAGCGTACCTTCCTTTTGTTGAGATCAAATCTTTTCCCTCCTTATGACTGTTTTAAATGTTTAAGATCATATCGCCGCAAATCCTTTTTCAAGATCGGCGATGATGTCGTCGATGTGTTCGGTGCCTATCGAAAGCCTGATCGTGGCGGGGGTGATGCCCTGCTCGGCGAGTTCGCTCTCGGAAAGCTGTGAATGTGTCGTGGTCGCCGGATGGATCACGAGACTTTTTACGTCAGCGACATTGGCAAGAAGTGAAAATATCTCGAGATTGTCGATGAACCTGTGCGCCTCGGCCTGGCCGCCTTTTACTTCGAAGGTGAAGATGGATGCTCCGCCGTTCGGAAAATATTTTTCGTAAAGGGCGTGATCCGGATGGTCAGGAAGCGACGGATGGTTGACTTTGGCTACTTTGGGATGTTTTACGAGGAAATCGATGACTTTTTTTGTGTTTTCCGCGTGGCGGTCGAGGCGCAAAGAAAGCGTTTCCGTGCCCTGCAAAAGTAAAAATGCCGCAAAGGGCGAAATGCATGCCCCTTCGTCGCGTAAAAGGATCGCCCTGATATATGTGACAAACGCTGCCGGTCCGACTGCGTCCGCAAAGGATATCCCGTGGTAGCTCGGATTCGGCTCCGCTATCGGGGCGTATTTCCCGCTTTTCTTCCAGTCGAATCTTCCGGAATCTACTATGATGCCTCCCAAAGTCGTACCGTGTCCTCCGATGAATTTCGTTGCGGAGTGAACGACGATGTCAGCGCCGTGTTCGATCGGTCTGAAAAGGTAAGGCGTCGCAAAAGTATTGTCCACGACGATCGGGATCCCGTGTCTGTGAGCGATCTTCGCTATCTCGTCGACATCGGGTATGTCGCTGTTCGGATTGCCCAAAGTCTCAAGATATATCGCTTTTGTGTTCTCTTTCACTGCGTTTTCGACTTCTGAAAGATCATGCGCGTTGACAAAAGTCGTGTCTATACCGAACTGTCTTAAAGTGTGTCCGAACAGATTGTATGTTCCGCCGTAGATCGTTTTCTGAGCGACGATGTGGTCTCCCGCCTGCGCTAAAGCCTGGATCGTGTAAGTTATCGCCGCGGCACCCGATGCGACGGCAAGTCCCGCGACGCCTCCTTCGAGAGCCGCTATCCTCTTTTCCAGAACGTCCTGCGTCGAATTCGTCAGTCTTCCGTAAATATTTCCCGCATCCGCGAGTCCGAATCTGGCCGCCGCATGCGCACTGTTGTGAAAAACATATGATGTCGTCGCGTATATCGGGACAGCCCTTGAATCTGTCGCCGGATCTGCCTGTTCCTGTCCCACATGGAGCTGAAGTGTCTCAAATTTATAGTTTGCCATATCAATTACCTCTTTCTTTCGCAAAATTTCAAAATAATAATCATATTTAAATTAAAACAGCCGCACAGCGATCGCGCATTCGGCCGCATCTGAAATTTTCACGCACAAGTTTTTCGAAGTAATTTTTCACTTTTGCACCTCGTAAAAAACATACCTACCAAGTAGGTTGGTAGTATTTTACCAACGAACAGTGCTCGTGTCAACACCTTTTTCAAATTTTTTTTGCATATCTCGTTTGCAAGGCAACAATTAAAACACTTTTTCCGCCCTTTTCCGTAGCAACTGTTGGTTGACAGATCTTTTTTATTGTTCAGCTTTCACCGCTATGATATCAGCCCGGACTGTATACATATCTTCTCTCCGGGGATCCGTATCCGGATTTGTGACGAATCTCCTACCACATATGCAGTGAAGAGAATGTGACATATTCTGTTTTCCGAGCACAGACGGCTGAATGCGGTCCTCAATTGTTAATATTTTGTTA
>DBVT01000127.1:0-158 GCA_002308775.1 Mageeibacillus sp. UBA1257
GCAGAAAATGATGATCCGCAAGGGGTTTTGAATCAACATTTTTTCAAAAGTCGCCTGAAATGATGATCCGCAAGGGGTTTTGAATCAACATTTTTTCAAAAGTTGCCTGAAATGATGATCCGCGAAGGGTAATTGAATCAACATTTTTTCAAAATCAG
>DBVT01000127.1:268-1566 GCA_002308775.1 Mageeibacillus sp. UBA1257
GAAGAAAATGATGATCCGCGAAGGGTTTTGAATCAACAATCCTTTACCAAAAAAGAAAAATGATGATCGTACGTGACGTAAAAAATCATCATTTTTCACAAACACTATATAATTGCTGATTCACAAGTCAATTCGGAACACAAAACTCCGGTTCATTCCCCGATTTTCCACTTTGTGCCCAAAACAGAGCAGTAATTGTCGCCGGGAAAGCGCTGGTAATACGCTGTTAAAATGGAACCGTCGTCAAGTTCGACGCTGGACGGATAACCGAGATCCCACACATCTCCTTCAAAGCCGAGGGAGATCTCGGGGCCGAACGTTTTACCGCCGTCGAGGCTTATGCGGGCGCGTTCTCCTTCCGGGTGAACTCTGCGGCCGTATGTCATGATCACAGCGCCGCTTGAGTGAACGAGCAGGTGAGGCGGTGAACCGCAAATGCCTGTAGGTTCGGGAACGGACCAGGAGAGGCCTCCGTCGTCGGAGAAAAATGTATAAACGGTGAAACCGAAATCCACGCCTTTGCCTTCTACTCTGACGGAACCGAGGATCCTGCCGCTCGGGAGCTCGCAGGCGTGAGGCTCGTGGAAATATCCGGCAGAGAGTCCGTCGGGAAGCGGTATCGTTGATTTATAGTTCCAGGTTTGTCCGAGGTCTTCAGATTCAAAACAGAGGATCTCTCCGTCGCCGTAAACGGGGATAACGCCTTTGACGGGTTTTACGTTGAAGCCTTTGCCTACATAGAGGACTTTGCCGTTTTTTGTGAGCAGCGGGCCGTGAGGAGAGGTCACGGGAACGCTTATGGGATCGCCCCAGGTGTTGCCGTAATCATTTGAAATTCGAACGAAAGAACCGTAATGAGAGCGCTCTTCCGGGAGACTGAGCCATGCGTCGACCATACCGTCGGAAAGGGAATCGAGATGTCCGTATGGATTTGGCCCCGCAAGGTGTCCTTTCTTCGCTATGTAATATTCTTTTGGATGGTCAAACCACGTTAAAAGGAGCCTTCCGTTTCCCATATAGAGCAGCCCGGCGTCCCGGTCGTCCAGGCATGTGTCATTGATGATCATACCGTTTGACCACGTTTCGCCGCCGTCAGTGCTCCTGTAGAGAATGTCTTTTCCGTAGGGACAGATGTGGCCGAGTCTGTGTCCTGAGGATGCGCAGTAGAGAGTGCCTTTCTCATCTTTGCAAACTGTCGGCCAGCCCTGATATCTGAACATTCCCTCTGTTATACGCGAAATAATGATATTTTTCATAGTCTTTGCACTCCGATCTGTCAACTTTTCATTGTGGATCCA
>DBVT01000127.1:1613-3408 GCA_002308775.1 Mageeibacillus sp. UBA1257
CGCAAAAAAACTTTATTTACCCGCTTCCGTATGGTAAAATGACTTTAGCAGGACCGTATACGATTTTACGAGGTGATTACAGTGCAGGAACTGGAAAGACAGTATCATATTCATTGTGCGCAGGGAGATGTCGGAAGATATGCGATCCTTTGCGGAGATCCGGGAAGGTGTCCTTCGATCGCGGCGCTTCTGGACGATGCGAAGCATATATCCTTCAATCGCGAATTCAACATATATACAGGCAGTCTGCTGGGCGAGAAGGTGACGGTTTGTTCAACGGGGATCGGAGGGCCTTCGACGGCGATCGCAGTGGAAGAGCTGCACAATCTCGGAACTGATACGTTCATCAGGTGCGGCACGTGCGGAGGGATCGAGCTTTCGGTAAAATCGGGAGATATAGTAATAGCGACAGGCGCGATAAGATATGAACACACGTCTGCGGAATACGCTCCGATCGAGTTCCCGGCCGTGGCGGATCCGGATATTGTCGCTGCTCTTCGTGAAGCTTCAAAAGAGGAAGGCCTGACAACTCATACGGGCGTAGTGCAGTGCAAGGATTCATTTTACGGGCAGCACAGCCCCGAGAGGATGCCTGTCTCATACGAACTGATCGAAAAATGGGAGGCGTGGAAGAGACTCGGAGTCCTCGCGTCTGAAATGGAATCGGCGGCTCTTTTCGTGATCGCGAGCGCTCTCAGATGTCGCGCGGGATCGTGTTTTCACGTCGTATGGAACCAGGAGAGGGAAAAAGCCGGCCTCGATCAGACCATGTCCGAGGACACTTCGGGAGCGGTCAGAGTCGCCGTTTGCGCAATGAAAAAAATTATCCTGATCGACCGCAAAAACGCTTGAAATAAAAATCTCGAACAGTATAATACGAGTATATAATCAACTTTCCCGAAGGAGGGCACAAGATGAAAAAGGTTAAGATCGGTGTATTCGGAGGAGCGAGAGGTTTTACTATGATAAGCCAGCTTCTTCATCATCCTGACGCAGAGCTCGTCGCAGTATGCGACAAGTACGAACCGCTGCTTGAAAATGTTAAAAAAGCAGCTGCCGATGTAGGAGCGAATGTCGCTCTTTATACGTCTTTTGACGAATTCATCAAACACGATATGGACGCTGTCGTTCTCGCGAACTATGCAAACGAACACGCGATCTATGCCGTAAAATGTCTCAAAGCAGGCAAACACGTGATGTCGGAAGTTTTACCCGGAGAAACGCCTGCACAGCTCGTCAAACTCGTTGAAACGGTCGAAGAAACAGGCCTTATTTACGCATATGCCGAAAACTACTGCTATATGAAAGCACCTTTTGAGATGTGGAAGCAGTACAAAGCGGGAGCCATAGGAGAGATCCAGTACGGCGAAGGAGAATATATCCACGACTGCACATCGATATGGCCATGGATCACATACGGAGAAAGAGACCACTGGAGAAACAACATGTTCGCGACATTTTACTGCACTCACTCGTGCGGACCGCTGATCACGATCTCCGGACTCAGACCCGTACAGGTCGTCGGATTCGAGACGAATGTTAACTGGTCTGAAAAGCAGAGAAGAGTAGGTGTGGGTTGCGCGGGAGCTATCGAAATGATCACGCTCGAAAACGGCGCGGTACTGAAGAGCATCCACGGCGGTCTCAAAATGGAGCCCGGAAGCGTCAACTATCAGGTCTACGGAACTGAAGGTATGATGGAATCTCACCGTTATGAATCGGAAGAATTCAACATGTATCAGGAGACAGAGAAGGTCTGCCGCGGCAACTGGACAAAATACGATCCCGTGAACGA
>DBVT01000127.1:3442-3570 GCA_002308775.1 Mageeibacillus sp. UBA1257
TCGAAATCTGAAGGACACGGCGGAAGCGACTTCTATACGACACACTGCTTCATCGAAAAGATCCTCGGAAGACCTGACGGAGCATGGAGCATCGATGTTTATACCGCATGTGACATGGGCCTTTGCGG
>DBVT01000096.1:0-1047 GCA_002308775.1 Mageeibacillus sp. UBA1257
CGGGAATTTCATTGCCTCATTTGCTTTTTTACGCGCGATAATATATCATTTATCAAGGCTTTGCGGAGCGTATAACACGTGTGCAAAACCAATTTTTTACGGAGACGGATAAGATGAAAAATATAAGAAACAATAACGAAGATCATGTGCTTGCAGGACTCGGGGCAAACGGTTTTGTGAGGATTCTGGCAGCTGAAACGACGGGGATCGTCGCTGAAGCGGCAGATATACACAGCACCTCCGCTCTTGCCACGGCGGCACTTGGAAGGACTCTTACTGCGGCAGTCCTTTTTGCCAAACAACTCAAAAACGACAGCGATTCCGTGACACTTCAGATAAAAGGGCGCGGCCCTCTCGGAGGGATCGTCGCAGTTGCGAGGCCGGACGGAGGAGTCAAGGGATATATAGTACATCCGGAGGTCGAACTTCCCCTTAACAGCATCGGCAAACTCGATGTCGGAGGCGGTATCGGAAAAGGTTTTATCACCGTGATAAAAGATATGGGCATGAAGGAACCGTACGTCGGGACTTCGGCGCTCATTTCCGGTGAGATAGCCGAGGATATTTCATATTATCTCATGCAGTCCGAGCAGGTGCCCTCGGTCGTCGCGCTGGGCGTAAGGCTTGTCCCATATGAAGGCGATCCAAAAGACGGAAAACCTTTTACTGTTGAAAAAGCAGGCGGATTTATGCTTCAGCTGATGCCCGGTGCGGATGGATCGCTTATAGATACTCTTGAAGCGACTGTTTCCGGTATGCCTTCTGTAACTACTCTTCTTTCAGCCGGTGCGACTATAGATAATATTATCGAGGATATTTTCAGAAATCTCGGCGATCTTACGTTGACAAGATCGGAATGCATGTATTCTTGCACATGCTCGCGCGAGAGGATGGCTAATGCTTTAAGGCTCATCGGAACTGCCGATCTGGACGAGATCATCGAAGACGGCCGCGGCGCCGAGCTTAAATGCGACTTCTGCAGAAACAAGTTTTTCTTCACGAACGAAGACCTTGTTGAGATCAGAAAAACAGCGAAAATAACAAAAT
>DBVT01000096.1:1104-5239 GCA_002308775.1 Mageeibacillus sp. UBA1257
CTGTTTTGCCGCTTTTTTCGCCGCTCTTTTCTCTTCGCGGGCCTTTTTCTTTCCGGCTCTTCTGGACTTGAATTTTTCGCGGTCTTCTTTGAATTTTTCCACAGCTTTGTTTTTAAGATCTATCAGATATTTCAGTGTCTTCTCATCCTTCGGAAAAAGCACTCTCAGGAGGAATATCGCGATAGCGAACGTAACGATCTTCTCCGGAGTAAAAGGAAACCACAGCGCAGTCAGATATGCACCGGCGACGGCGGTCATCCAGTGTATACCGAAAAAAGTGCCTATCCCGAGCATCACATACGACCAGCCGTTCGTTATCATCCAGGCGATCGCGAAGCAAAGAATCAGCCTCGGGTTGAATATGAATTTCATTACTTTTTTTAACTTATTTTTGAACGTCTCTTTTGTCATAACGACTGTCTTTTCCGGAAATTCGGAGCACGGATCATACCATCCGCTCCTGAGTATATATTATCATAATTTTTTCGTTTTTCAGGGCAAAACGACCTTTTCGCAAGAGTTTTAATGTAAATTTAACAATTTTTCTGCTTAAAAAGAACAAAAAAAGCCCCGCGGACCTGTTTGATCCGCAGGGACTATTCGCCTGTGTTTTATTGTTGACCGTCCGGAGCGTCAATCCATTTTGGGAAGAGTCGCAAATCCGACTTCGAGGTCCTCGTCTGAAGGAACGTAGTCTGTCATCGTACCGTCGTTGAAAGCCTTGTAAGCGTAGAGGTCAAAGTAACCCGTTCCCGTGAGTCCGAAGAGGATGTTCTTCGCTTCGCCTGTCTCTTTGCACTTCTTCGCTTCCTGTATCGCGGCATAGATCGCGTGGCTTGATTCCGGCGCCGGAAGGATTCCTTCGCATCTCAGGAAGTCCTCTGCCGCGGCGAATACGTCTGTCTGGACAGCCGACGTGGCTTCCATATAACCGTCGTGATAAAGCTGCGAAAGGATCGGTGACATTCCGTGGTAACGGAGGCCGCCGGCATGGTTCGGCGACGGCATGAATCCGCTTCCGAGAGTATACATTTTAGCGAGAGGACAAACCATTCCTGTGTCCGCGAAATCGTATGCGAATCTACCTCTTGTGAGGCTCGGGCACGAAGCGGGCTCTACGGCGATGATCCTGTAATCTGCTTCGCCGCGGAGTTTTTCTCCCATAAACGGCGCGATGAGTCCGCCGAGGTTTGAACCGCCGCCCGCGCATCCTATGATGATATCGGGTTTGACTCCGTATTTGTCGAGGGCGATCTTTGTTTCAAGTCCGATTACAGACTGGTGCAGAAGTACCTGATTGAGCACCGAACCGAGGACGTATCTGTATCCGGGCGTCTTTACAGCCACTTCCACAGCTTCAGATATAGCAGTTCCGAGTGAACCGTTGCTGTTCGGGAATTTCGCGTTCATCGCCTTGCCGACTTCCGTTTCCATAGACGGCGAAGGAGTGACTGATGCTCCGTATGTTCTCATGACTTCTCTTCTGAAGGGTTTCTGCTCGTAAGAACATTTTACCATGAAGACCTTGAGATCGAGTCCGAGATATGCGCATGCCATCGAAAGAGCCGTGCCCCACTGTCCTGCGCCTGTTTCCGTCGTTACACCCTTGAGGCCCTGATGTTTTGCGTAAAATGCCTGAGCGATAGCAGAATTGAGCTTGTGCGAGCCCGAAGTGTTATTGCCTTCGAATTTGTAATAGATGTGCGCAGGGGTGTCCAGTTTCTTTTCGAGTTCGTACGCTCTTACAAGCGGCGACGGGCGGTACATCTTATAGAAGTTTAAAATGTCCTCCGGGATATCGAAGTAAGGCGTGTCGTTGTCGAGTTCCTGTTTTACCAGTTCGTCGCAGAAGACGGGGCGAAGGTCTTCAAAACCCATCACCTCATGCGTTCCGGGGTTGCGCAGAGGCGCGGGCTTGTTTTTCATATCGGCCCTGATGTTATACCACTGTCTGGGCATCTCCTCTTCTGTGAGATAAATTTTGTAAGGTATTTCTTTGTTTGCCATATCGGCCACTCCTTTCCGGGACGAAGGGATAAAAAAAACTCCGTCCACATGCAAAATAAGTTTTTGCCGGGACAAGAGCCATAACTCCTGCGGTGCCACCCTGCTTGATGATCCGTTCATCCTCTCTGTATGCTGTCACATACGCTCTTTGATAACGGAGGAAACTCCGTCGCCCCTACTCTCCGTACGCACATACGGTTTCGGTTTGCCCTCGGGAGACCATTCGTTCGGTGACCGGCCGCCGCAATTCCACCACCTGCGACTCTCTGTGTGCCCGCGCATCCGGATTACTCCTCTCCGTCAACGGTTTAGCGTATTTTAGCATGCAAAAAAAAGGCTTGTCAACACTTTTTTTGCAATTTTATGAAAAATTTTTGCATAGTTTTGTCATAAACCTCTTTTTTCGCACAGACAACATTTTTTTGTTGACACGTATCGCATTTCGGTATATCATTTTACCGTGGGCCGCAAAAAGACGGTCCGATATCATACGAAAGGAGCATGAAGACAATGAAAGACAACAGAAATATCGATCTTGGTTCACGCTCCGAGGCTGCGGCTGTTTGCTGTTTTGCAAACTTTTTTTGCTATTATTACTATTATTGGTTTAAGAGCGAAAAAGAATACACCGCCTGAGAAAGTGATAGATCATTCGGAATTTTTTACGAAAACGGTTCTGTTCTTTGACGGCAGGACCGTTTATTTGTTAAACGGAGCGAGAGAAAGGTTGGAACGCTTATGGATGAACTGCAAAAAGCCCGTGAAAAGATAAATGAGGCAGACAGAGAGCTCGCTGAGATCTTTAAAAAGAGAATGACCGCGGCGGCAGAGATCGCGGAATATAAAAAGGAGCACGGACTGCCGGTGTTTGACGAAGCGAGGGAAAAAGAAGTCATAGAGAAAAATTCTCTCTGCTTTGACGATCCCGAGCTCAAGAGCTACTATCTGTCTTTTCTCACCGATCTGATGACAGTTTCAAAAAGATACCAGCACAGACTGATGGACGGGATGAAAGTCGCGTATTCCGGAGTCGAAGGCGCTTTTGCCGATATCGCGGCAAAAAGGATATTCCCGGACGGAGAACACATCGGATACGGCGATTTTGAGGAGGCTTACAACGCGGTCAGAGACGGGATCTGCGACTGCGCCGTGCTTCCTGTCGAAAACAGCTACGCTGGAACGGTCGGAAGGGTCATGGATCTGCTCTTCAAAGGGGATCTCGTCGTATCCGGCATCTATACTTTGCCCGTGACCCAGAATCTGCTCGGCCTTCCTGATGCTTCCGTATCAGACATCAAGTCTGTGATAAGCCATCCGAGCGCTCTCTCACAGTGTTCCGCTTATTTAAAAAGACATAAATTCGAAACGGTAATATCCGACAATACAGCTCTCGCCGCGAAGGAAGTGGCTGAAAGAGGCGAAAAAACTCTCGCCGCCGTCGCCAGCGCGGAAACTGCAGATCTGTACGGTCTTAAGATACTGGATCACGACATTAATGAGTCGGCGGACAATTATACGAGATTCGCCGTTCTCTCCAAGACGCTCCCTGAAGGTTCCGAAAGAGGCAGATTTATCCTTATGTTCACTGTAAACGACGTCGCCGGAGCTTTGGCAGACGCGATCAACGCGATAAGCCGTCACGGTTTCAATATGAAGGCTTTGAAGAGCCGACCGGTGAAAGAAAGGGCGTGGCAGTACTATTTTTACGTTGAAGCCGAAGGGGACGAAACGAGCCCCGAAGGTAAAAAAATGATCGCGGATCTCTCAAAAAAGTGTGAAACTTTGAAGATCGTGGGACATTTCGGGGCAGAGATCGTTTTAAAAGGCGGTGAAGGCAAATGATCATGCGCGTAAAATACAAAGGCGGCGGATACGGTATCGAGATCAGGCGCGGAGCTCTTGATGACGCCGGAAAACTGTTCGGCGAAGGTCGCAAAGTGCTCGTTGTGACTGACGACGGCGTACCTTCAAAATACGCGGAAGCAGTCGCATCCGGCTCTGAAAACGCATATATTTACACAGTCCCCCGGGGAGAAGGAAGCAAGAGTCCCGAAACGCTCGAAAAGATACTCTGCTTTATGCTCGAAAAAGGTTTTACGAGAGATTCGGCTGTCGCCGCCGTCGGCGG
>DBVT01000096.1:5282-5446 GCA_002308775.1 Mageeibacillus sp. UBA1257
ATCCCGACTACTCTGCTCTCCCAGGTCGACTCCTCCGTCGGAGGCAAAACGGCGGTGAACCTTTGCGGCATAAAAAACGTCGTCGGAACATTTTACAGGCCTGAAAGGGTCTTAATAGATCCCGACTGTCTCAAAACTTTGCCTGAAAGGCACTTTGCCGCGGG
>DBVT01000107.1:0-210 GCA_002308775.1 Mageeibacillus sp. UBA1257
GTAGCTCTGACCAACTGAGCTATTGGCCCTCTCTTATGGAGAAGGTCCGCTGTGCGCGAACGAATGTTATTATAGCGGTCTGATTTTTGTTTGTCAATAACTTTTTTTACGATAATGAGGCCATTTTAGCTGCTGTGAGCGTGTTTTTGAGAAGCATTGTCACGGTCATCGGGCCTACGCCGCCCGGAACAGGTGTTATAGCGCCGCAGA
>DBVT01000107.1:263-5822 GCA_002308775.1 Mageeibacillus sp. UBA1257
ATAACGACGGCGCCTTTTTTAACATACGAATCGTCAATGAATTTCGCCTTTCCTATTGCTACGACCAGGATATCCGCGCGCTTGCAGACGCGTTTTAAATTTTTCGTTTTAGAATGAGCGATGGTGACCGTTCCGTTTGCGGCAAGTAAAAGCATCGCCATAGGCTTTCCTACGATATTGCTGCGGCCGATCACGACGCAATCTTTGCCGCGGACGTCCGTGCCGCTCTCTTTGATCAGTTCCATTATTCCCGAAGGAGTGCACGGCTGGAATACGGGCGAGCCTGTGAAGAGTTTGCCCACGGAATAAGGATGGAAACAGTCCACGTCTTTTGAAGGGTCTATGCGATCGATGACGGCTTTTTCGTCTATATGTCCCGGCAGCGGGAGCTGGACCAAAATGCCGTTCACGCTCTTGTCGGCGTTCAGCTTATCGATCAGTTTCAACAGTTCCGCCTGAGATGTCTCTTCCGGGAGCGCGAATTCGAGAGACTTTATGCCCACTCTGTCGCAGGCTTTTTTCTTGTTGTTCACGTAAACGCGCGACGCCTGGTTGTCACCCACTATTACGACCGCGAGGCATGGTTCGATACCCTCAGATCTCAATTTTACGATCTCTTCAGCGATCTCGCACTTTATGCGCTCGGCAACGGCTTTGCCGTCGATTATTTTACATGTTTGCCCTGTCATAAGGATGTGCCTCCCGAATTTCTGATTCTGTAATAGTCGTCGATCGATTCGATCAGTATCGTTCTTGAATTGTTGCCGTCACGGGCGGAAACTATGCCGTTTTCCTCCATCCACTGGACGATCCTCGTGGCGCGCTGGAAGCCTATTCCGAGTTTCGTCTGTAAAAATGACGCTGATATCTTTTTGTACTGGAGTCCGATCCGGACAGCCTGCTCGAGGTATTCGTCGTCCACAACTCCGCTCTCTCCCATATGCGCGGGATCGAAATCCCTGCCGCCCTTCTCAATGCCGCTCGTGTGTGAATCTATCTGAGTATTGACATTGCTGTCGTACTGAGTTCCCAAATTGTCCTGAAGGAATTTTACTATCTCTTTGATCTCCTTTTCACAATATGCGCACTGGATCCTTCTGATAGAGTCCTTGCCGCCGGGCATGTAGAGCATATCGCCGCGGCCGAGCAGTTTTTCGGCTCCCGCGCAATCGAGGACAGTTTTTGAATCCACATACGACGATACATACAGCGAGATCCTGACGGGAATATTCGCTTTTATCGTTCCCGTTAAAACGTTCACGGATGGCCTTTGAGTCGCGATCACGAGATGTATTCCCGCTGCCCTTGCTTTTGCCGCAAGCCTGTTTATCGAATTTTCAACAGCGTCTTTCGCGACTGCCATAAGATCAGCGAGCTCGTCTATGACTATCACTATGTGAGGTAATTTCTGAAGTCCGTTCGCAAGAGCATATTCGTTGTACTGTTCTATCTCCCGCTCGCCTGACTGTGAGAATGTCTCATATCTTCTTTCCATCTCAGCGACTGCCCATGAGAGCGCTCCGGCGGCCTTCTTACTGTCAGTCACGACAGGCGTCAAAAGGTGCGGAATTCCGTTGAATGATGAAAGTTCCACGATTTTCGGATCCAGAAGTATCATTCTCACGTCTTCGGGAGACGATTTGTACAGCAGGCTCACTATTATCGAATTAAGTAAAATGCTTTTGCCCGAGCCCGTTGTACCGGCAATCAGAAGGTGAGGCATCTTCTTTATGTCAGCGATAACTCCCTGCCCTTCGACGTCCTTTCCGAGGCAGACTGTCAGAGGCGATCTGCTGTTTTGGAAGAGAGGCGAATCGATTATTTCGCGAAGGTATACAGTGCGTCGCTCGTCGTTCGGGACCTCTATGCCTATTGCAGCTTTTCCCGGTATAGGCGCTTCTATTCTGACGCTTCCCTTTGTCGCGAGATTCAGAGCGATATCGTTTGCGAGGCTCGTTATCTGGTTGACTTTTACTCCTGCCTGGGGCTGGAGTTCGTATCTTATGATATTGGGACCCACGGAGACATTAATGACCTTTGCGGAGACGCCGAAGCTCCTCATAGTCTCTTCGAGCTTCTCGGCGTTTGCTTGTATCTGATCGGTGTCTGTCTGCTTATCTGTTGTTTCAGGCATCGCAAGAAGATCGATCGGAGGCTTAACGTAAACGGGCGTCTGCTGCTGTCCTTCATCGCCGTCAAGCGGTATCGCGAGCTGTTCTCCCGTTACGGGTCCTTCGATCGCCGGAGTGTCGTTTTTACGTCCTGAAATGCCTGTTTCAGATATTATTTCGCCTGTTTCGGGGTCGTAAACAGTCTTCCCGCCGTCTGTGATCGTATAAGCAGGCTTATTATCCTTCTCGCCGTTTTCACCGTCTTTTCTGTTCTTTCCGAAGATCCCGCGCTTCTTTTTATTGTCGTCGCTGAACCTTTTGGATATCCTCTTGCCCTTGGAAACGAGTCCGGCGATCGCTCCGTATATCCATTTGAAGAATTTTACAAGCGATATCGAGAACAGTAAGATCGCGAATACGAGCATGCCCGTGATGATGATTATGAATGTCGCGGGTCTGTCAACGAGATTCTGAAGCGTAAGGCTCATCATTCCGTCAAGCACGCCTCCGAGCTTTGTATTCCAGCTCATTTTAAGCATATCGAGGAAAGCGAACTCTGTCGTTTCCTTCTCCGCGACCGTAAAAATAAACGCAGACGTGAATAATATGAAAAATACAAGCATCACGACGTTTCTGAATCTGAAGACCTCGCCCGAGGAGCCCCTCAGCATGCAAAACGCGAGGACCGCAAACACAGCCACGAGACCGAAAGATACAGGCGCGCCGAACACACCGAAGAATATGAACTTGATCCCGTTTCCGAGAGCGCCGGCTTTTCCGAGCAGACTTATAAGGAGCAGAAGCGCTCCTGCGGCGATCGCGATGCCGGCAGCTTCTTTTCTGCGCTGATCTGATTTCGTCACCGTAACGGCGCTTTTTCTCACTTCTTCGTCATTTCCGGAAGATCTTCTTCTTTTTTTCTTTTTTGCCTGCTTTTCAGACACCTGCAGTTGCTCCTTTGCTTTTAAAAAATATCACGACAGTGATATCGCTGTTTTACCTGTTTTATCACCAGTTGAGAGTTTTCGAGATGAATTCGACGAGTTCGTTCGTCATTCTCCTCATGGTCGTTACGGACGGATGTCCTGCGCCTCCCAGGGGCTCGTTCTCATCCATATGTGTTTTGAGGAAGTAGATATTCTTGTCACCGGCGTCGTTGTATGATTTCACTACCGTGTCGATCTGGTCAAAGAGAGCTTCTCCCATGATCCCGTAATACCAGATTATCGGAACGTCCGGATAGTTGCCTCTTATGAAGTCGACGAGCTGGTGAGCGTATTCGATGAATTCATCGCCCGTATTGCCGCACGCGAAGTCATTCTGTCCGAGTTCGATTATCAGAAGGTCGGGTATGTCTTTGGTAAAATCGTGCTTCTTGTTTCCGTCCATCTTGTAGCTTGGGAGTATCGGCCAGGGCGAGTTTTTGGAGTTTCCGACGCCTATTCCCGATATGCAGCATACGCACAGATCTGCCTGGTAGTAATCAGCGAGCATCGTCGCGAACGTCTGTGTTCCGTCCTCTTCCTCGAGGTAGCTGTCAGTTGTCTTTGTAATAAGCCCGGAGATATTTCCGTATCCGCATGCGATCGAGTCGCCGAGTACTTCGATGCGTTTTCTCTGTGATTTGTATTCTTTTACGTAAAATTTGGCTCCGTCGTCAATTTTTACCGTCTTAATGATCATCTGTCCCGCATTCGACTCGCTTCTCTTCTGTATCCTTACGCAGTGGATCTGATCAGCCGAAAGACCGCCGACGACCTGCACGAGGCCTTTCTCCGTCGCGTTGATCACGATCTCTTCCATGTCGTCAACATATACAGCCACCCATGCACCGCACTTGTTAAAATCGACTGAAAGGGATGTCCCCGTGAATCCGAATTCAACGCCTCCTGATGAATAATTGAACGTGTATGAAGTAGCGGATGTTATTACTCTGCCGATGATAGTGGGCTTTAATTTTGCCACTGCGATCTCAGTGCTCTCCGCTTCGAGATCCTTCCATGTATATTCTATGACAGGCGTAGGCTCGGGAGTAGGTTCCGCAGTGACTTCGGGAGTAGCTGTCTCCTTCGGCGTGCCGGGGTCGTTGCTGCATCCTACGACAGACAAACCCATTATTGCGCATAACGCGACCAAGATCATTCTGTACAATTTCTTCATTTTAGAAAAACCTCCGTTGAATTGTTTATATTAATTATATCACTTTTCGGATCATTATGCCTTTTCAGACTTTCAGGTAGGCGATCGTAACGCCCGCGTCTCCTTCACCGTATTCACCCAGTCTGAACTTTTTTACCCTCTTGTCGTCCTTCAGGAATCTGTGGACAGTCTGACGTAAAACGCCCGTTCCCTTTCCGTGTATGATGCTGAATGACTGAAGATTCGCCATCATCGCATCGTCGATGTATTTTTCGAGAGCCGCGACAGCCTCTTCGGAATTGTAACCGCGAAGGTCGAGTTCCGTCTTGATATGGGCGCCTTTCATCTCTCCGCGGCCGCCGGATCTTGACGAACCTCCGGAAACTTTAGCGCTTTCAGGTATCCTGATCTGGTCCGCGTTAACATACGTTTTTATGATGCCTGCCTGCACGTAGACCTTTCCCTGCGAATCGGGCTCCTTTAAAACGCTCGCATGAGTCTCAAGCCCCGCGATATATACGTCCATGCCCGCTTTGATCTCTGTCGCTTTTTTCATCGAATCTGACGCTTTCGCCGTTTTTTCATCATATTCCGACGAGATCTCTCCCTTTAAAGCATCGATCTTCCTCGCCGCATCCTCCGCGTCCCTTATATTTTTACCCTGGGTAAAAGAAGCTTTCCTGATTTCCGAGAGCAGTTTGTCTGCTTCTTTTTTTGCGTCGGAGAGCACCTTCTCTGCCTCTTTTTTCGACTTTGCGATGATCTCGTTGTGTCGCTCGTCAAGCTTCTTTCTCTCGTTCCTGATTTCCTCTTTGAGCTCTTCTGATTCCTGTCTCAGACGCTCCGACTCCTGCCTGTCTGCTTCGATCTGTGCCCTGCTCTTTTCGATTCCGAGGAGCATATCCTCAAAACGCATATCTTCCCCTGTTAAAAATTCCTTCGCTCTTTCCGTGATCGCCGGATCGAGTCCTATCCTCGAAGCTATCGCGAATGCGTTGCTTTTACCGGGAATCCCTATGAGCAGTTTGTATGTCGGTCTCAGAGTCGCGACGTCAAATTCGCAGCAGGCGTTTTCAAAATCCTCCGTCGTCGATGCGAAGACCTTTATTTCACTGTAGTGCGTAGTCGCGAGAGTGATCGCTCCCATTTGATATACTGCTTCTAAAATAGCCATTGCAAGCGCCGCGCCTTCATTGGGGTCTGTTCCTGCCCCGAGCTCGTCGAAGAGCACCAGCGACCTGCTGTCGGCCTTCCCGAGGATCTCCGCGATGTTTTTCATATGAGATGAGAACGTACTCAGATTCTGGGC
>DBVT01000107.1:5871-6002 GCA_002308775.1 Mageeibacillus sp. UBA1257
GGAATGAGCATTCCGATCTGCGTCATCAAAGTAAAAAGTCCAACCGTTTTGAGTGTGACGGTTTTACCGCCTGTATTGGGGCCTGTGATGATGAGCGATCTGAAAGTGTCGCCTATGTGGAAATCTATCGG
>DBVT01000107.1:6014-6686 GCA_002308775.1 Mageeibacillus sp. UBA1257
ACAACAGTATGCTTTTCTATCAGCGGATGCCTCCCGGCAATTATGTTTATATATCCCCTGTCGTTGATCTCCGGTTTGAAAGCCCTCATCGCGACAGCCATTTTCGCCTTCGCGAATACCAGATCTATATACGATACGGCGATCTGATCCTGTCTTAAAACGTTCGCAAGTCCTCCGACGCTGAGAGAAAGCTCTGCCGTTATCCTTCTTATCTCATTTTCCTCTCTTACCTTCAGNNTCCCTGATCTCGTTGTTTGCCTCGACTGCGAATGCGGGCTCTATAAAAAGCGTCTGACCGGAAGATGACGTGTCGTGGACGATCCCGGGAAAATCATTTCTGCATTCGATTTTTACCGGAACGCAGTACCTGTCGCCTCTGACAGTGATGACGGGCTCCTGCAGATATTTTGACGATTTGGATCTGATCACGGCGTTCAGTTTTTCTCTGACATGTTCCTGCCTGTCCCTGATCTTTCTCCTTATAGAAGAGAGCTCCGGACTTGCCTCATCAGCCATTTCGTCTTCGGAAAGTATGCAGAACGTTATGCGGTCCTCCGTCTGCTTATCTTCTCTCAGCATGGAAAAATGTCTTTCCATATGCCTTTTTTTGCCGTTTTCGTCATCCTGAACGGGATAATAAGCGATCAATCTCCTCGCCGTTCTCAAAAGGCT
>DBVT01000107.1:6755-6961 GCA_002308775.1 Mageeibacillus sp. UBA1257
CAGCCTCTTTTTACCAGGAGCGTCGTGCATTCATCCGTTTCGCAAAGCAGGGACTCCACCTCGTCAATATCCGTAGACGGGGCGATATTTTCCGCGAGTTCTCTTCCCTTCGGCGTCACTGCGTTTTGGGCAAGTTCCTCTTTTATCGTATTGAAATCGAGAACACTGAATGTCCTTTCGTTCATGGTTTTTCAGTCCTTTTTAAT
>DBVT01000107.1:7055-7901 GCA_002308775.1 Mageeibacillus sp. UBA1257
TATTTATCGTCTCTTTCGGCTATTATTTTGTTTATTTCTCCCTGCGCGAGGCATTCTGTCGCTTTTGCCCCCATAAGGCTTGCTGTTACTCTGTCTCTCACAGTCGGGCTTCCGCCTCTCTGGATGTGGCCCAGGATCGTAACTGTCGTTGATATGCCTGCGATATNNCTCGATCTGCCGCGCGATATCCATCGTTCCGCCTACTCCTTCCGCGACTATGACGATGTAATGGTGCTTGCCTCTGTTTCTGCAGCCGAGTATCGGTTTTATTACGTCTGTTTCGATATCGAATTTCTTTTCCGGAAGCAGGCAAACCTCTGCGCCGTCAGCGATCGCGCAGTAAAGAGCGATATATCCGGCGTCCCTTCCCATGACCTCGACGACGGAGCATCTTTCGTGAGAAGAAGCGGTGTCTTTGATCTTGTCGATCGCGTCTTTTACCGTATTGAGAGCTGTGTCGAAGCCTATCGTGTAATCTGTACTGCTGATATCGTTGTCTATCGTTGCGGGGATGCCTATGACGGGAACTCCGTGTCTTGAAAGCTCTCTCGCGCCTCTGAAAGAACCGTCTCCGCCTATTATCACAAGACCGTCGAGTTTGAAAACGTCGCACATCCTCGCGGCTCTATGAATTCCGTCTTCCGTTGTAAATTCCTTGCATCTCGATGTCTGGAGTATGGTTCCTCCCCGGTTCATGATATCGGAAACGGATCTTAAATTCATCTCTTCCATTTCGCCGTTCAATAGTCCGACATATCCTCTTCTGATACCGTAGACCTGAAAGCCTCTGTATATGCCTGTTCTTACTACTGCTCTCAGCGCAGCATTCATTCCCGGCGCGTCTCC
>DBVT01000107.1:7954-8149 GCA_002308775.1 Mageeibacillus sp. UBA1257
CTGATCGTTTCCGTTATTGTTTTGCGGCACTCATCCGATTATGCTTTCGAGGTGAGAAAGGACCCTCTCTTCCGGATCTATGTAACCTTTTACAAGCACCTCTCCCGTCTTTTTATCTTTGATCACGATATCCCTTTTTCCGTAAAAATATTTTACGAAGGCTTCGAGCTGCTTCTTTTTCGAAGCGTCGCAGGT
>DBVT01000107.1:8162-8369 GCA_002308775.1 Mageeibacillus sp. UBA1257
GCTGCTGAGATAATTATCCAGGGAAGAAACATAATCAACGAGGATCTTCGGAGATTCATCCTCTCTTATGCTCAGTTTGCCCTTTATGAATACGAGTTCGTCTGATCTGATGAACGCTTTGTACTGCTCGTACGCCTTCGGGAATATCAAAAGATCGACGCTTCCGTATATGTCCGAAAGCTCCGCGGTCGCGTAATTTTCCTTCTT
>DBVT01000082.1:0-629 GCA_002308775.1 Mageeibacillus sp. UBA1257
AACATCGGAACGCTCGATACGTACAGGACCCTCGCTGCTGCTGTCGCAAAAGAGATCGGCTCCGAAAATGTCTTTTTCTTCGGTTACGATTTCAGAATGGATATTCGGGACACGGCGGATAAACTGAATACCTTGATCGAAAATATAAAGGCTGACAAAAACGTCTCGAAGGTCAATATCGTCGCTCACAGCATGGGAGGTCTCGTACTGACGTCGTACGCAAAAAAATACGGTACCGGTTCGCTGAAACATGGTGTCCTTTGCGGTTCTCCTCTGCTCGGCTCCGAAAACGCATCCCTCGTGCTTCAGGACACTGACGTTCTCCTTCAGCAGCTGGGTCAGGGAGAAACTCTCCCGGAGGAATTCCTTGAATTCAAGGAGAACGAGATGGTAAGAGAAGCCATCAATTCCATCGTTCTCTGCGCAAGATCGATGCCTTCCGTCTACGCGATGATCCCGGATGAATCGTTCGATCCCTCGAAATTCACATCCCCCGCAGCGATAAAAGGCCGTGAAACGGCTGATTATATAAGAAAAGACGTCGTTGAAACGCTCGACAAAACATGCTTCTCCTTTATTATCGGAACAGGCATGGACACTCTCGCACCGGGCGGAGTTACCAACGCTTC
>DBVT01000082.1:667-871 GCA_002308775.1 Mageeibacillus sp. UBA1257
GCAGGGCATACACATATTCCAATATAGCACACCGCGATCTCGTCTCGAACGAGGAGTGCCTGAAAGATATCGTATCCATTGTGACGTGATTTCAGCGAAATAAAAAACTGTTTGAACAGCTCGTTGTATGTGATCTCCGCAGCGCCGGAGATCTCTTTTTATACACGGGCGTTTACTGTAAAGATCTTCCGTCCGTTTAGACGG
>DBVT01000082.1:962-6512 GCA_002308775.1 Mageeibacillus sp. UBA1257
AGGAACACCCACGGGAGCGCGAGTATGTGAGATATTTTTTTCGTCCTTTTTACAGCGAAAACGAGTCCGCACGCAAGATGCATCAAAAGTCCTCCAAGCGTCAAAAACCATATCGGATGGAAGAATATTCCGCCGATCAGTGTGACGATCAGCGCAAGGACGAAAGCGAGCGGGACGAAATGCCTGAGGGACATTTTACCGGGGCGGAGTCTGAAATTGATCATCGTCCATTTGCCGTTGCTGAACTGCTGCTTTGCGAGCTTTTTGAACGTGTCGCGAGAATTATAGTAGGAGCAGATCTCCGGATCGAGGTAAAATTTCATCCCCGCGTCCCTCATCCTCCTGTGGAGATCGTTGTCCTGCGTCCTCACGAGCGCCTCATTAAAATACCCTATCTCGTCGAAAACGCTCTTTTTATACAAGCCGTACGCGACCGTATCTACGTATCCGGCCTCTTTTGAATAGCGGAATTTCGCGCCGCCGACTCCGAAAGGACTCGAAAGAGCCTCTTTGATCATCTCTCCCTTTTTCGTGGTACTCACCGTCACCATCCGGCCGCCGACGCACGACGCGTCTCCGACCTTCAGCATGACATCAACATTTTTCGATATGAAATCTTTCTCGACATACGCATGCGCGTCAGGTCTTATAATATACTCCCCCTGCGCCGCTTTGATACCTGTATTCCAGCCCGAAGCAAGTATGTGTTTGGGGTTGTTCAGTATCCTTACGGAAGGAGTCTGTCTCTCTTCGGAAGCCTTTTTAATTTCTTCGTTTATGATCTCGAGCGTTTTATCTGTCGATTCTCCGTCGACGATCACTATTTCATAGCAGTCGGAAGGATAGTCCTGGCAAAGAAGCGAGCCAAGGCATTTGGCGATATATTTTTCCTCGTTTCTCACGACGATCAGAGCCGTTACAAAAGGTTTTTCTGCTGCTTTCCCGTTTCCGTCCATTCCGATAGTCCTTTTTACAGATTTGCTTTGTACCACTCGATGGCAGCTGCTATGCCGCGTTCAAAATTCCAGTCGGGATCGTATCCCAGCATACTTCTCGCCTTGCCGATGTCTGCGTTGCTGTGTTTTATGTCTCCCGCGCGGTCAGGTCCGAATATCGGCTCTCTGTCAACGCCCAGAGCCTTCGTGAGTCCGTAATATATATCTATCAGGTATTCTCTGCCGCCGTAAGCGATATTGTAAGCCTCTCCCGCCGATTCGTGAGGCGCGAGACACGCTTTCAGATTCGCTTCGATAACGTTCTCTATATAGGTAAAATCGCGGCTCTGCTTTCCGTCTCCGTTGATCGTCGGAGTCTCGCCGCGAAGGAGCTGTTTTATGAATTTCGGAATGACTGCCGCATACGCTCCGTCCGGATCCTGCCTCCTGCCGAAAACGTTAAAATATCTCAGTCCGTATGTGTCCAGTCCGTAGTGGCGAGTATACTGCTTCGCCCATTCCTCGTCAGCTCTCTTTGAAACAGCATAAGGAGACAAAAGGTTGCCCTCTCTTCCTTCCTTTTTCGGAAGATTCGGTTCGTCTCCGTAAACAGAGGATGAAGACGCGTATACGAACTTTTTTACGCCTTTCCTGCGGGCGGCTTCGAGCATATTGAGCGTGCCCTGGATGTTGTTCGCGCAGTAATACAGGGGCATCTCGATCGATCTCGGAACGCTTCCCCACGCGGCCTGATTTAGCACGTAATCCACGCCCTCGCATACGTTCATACATGTGTCGAGATCTTTTATGTCGCCTTTTATGAACTCGTAATTCGGCTCTCCGGCAAACATATCCACGTTCGCCTGTTTCCCCGTCGAGAGGTCGTCAAGACATCTGACCCTGTATCCGAGTCGTAAAATGGCTTCGCAAAGGTTCGAACCGATGAAGCCGGCTCCTCCCGTCACGAGAAATAGCGATCCTTCAGGAAATTTTACACTGTCGTATCCCATATCGTTCCTCTGTATCTTCTGCGGTCTTTACATCACAGTCTGAAATATTTGTACTCTTTCGAGATGAATGTGTTTTTGTCGCGAACGCCCTTGACATCTACGATGACTTTGCGTTTGTTGGGCTCGTTTTTGAACATCGCTTCGATGTCTTCGTCAGGAAGCGCCTTGAACTCTTTATGCGCCACTGCGATGATCAGACAGTCGAGATCCTTGAATTCAGACAGCGGAACGAGGTCCACTCCGTAAAATCTCTTCGCGTCTGCCGCATCCGCCACAGGATCGCACACCAGCGGCTTTATGCCGTATTCGTTGAGTTCTTTGATTATATCGTCAACCTTGCTGTTTCTCGTATCGGGGCAGTCCTCTTTGAAAGTTATTCCGAGGCATCCTACTTTCGCGTGGCTTATCGGTTTGTCGGCTTTGATGAGCTGTTTTACAGTCTGCTCTGCGACATATTTGCCCATATCGTCGTTGATGCGCCTGCCGGAGAGGATTATCTGACTGTGGTAGCCGAACTGCTCCGCGCGGTACGTGAGGTAGTACGGATCGATGCCTATGCAGTGACCTCCGACGAGACCCGGTCTGAAAGGAAGAAAATTCCACTTCGTTCCCGCAGCTTCAAGCACTTCGAGCGTATCGATGCCCATCTTGTTAAAAATGATCGACAACTCGTTCATAAACGCTATATTTATATCTCTCTGGCTGTTTTCAATGACTTTCGCGGCTTCAGCGACTTTGATGCACGACGCTTTGTGAACTCCAGCTTCGACGACTATTCCGTAAACGCTTGCGATGGTTTCGAGTGCGTCTTCGTCCATTCCGGAAACGATCTTCTTTATATTTGTCAGTCTGTGGACCTTGTCTCCGGGATTGATCCTTTCGGGAGAATAACCGACTTTAAAATCTACACCGCATTTCATTCCCGATTCCCTTTCGAGTATCGGAACGCATGTCTCTTCCGTAACACCCGGATAAACCGTCGATTCGTATACCACGATCGCGCCTTTTGTGAGGTTTCTGCCGACTATCTCGCTCGAGCCGATGACAGGCGCAAGGTCAGGCGTCGTGTCCTTATTTACAGGTGTCGGAACAGCCACGATAATAAATTTGGCTTCTTTCAGCTTTTTCTCGTCGTACGTCCATTCGACAGAGCTGTTTTTTATAACATCGTCTCCGACTTCCCTTGTCGGATCTTTGCCGGATCTGTACGCTTCGATCTTCGCCTTGTTGATGTCGAATCCGATGACATCCACGTGCTTCGCAAACTCCACCGCTATGGGCATTCCCACATATCCGAGTCCGACCAAAGCCAGTTTTTCCTGCCTGTTGATTATTTTTTCATATAACGTCATATAGATACCTCTTTCGCCCTGCCCGCCGCAAAAACATACGCGCTTAAGATACAGGCAGACTCTTTTGTATTATATCTTGTATACCGATTTTTTGCAAGTTGTGGTATAATACTCTCCCGGTGGCGTTTAATTTTACACGCCGCGAAAAAACTGACGATTCATGGAGAATTTTTATGTTAAAACTTGAAAATCTCGTGTGGAATACCCCCATGGGAACTACGATCATAAACAATATTTCTCTTGCCGTGCCCCACAACAGGCTGCTCGTTATAACGGGACCTAACGGAAGCGGCAAGACGACTCTGGCCAAGCTGATCGCCGGGATCGAAACTCCCCTTTCAGGTAAAATTATCATGGACGACGAAGATATCACTGACCTCGACGTCTCCGAAAGAGCAAAAAAGGGACTTGCTTTTGCTTTCCAGCAGCCCGTCAGATTCAAGGGCATCACCGTCCGCGACCTTTTGACCATTGCGAATAAAGAAGCATCCGACGCGGAGATCCGCGAGACTCTTCTGAAGGTGGGATTGCAGCCGGAAAAATACCTCGACAGAGAAGTCGACGCAAAACTTTCGGGAGGAGAAATAAAGAGAGTCGAGATCGCGAGCGTTTTACTCAGACACGCGAAATATACTATCTTTGACGAACCCGAGGCGGGAATCGATATCTGGAGCTTCAAGGATCTCACGGAGACGTTTGAAAGCCTCAAAAACGACAGCGATTCGGCGCTTATCATCATTTCTCACCAGAAAAAGGTTCTTTCGATAGCAGACGAGATAGCTGTCATAGACGGAGGACGCGTCACCGATTACGGCGAGAGGGCAGAAATGTTTAAGAAGATCTTCTGTGAAAACGACACGTATCATTCATGCTGCAACAGGAAAGGAGCGATCCCCGATGGAATTTAAAAATATCACCAAAGAACTTTTGGATCTTGTTTCCGACACTCCTTTTTCGATCAATTCCGAGACCCCTATCGCGTACAATATCAGAGAGGACTGCCAAAGCATCGCGCGCGCATCTACGGAGCATATCAAAATAGAATCTAAAAAAGACGGCCCCGGACTCGAGATATACATTTCCTCAGAGACTAAAGGCGAAAAGGTCTTCATCCCGGCATGCGTCACGAAGAGCAACATAGACGACCTCGTTTACAACGATTTCTTTATTGCCGAAGGCGCCGATGTCATTATAGTCGCCGGCTGCGGCCTCCATTCCGAGACTGACGAACTCGCCCGCCACAACGGTATCCACAGATTCTTCTGCGGTAAAAATTCGCACGTTTTATACGTTGAAAAGCACGTCGGAACAGGTAAAGACACCGCAAACCGCGTGATCAACCCTGTAACTGACGCGATCCTCGAAGAAGGAGCTTATCTCGAAATGGATACTTCCCAGCTTGGAGGTATTACGGATACAACGAGAACGTGCAAGGTTAAAATGAACGGCGCAGATTCCAGGCTCGTCATCAAAGAGCGTCTGCTCACAAACTATGACGAAACAGCCAAAACGTCCTTCGCGGTTGAAGTCAACGGCGAAAACGCTTCCGTCAATCTGATCTCCCGTTCCGTCGCAAGAGGCGATTCTGTCCAGGAATACCAGTCTGATATCATCGGAAACGTCGTCTGCCAGGGCCACTCCGAATGCGACGGCATCCTCGCGGAAAACGGCAAAGTCACCGCCCGTCCATGCCTCATCGCAAATTCCAAAGAGGCTGCCCTCATCCACGAAGCAGCCATAGGCAAGATCGCAGGCGAGCAGATCATGAAGCTGCGCACCCTGGGGCTCACCCAGGAAGAAGCCGAGGCTGCCATAGTAGAGGGCTTCCTGGCCTGATCCGAAGACTTCTAGTTACAGTTTTCAGTTGCTATATCTAGTAATCTGTCGCAAAAATATACACAATATCTTGTGCTTTCTATATTGACAAGCACAAGATATTATTTTATTATAGAAATAACCGATTTTGGTCTATTTTTATGTCTAATCATAAAATTTTACATATAAGGAGCAAAGCAATGTATCAGGTACAGAAGAGAGACGGTAAGGTCGTAGATTTCGATCTCACAAAGATCTCAAACGCTATTAAAATGGCGTTCGAAGCGCAGGAGAAGCAGTATCACCCGCAGGTGATAGACCTCCTCGCGCTGAAAGTAACTTCGGAATTCGAGCCGAAGATCAAGGACAACCTCATCACAGTTGAGGATATCCAGGACTGCGTGGAATCCACGCTCATCAAGGCCGGTTACGACGACG
>DBVT01000029.1:0-189 GCA_002308775.1 Mageeibacillus sp. UBA1257
ACGTAAACATATCCTTTGTCGATCAATTCGATGAGCTCCGTTACACCTTTGAGACAGTTTTCATCAGATACGAGGTTGAGTCTCTTGTTGACTTTGTCTACCCAGTTTCCGCCGAAACCGACCATAAATCTCATAATGCCCGGGAATGTGGTGTCGTAGTTCATTGCGCACTGAGCGATCGTGCCGTCG
>DBVT01000029.1:254-4470 GCA_002308775.1 Mageeibacillus sp. UBA1257
AACACCCGCTTCAGCGAGCATCGTCTTGTTCGTATAGAGAACTCCGGGGTTCAGGTCCGAAGGTACCATATAGAGCAGACCGTTCGCGCATCCCAGATCATAAAGTCCGGTAAAAACGTCCGTAATGTCTATTCCCAGAAGATCTACATATGCGTCCAGAGCCATCGCCGCTCTGTGCGTAACAGCGTATGTGTAAACGTCCTGTTCGCAGCCGTAGTAAACATCTCCGATATCGCCTGCAGCGACTTTCGTTGCGAGAGCCGACCATTCGATGATATCAGGTTTTACGACGACGTTCGGATAGATCTCGTTGTATGCCTTGATCCACTTGTCGAAAGCGATCTCGGAATCATTGCCCGATCTCAAATATGTCGTGGCTTTGATCCTGCCTTTCGGTTCGAGGACTGTTCCGGGTTCGAAACTCGGAACGACGTATCCATTGTCACGGTTACAGGATATGAACGCTATCGCCATACACGAAACGATGACAAGAAGGATGATTCTTGTTAAATACCTTTTCATTTTCCTACTCCTTTCAAACTGTCTTATCGATCATATCGACGATTTGAGCTTTCGGGCGGTATCCGATAGATGTTGCCTTGGGCTTTCCGCCGTTAAAAAGTATCAAAGTGGGTATGCTGTCGATTCCGAAAGCTCCCGCGAGCTCGTCTTCTTCGTCAACATTTACCTTTCCGACCTTTATTTTGCCTTCGTACTCCTTCGCAATTTCAGCGATGACCGGTCCGAGCATCTTGCAGGGTCCGCACCATGTCGCCCAGAAATCAACCAGTACGGGCAGATCGGATCTCAGAACTTCTTCTTCAAAGTTATCATTTGTGATCTTGATCTCAGCCATAGTGACCTCTCCTTCTCAATCGCCAAGCGATTTGTAATACAGCATGCAATGGCAGAAGCCCTCATATGTCGGATCGTCTATCTGACCGCGAAACTCTTTGCACATGCATTTTGTATCCTCTGTTCTCTCTCTGCGGCAGGGGCAATATCCGCCCGTGCGTTTGAGGCCTTCTCTGATCGTTTTTACGATCTCTTTGTCGGGATTCAATTTTACCTTCATCGTTCTTCCTCCCAAACGAAAGATATTTTACGCTTTTTTCAAGACTTTATCAAGCCTTCCAGAGAGAATGAAGGTTGCAGTATGCATAAACAGCCTCTACTTCGTCACCTTCGCAGATCGAGAAGCAGACCTTGGGCTCGTCGCCGGGCTTCAAAGCTTTTCTCTGGTTTCCGTATTTTGTCTGGAGCGAGACCCATTCGATGTAGTGGTTTTCGACCATCGGATGAGGAACCGCACCGATCGTAACGAATACTTTTCCGTCCTTCACTTCGTATACGGGAACGTGCTTTTCAAGCGATGCGTCAACTGTTCCGGGAACTATTTCCTGCATGGGTCTCCCGCAGCAAATGACCGGGCTGCCTGTCTTTTTTACAACAGCGACGATCTGTCCGCAAATTTCACAGCGATAAAATTTCATTTCCATAATAACTGTCTCTTCCTTTCGTGGTAAGATCAATAATTTTCAGCATTGATCTCGAAATAGCTCTGAGGATGAGCGCAAACGGGGCACACTTCCGGAGCCTTGGTTCCGACTACGATATGTCCGCAGTTTCTGCATTCCCAGACCTTTACTTCGCTCTTTTTGAAAACTTCCTGAGCCTCAACGTTGCGAAGCAGCGCGCGATAACGCTCTTCGTGATGTTTTTCGATCGCGGCGACTCCGCGGAATTTTGCCGCCAGAGCGTGGAATCCTTCAGCATCAGCTGTTTTCGCAAACTCTTCGTACATGTCCGTCCACTCGTAGTTTTCACCGTCAGCTGCAGCTTCGAGGTTCTCAGCCGTCGTTCCGATGCCGCCGAGCTCCTTGAACCACAGTTTTGCGTGTTCTTTCTCGTTTTCAGCCGTCTTCAGGAAGAGAGCCGAGATCTGCTCGTATCCTTCTTTTTTAGCTGCGGAAGCAAAATAAGTGTATTTGTTTCTCGCCTGTGACTCTCCTGCAAATGCAGCCTGCAGGTTCTTCTCTGTCTGAGTTCCTGCGTAAATGTTCTTTTTCTCCATAGTTTTTTCCTCCTCACCGTGCGGTTCTTTTTCCGCTATCATTTTAAGTATAATTTCCGCCTCTTCAACGGGGAATCCCTTCGGCGGATCGTTCAGTATCGTTTCGAGCAGCCTGTGCATTTTAACGTGTCGATCATGCTGTTTTCTGTGTCAGTCGCTCTGACCGGGCAGACTTAAAGGCACAGACAGTCCTTCGCACACAACCTCAAATTTCTGACAGCAAACTCTCTCTTATTCCCCGACAGGAGAAAACATATCTTTCCCCACGCCGCATACAGGACATTCAAAATCTTCCGGCAGATCTTCGAATTTTGTTCCGGGCGCGATACCGTTATCCGGATCGCCCTTTTCCTCATCATACTCCCAGCCGCACGCGTCGCAAACGTATTTCATGCCTCCAAACTCCTTTCACCGCTATTTTCCTTTATGTCGCCCTTCTTATTCTATCGGTTCGAAATCGGCCGCTCCGTGTTTGCACAGCGGGCAGACGAAATCTTCCGGAAGCTCGTCGCCTTCGTAAACATATCCGCAGATCTTGCAGACATAACCTTTCTTGCCTTTTGTCTCAGGCTTCGGTTTAACGTTGCTCTGGTAATACGTATACGTCATCGTCTCCTTGTCTGAGATCACTCTCGCTTCAGTCACGGAGCAGATGAACATTCCGTGCGTATCGAGGTCCACGTACTGCTCCACTTTGAGAGACATGAAAGCGTTTATGTATTTCTGTAAAAAGACCAGTCCGTTGTCGGAGCGGAGCACCTGTTCTCCTTCGAATTTGTCGACCGATCTGCCGCTTCTGAATCCGAAGCTTTCAAATACGCTGAATGGCGCTTCGACTGAGAGGCAGTTGATATTCATGATACCGGTCTGTTTCACTACGTGATATGAGTAGTTTTGCTTGTTTATGCAGACGGCGATCCTGTTCGGAGAGCTTGTGACCTGGGAAACCGTATTGACTATCATTCCGTTGTCCTTCCTGCCGTCGTTCGTGGTCAGAACGTACAGTCCGTATCCGATCTTGAAGAGAGCTGACATATTGTTTTTGTCAGCTGTTTCGCCGTTTCTCTCTACGTATTCCGTCGTGAGTTCTTTTGCGAGATCGTCGATCTGTTTCTTGCTGTCATCACTGAGAGCCGAAACTATTTTAACCGTCGTATCGGTGAAATTGATATTTTTACACTCCGCGAGCATGTTTTTCATCGTTTTCGCGGCCTGAGGAGCCCATGAGCCGTTTTCGATGAGCGCGACCGTCTTGTTTTTGAATCCTCTCTCCGTAAGATGTTCTATGAACGTTCTCATAAACGGGAAGATGTCTGCGTTGTACGTGGTCGTCGCGAGTACGAGCTTGCCGTAACGGAAAGCGTCCTCGACAGCCTCAGCCATATCCGTTCTCGCCAGGTCGTGTAAAACGATCTTTGGACAACCTTTTGACTTCAGTTTATCCGAGAGCAGTTCAACAGCTTTTTTCGTATTTCCGTAAACGGATGTGTAAGCGATCACTATTCCGTCGCTCTCTGACGCGTATGACGACCAGATGTTGTAAAGGTTGAGATAATAACCGAGATCATCCGAAAGAACAGGTCCGTGAAGCGGGCAGACCGTTTTAATATCGAGAGCGGAGATCTTCTTAAGAAGGTTCTGGACCTGGGTGCCGTACTTTCCCACGATGCCGAAATAGTACCTTCTCGCCTCGCATGCCCAATCCTCTTCAACGTCAAGAGCGCCGAATTTGCCGAACGCATCAGCCGAAAAAAGCACCTTGTCCTTTTCGTCGTACGACATTATGACTTCAGGCCAGTGGACCATCGGAGCGGCCGCAAAGCAAAGAGTGTGTCTTCCGAGTTCGAGCTTGTCTCCCTCTCCGACGACGATCCTTCTGTCCGCAAAATCCTTCCCGAAGAAGTTCTGCATCATCGTAAAAGCCTTGGCAGACGCCACGATAACTGCCTTCGGATACGTATTCATAAACTGCAGGATATTTGCCGAATGATCGGGCTCCATATGATGTACGATAAGATAGTCAGGCGCTCTTCCTCCCAGCGCTTCCGCCAGATTGTCCAGCCATTCATGCGTAAAATTTTTGTCCACAGTATCCGTGACAGCTATTTTGTCGTCGATTATGACATACGAATTGTAAGCCAT
>DBVT01000029.1:4643-5624 GCA_002308775.1 Mageeibacillus sp. UBA1257
CGCGTATACGTTTCTCTGTCAAAGATACGGTTTTCGAACTTCTTTATGCAATTTTTCGAAAGTATTTGAAAAAAAAGGAACGATATGATATATTATTCCAGTTAAAACTATTTCAGTGTCTTTTTTGCCGTGCGGAGCTTTTTTAATTTGACACTGAAAACGCAAAAACAACGGAGCGTGTTTTATGAAGAGATTTGTGAGCCTTCTGCTTGCTGTTACCATATCTTTCACGTTCATCCTGTCGGGAACGCAGGGTGTTTTTGCCGATAATTATACGGATCCGCTGACGAAGGAACAGGTCGTCAACACGCTCATCTGGATCGCGGAAAACGAGATGGCGAACGAGAACAAATATCCCGTAAGAAAGGTCACGTCAGGCGGCAGAGTATACACCGACTATATAGCGGAACACGACGGAATATCAAAATACGGCGAATGGGCAGGCAACCCCACGGGCAGTTGGTGCATGTATTTCATATGTTACTGTGTTCAGGTGCTCGACTGGGAATACGGAACGAGTATGCTCGGAGACCTCTTCCTGAACTGCGGCAACCAGAGCGTATCAGCGAGAGATTTTTACGACAGACACTGCTTCTATTCAAACGCTTCCGGATATCTTCCGAAAAAAGGAGATATCGTCTATTTCAGCTGGAACGGAAAGGATTATACGAATGAGGCGAACTGGAACGGAAGATCGACTTTGAGCTATGCGCAGCACGTCGGTATCGTAGTAACCGATGCGCAATACTCTTCAAACGGAGTCCTTTCTTACAAGATAATGGACGGAAACTTTTCCGACAAGATAAACAAGAGAACGATCAGCAGCGACTCTGATTTTTACAATCAGAGCACAAAATGCGTTATAGGTTTTGCAAAGCCGGATTACGAAGGATACCTTGAAAGCATCGGAAGGCTCGCAACTTCGACGCCTGCTCCGACTGCTACGGCGACTCCCGTTCCGACTGCTACGCCTACTCCTGT
>DBVT01000029.1:5669-5925 GCA_002308775.1 Mageeibacillus sp. UBA1257
GCGACTCCTACTCCGGAACCGACTGCAACTCCAACTCCGGAACCGACTGCTTCTCCCGAATCTACGGCAACAGCTACACCCGATGTGACAGCGACGCCCGAATCGTCACACGATCCCGAAAGCACGCCTACTGCCACTCCGGAGGCTACGGCAACGGCGACTCCGAAACCTACCGCTACACCTACGGCAGCACCTACCGCTACACCTACGGCAAAACCGACCGCTACGCCTACGGCAGCACCGACTGCGACACCTA
>DBVT01000077.1 GCA_002308775.1 Mageeibacillus sp. UBA1257
TTCGGAGAGCCTGTCTCGGAGCCATTCCGCTTCGTACGCGCATGTGCCGCTGACCTGTACGAAGCCGTAACCGATATCTGCGATCTTTTTAAGCGTCTCCGCAAACGATCCTTTGTCTTTGCAATAATTTCTGACAGTATAAAGTTGTGCTCCGATCCTCATTGTATTTCCTCTTTTCTTATGATTTCTTTTATCGCCCGGACCGCCGCGTCAAAGGCCTCGTCAGATGAGCTGTATGAATGCCCGACGGCGCTCCTTTCACCTGATCTTTCCAGTTTTGCAAGGCCGTCGAACACTTTGAGATGCGGCTCCACCGTCAGGACGCCTTTTGTGAACGTTTTAAGAAGCTCGGGGATGTGTCCGTCGCCAAGACCCGCCGGAACGACTTCTCCTTTATATTTCGCGTCCTTTATGTGCATGTAGTCCACGTACGGAGCGAGCATCTCCATGGCTTTTAAAGTGTCCTCACTTGCCTGGACAAAATTCGCCGGATCGAAAACAGCCTTCAGGCCGGGCAGCCTTTCGTGGATCATTAGACAGTCGCATGCCTTCTCTCCGAAAATACCCTTTTCGTTCTCATGGCATAGTATAAAACCACGAGGCGACGCTTCGTCGAGAAATCTCTGCAGCCTTTTGCAGACCTCGTCGAAAACGGCTTCGCTCCTGTCTCCGTCAACGTAAAAACTGAATATCCTGATCCGTTTACACCCTAAAATATCGGCTGTATCGAGCATCTTCTTGAATTTTTCAAGGTGACTTCCGAACGGTTCGCTGATGCCGATCTTGCCGAAAGGCGATCCGACGGACCACACGCGTACCCCCGCGCCGTCAAGAACGGCGCGTATCTCTTTTGCCTTTTCAGAAGTGATATCGGCGATATTTGCGCCGTCTACGCCTCTTATCTCCAGGAGGCCTATATCATTTCGCAAAAGCGCCTTCGTCTGCCCTGATAAAAGCGGAGATGCCTCATCCGCGAAAGCGCTCAGTCTGTACCGTTCCATTTTACTCAAATATGTTTATCAAAGCAGGGCTTTGTCTGCTTTCGCGTCGTCCAGTTTTTTGTAGAGAGTCTTCTTTCCGAGGAGACTTCTGAGTGTCAGATTGCCTTCATCATCTATCGTCACGGTGTATTTCAGAGACACATCGCCTTCAGATCTCAAGTCGAACGATTCCGTGTCCTTGTCATATGTATATGTCCCCTTTGTGTAAGAACCGTTTATTTCGACCGTGTACGTTCCGTCTCTTTTGAATTCCCATATTTGTGTCACATCGCCGATCGAAAGCACGGAATAATATTTTCCGTTCAGCTTTGTAGGCGCGCAAGATACGAGTCCCACGCATATTACGACCAGTATAACAGCCGCTATAATTCTTTTTTTCATTTTGTTCACCTTTCCCCTATTTGGAATTTTAAACGCCGTCGCGGCGCTCATTACTGTAATTATATTTCACTCGAACCGTTCTTGCAAATCTTTTGCCGCGTTCTTCTTGTTAAAGGCCGTTCAATGTATTATAATTTACGGAGTAAAAAACATGCGCGCAGCATAGGTTTTTTACGAGAACACTTCTCACAGGAGGATTTTCATGGACAATAAAGAGAGACAAAAATTTGTCGATATAGTTTCCGATTTCACGGCGACTGTCGGCATTTATCTGCCTGATGACGTTGAGGCGCGCCTTATCGAAGTCTCAAAGGACGAGTATTTCGAGAGTGCCAAGACGATGTACGACTGCATTTTGAGAAATATTTCTCTCGCGAAAAAGCTAAAAAGACCGCTTTGTCAGGACACGGGCGTTCTGCAGTATTTTGTTGATGTCGGCACTGAGTTCCCTTATATGGACGATATCGAGGACATAATCAAGGAAGCAGCCGCTAAAGCGACTCTCGAGACGCCCCTTCGCCCGAACGTCGTAAAACCTTTAGGCGAACACAACACGGGCAACAACGTCGGGTATGACGCTCCGTATATCGAATATGAACTCGTTCCTCACAGCTCTGATCTTAGACTCAGACTGTATATGGCAGGCGGCGGATGTTCACTTCCGGGAAGAAGCAAAGTTCTGATGCCTCTCGAAGGCGTTGACGGAGTTAAAAAATTCGTTTATCAGACAGTTGTGGACTGGGGCGTTAACGCATGTCCTCCTCTTTGCATAGGAATAGGCCTCGGAACGTGCGCTGCGACTTCCGCGATGCTCTCCAAAAAGGCACTGCTCCGTCCGATAGGAACACACAACAAATACCCCGAGATCGCGCAGCTCGAAGATGAAATAAGAGAAGGTCTTGATCACCTCGGAATAGCTCCTTTGGGCTTCGGAGGCAGCAGAAGCGTTTTAAGCGTCAACATCGAAGCGGCAGGTCACCATCCGGCTACTCTCGGCGTCGGCATCACGACAGGTTGCTGGGCTACAAGAAGAGGCGACATAATCATTCACAAGGATCTTACAACGGAACTTGTCTCACACAAAAAGAGTCTGGAGGATTTTACGATATGAAAAAAGTTATTACCACTCCCATAACATACGACCAGATCAAAGACCTCAAAGCGGGCGACACTATATACCTCACAGGTATGCTCGCGACATGCAGAGACAGCGGCCACAGACGCGTAGTCAAGGACGGTATTTATCCGGAGCGCTTTTCTTTTAAGGACGGAGCGATCTTCCACGCAGGCCCGATAGTCGGTAAAAACGAGCAGGGCAAAGACTATATGGTCTCCATCGGCCCCACTACGAGCCGCAGAATGGAACTTGCGGAAGCTGAATTTATCGAGAAGACCGGCGTTCGTCTGATCATAGGAAAAGGCGGTATGATGGACAGAACAGCAGCCGCATGTAAAAAATTCGGTGCGATCCACTGCGCTTTCCCCGGAGGCTGCGCAGTTATAGCCGCAACAGAAGTCGAAGAGATCACGGACAAGGAATGGCTCGATTTCGGAATGCCCGAGGCCCTCTGGGTAATGAAAGTCAAAGAATTCGGACCTCTTGTCGTATCCATCGACACTCAGGGCAACAACCTCTTTGAGAACAACAAAGTCCTCTACAAAGAGCGCCTT
>DBVT01000043.1:0-215 GCA_002308775.1 Mageeibacillus sp. UBA1257
AGCAAGGAGGTGCTTTCTATGGAAGACAAAGGCGTTGTGAAAGCCCTTTTGATGGACGAGCCCGCGATGACAAGAGCGATCACCAGAATCTCGCATGAGATAATCGAAAAAAACAACGGAGCGAAGGACATCGCTCTCGTCGGAATAAAAAGGCGAGGGGTGCCGCTTGCGCACAGGATAGCCGCGAAGATATCTGAGATAGAGCATACAGAGGT
>DBVT01000043.1:314-1294 GCA_002308775.1 Mageeibacillus sp. UBA1257
CGATGTGATTTTTACGGGAAGAACAGTCAGGGCGGCGATAGAGGCGATCTTTGACAAGGGAAGACCGGCAAGTGTGCAGCTCGCGATCCTGATAGACAGGGGACACAGGGAACTGCCGTTCAGAGCGGATTATGTAGGTAAAAATGTCCCTACAAGGCGTTCGGAACTGATATCCGTGAGCGTATCGGAGATCGATGGCACAGACAAGGTGACAATTAATGAAATAAGGTGAAGTCGATGGGAACATTCAATTCTGATCTGAATAATAAAATCTGCGATATGGTCAGTCCGGTATGCGTGGGTCTGTCTCCTGACTGGGACAAAATACCTGATGAACTGAAAGAAAGATTCAAAAGCTCCGGCGCTGTTTTGTTCGTTTTCAACAAGGCGATAATAGACGCTGTCAGCGATATAGTACCCGCGGTCTGCCTGGACTTTCAAAAATATTTGAAATACGGTATAGGAGGCGTCGTGTCTTTGAGATCTACGATAGATTACGCGAAGAAAAAAGGTCTCACGGTCATAGTGGATACGGGTACGGACTGCTGCCTCAAAGAAGGTTACGCAAACGGCGGTTATTCAGAAAACGAAGGCTTTGAGGATATCGCCTCGTCGTTTTTAAAAGCTCCCGGGGAAGACCTTCCCGAGCAGCTGAGAGACGGCGCTTTTGACGCTGACGGAGTTACGGTCGGACTGTATTCCGGCTGCGGCAGCCTGAACGGTGAAGAGATCGCGAAAATACTCGTCAGAAAGGCAGACAGAGACAGGGGCGTGTTTTTTACGTACAAGGAAGGCGCTCAGGGCTCCGGGGAGATCCTTAAGGCCGCAAAGCAGGCGTCCGACGCTTCAAACGGTAAAATATCTATCGGTATATATGTCAAAGGCGCTGATGCAAAAACCGCTCAAAAGGTAAGAAAAGAAGTCGGAAACGCGTTCATTTTAGCAGAAAACAGTTCGTTCGCGGGCACGTATTTCAATGA
>DBVT01000043.1:1402-8508 GCA_002308775.1 Mageeibacillus sp. UBA1257
TAAACGACCTCGCCGACATGTGATAGAGAATGCACACCCGATCGGAGGTTTTTAATTGGTAAGGATAGTCAGCGGCTCGAAGGGCGGCCTCAGATTAAAAACAAAAAACGATATCTCCACGAGGGCGACGCTTGAAAAAGTCCGCGAGGCGATGTTCGATATGGTCATGATCTATATCCCGGGAGCGTATGTCCTCGATCTGTTTTCGGGGAACGGATGTCTGGGGATCGAAGCGCTTTCCAGGGGCGCCGAGAGATGCGTTTTTAACGATAAAGACAAAGAATGCGTAAAGATCATCAGGGACAATCTCGCTTATACGGGTCTCGAGGAAAAAGCCTCGGTCATGATGAACGATTATACGGAGTGTCTCGCGAGGCTGTGTACAAAAGGGGAGAAATTTGATATTATATTACTTGATCCGCCGTACGGAAGGGGCTTTATCGAGCCGTCCGTCACACTGGCGAACAAAAAGGATCTTTGTTCAGATCACTGTTTCGTTATTGCGGAAACTGATTCAAAGGAGATTTTACCGGAGCAGATAGGCTCGTTTGCTCTTCAAAAAAAGAGAAAATACGGCGGCACTACGGTTCACATTTACAGAAATTTCTAAGATTCCGGAACACAAGGAGGTTTTGGTAAAATGAAAAACAGAACAGGCGTATATCCGGGCAGCTTTGATCCGCTGACCAACGGACATCTCGACATAATCAGAAGAGCTTCGAAGCTGTTCGACAAGCTCATAGTGGCTGTTCTTGTGAACAGCAGCAAGAAACCGTTTTTCTCGATGGAAGAAAGAGCTGAAATGATCAGAAAGTGCACGAAAGACCTCAAAAACGTCGAAGTCGAGATATTCTCCGGACTTTTAGTTGACTTCGTTAACGAAAAGAAAGCTCAGGCGATAGTAAAAGGTTTGAGAGCCGTTTCAGACTATGAATACGAGCTCCAGATGGCTATGCTCAACAAGCACATAGACAAGAACATCGAGACGATCTTTCTTATGGCCGACATAGAAAACTCCTTCCTCAGCTCGAGCATCGTAAAGGAAGTCGCGACAGGAGGCGGCAATATCGCCGGACTTGTGCCTGACGAGATCATCGATGATATCACGACAAAGTTGTCGAAAAACAATAAAAAGAAATAATTTTTGCGAAAAAGCTCAAAAATGTAGTGATATTTTTTGAGTTTTATATTAAAATATACATATAACGACACAGACAGGAGTGTGCATCATGAATTCAGAGAACATCGATTACGAAAACGAAGTCAGAAACGGAGAGAAAAATTTTGCCGATCTGCTCGATCTTCTTGAAACGGCTGTTTCAAAAAATAAGCTTTTCTTCAGCAACAAGTCTGAAGTTCTCGAAATGATCAACGCTTTGAAGAAGAGCCTTCCCGACGAGATGAAGGCATCTTATGAGATAGTCAATAAAGAAAAGCAGATCGTTGCGAGAGCGCGCGAGGACGCTGAGGATATCAGAAAGACTGCGGAAAGAGAAGCTGAGAATATTGTCGAAGAGGCAAGGCTTCAGGCTGACGACCTTGTAAGCCGCGACGAGATAACCAGAAGAGCGGAAGAACAGGGAAGAAAGATCTGCGAGCAGGCTGTCGATTACAGAGACAAGATGTACGAGTCTACGAACGACTATGTTGTAAGCGTGCTCGAACAGGCTCAGGAAAAAGTCAATCTCGCTCTTGAATCGGTGCAGTCGGTATGCGACGACGTCGAGAGAAACAAACAGAACTTTATCGATTATACAAACAGCAGAAAAGAATCAGAAGAATGATCCGTGATCGAACGGATCTGACGGAAGACGGGTGCTATTATGGACGATTCCGAATACACTGTTATAGCAAAGAGAATAAAAGCGATGAGGGAGCTTTCCGACATTTCCGCCGATGAAACGGCCGAAAAACTCGGTGTGTCTCCGGAAGAATACAGATCGTATGAAAACGGAGAGAAGGACATTCCCATGGGGTTTTTAAAGGACTTCGCTCAGTATTTCAACATCGAGATGACGGAGCTTCTGTCCGGCGACCAGCCGAGGCTCAAAACGTTCTGCTTTGTTAAAAACGGACGCGGTATCGCCGTAGAGCGCCGCTCGCAGTACAAATACAACCACCTCGCTTACAATTTTTCGAACAGGAGAGCCGAACCTTTCCTCGTAACTGTCGAAAGCAAGGAAGACGAGGAGATACATTTTAACTCGCATGAAGGGCAGGAATTCAACTACTGCGTCGAAGGAAGGCTGCTTATAGTCATAAACGGCACGGAAATAATAATGGAACCCGGAGATTCGCTCTATTTTGATGCCGAGAACAAGCACGGAATGAAAGCGCTTGACGGAAAACCTGCCAAATTTGTCGCGATCATTTTCTAAAGTTCCTTTTCCGGCGCAGGATGCCGGTTATTATATTAAAACCAGGAGGAATCATTATGGCAAAAGGAAAATTCATTAAGGAATTCAAAGACTTTATCTCAAAAGGAAACGTCGTTGATATGGCGGTAGGCGTTGTAGTCGGCGGCGCGTTCGGAAAGATCGTTACCGGACTCGTCAACTACATCATCAATCCTTGCATCGGTCTTCTTACCGGCGGCGTAGGCCTTGACGGACTCAAGACAGTTATCAAGGAAGCTGTTATTACAGACGGCGTTGAGACGACGCCTGAAGTAGCTATCCTCTGGGGCGCATGGATCCAGACGATCATCGACTTCATTATCGTTGCACTCTGCATTTTCCTCGTTATCAAGATCATCAGCTCCGCAAAAGCAAAAGCTGAAGCGAAAAAGAAGAAAGAACCCGCTCCGGAGCCTCCGGCACCGACGACAAAGATCTGCCCGTTCTGCTGCACAGAGATCGCTATCGGCGCCTGCAGATGCCCGAATTGTACGAGCGAGCTCCCGAAGGAAGAATGATCACGGGATATGGCGAGATTTTATGTCCCTGCTGATCAGATCGATGAAGAGAAGGGACAGGTATACCTTACGGGCGCGGACCTGAACCATTTTAAGAATGTTTTAAGAGCTCGCAAAGGTGACAAATGTGAAATTGTATCAAATGACGGCAGGCGTTTTCGCTGTGCCGTCATTGATTTTTCCGCGGATAAAATATTGATGTCGATAGAGTCCAGGTCGGAAGGATCTCTCGAGCCGGAGATAAAGATCACACTCATTCAGGGAATACCCAAGGGAGAGAAGACAGAATTCGTCATACAGAAAGCTGTCGAACTCGGAGCTGTGGAGATCATTCCGGCGATGTGCGAAAGAACAGTCGTACGTTTTCAGACGGAGAAGGACATGGACAAGAAAGCCGCAAGGTGGCAGAAGGTCGCGGAAGAAGCCGCGAAGCAGTGCGGAAGGGATATGATCCCGAAAGTCGAAAGACCCGTTGAACTTTCGAAAATAGATTTTGCGGGCAGATACTTCGGATACGCAAAGATCATGCCTTATGAAAATGAGACTGAGAGAACGCTAAGGTCCGCGATCAACGATCCTGACGTAAGGGCAAAATGCATTTCAGACGGTTTGATGATCTTCATCGGGCCCGAAGGAGGCATATCACGTGCCGAATATGATTTTATGACATCGCACGGATTTATATCAGTGACTCTCGGAAAGAGGATCCTGAGAACGGAAACAGCTTCGATATTCGCTCTTTCAGCCGCCAGATACGAGTTCGAAGACTGACAGGAAAAACAAAAAAACTGTTCTTTTTACGTTAAAAGAGTTAAAAACAGGCTGAAAAATTCGATTTTGAGCAAAATAATTGTTGCACAAGGCGTTTTTATATGTTATAATTGCCGTCGCTGTCAAAAAAACGGCAGCAAAAGTTACGGAGGTGTATTTAATTGCCTAACATTAAATCAGCGAAAAAAAGAGTTCTCGTATCAAAGGCTAAACACGAGAGAAATATAGCGGAGAAGTCTGCTCTTAAGACATCTGTAAAGAAAGCAAGAAAAGCTATCGCAGAGAACGCGGACAATAAAGAAGAAGTCGTTAAACAGACGTTCAAGGATCTCGATTCCGGCGCATCACGCGGCATCATCCACAAGAACGCTGCAGCGCGCAAGAAGTCCAGAATGGCAAAGGCTATGAACGCGCAGGCTAAATAAGCCGGCCGTTCACGGTTTTTTCTTCAAAGGATAACAGCAGAAAAGGGAAGTATATTACGCAAACAAAACCTGCGTGACGTTTGAAAAAGATCGGGCGTCGCGGGGTTTTTTGTATGTAAAAATATCGTGTAAAAAATTATTGCAAACGAAAACGCCTTTTCCGAATTGCAGGATCATCAGGATCCGATGCGCGGAAAAGGCGTTTTTGCCGATTGCCTTTGATATTTGATCAGAACAGCATGTCTTTAGTATTTTTTAGAATTTGTTTGATGAACGGCCGCCTGGCGTCCACAGTTTGTCTCTGGAAACTCTCTTCCAGTCCACTACGAGCGCCCGAATGCTCTCGCCTTCATCTCCCGAACTGCCTTTCGGAACAGGCCTTGTGACCTGCTTTATATAACCCTTGCCGATCAGCTCCAGGAGACTGTTTTTTGCGAGATAATCGGGAATGTTGTTTTGCGACGAAACGACCTGAACTGTTTTTCTGAAAGTGGGTATCAGGCCCGGAGTATTTCGTACCATATCGAGATTTCTGAAAATACAATCATATATTTTTTCAGTCGTTTTTGCTTCGTATTCAACTTCGACCACCCAGTTCGCGGATGAATAAAGGTTTTTGTTTATGCAACCTTTTACTCCGTAAACGCCTACCTCTTTTCCGCAGAACGTCTTGAGAAAAGCGATGACTGAATGGAAATGACCGTCTCCGGTGAAGAGAATATACATGTCGTTTTTGTCGTTTTGAATTATGCTTTGATAAATGTTGTCAAGAATGATGAAATCGGTGTAGTCCTTTTCGGAAACCCTGTCGGGGTTAAAAGTGTCTATTATCTTATTTGTGAAAGCGCGTATTTTCTTGACTTCTTCTTCCTTATGCTCAAATTTTGAAAAGTTCGCGAAAAATATGACTTCTGTGATATTGCACCTTTTCTTCAGTGATTCAAACCATTCGTCGATGTCAGGCGTGGCATTGTATTTTGTTTCCATGCTGATGAACCAATGTTCATAGTCGACGAATGCGATAGCGCTCGGAAGATCACTTTTTTTACCGAATCTTTGACCTTTCTTGAAGATTTTGCTTAAGAATGACAATCACATTCCTCCTTAGTAAGACTGATTCGCTGTTCTGTTGTCAAGGTTCGGACATGCCATATTATACAGCAGATCGGGCTTTTATGCAAATCTTTGGTATTTAAAAAAAACATTTTCAAATAATGCAGTGAAAAAACAAACTTGGCACTTGCATTACTCTTGCGAAAACATTATAATATAAAAAAAATATCCCTTAAAGAGATTGGAGTATTTTATTATGAAAATGAAAATCGTAAAATGGGTCGCTCTTGTGCTTGTTTCCGCACTCGCTCTCTCTTTGATGGCGTGCAACAATGCTCCGTATGCCGATCCTGAAGTTCCGAAAGATTATGTTGTCGATCCTTCGGGCAGGATCAAGGTCTCGATGTACCTGAGGTCCGGCGAACAGTCTGAGATCGCTCTCGACAAGTGGATCAAGGTTTACAACGAGAACTATCCGAATGTCAAAGTAAGGCGTGATATCATCGAATGGGCTCAGTTCCCCGTACAGGTCGCGGCAGGAGACATCGGTGATGTTTATTACACATCAGACCTCGACGTTTACAATTACGCTGTGAGATATAAAGGTGCAATGCCTCTTGATGCTTATGTTGACAACCTCGGAGTTGACGTTCAGTCGATCTACACGAACGTTTATGATCTCGGTTGCTACAATGGCCGTCTTTACATGGTTCCTTCCGATATTTCACAGAGCACATTCCTCATAAATGTATCAGCTCTTCGTGAAGCAGGTCTCAAGGTCCCCTCGATGAAATGGACATGGGATGAATTCTACAATGATTATTGTCCGGCTCTTCGTAAGGTGGCCAGTGACGGAACATACGAGCAGGTCGGCATTTACATCCAGACGGATGACGAGGTCCCTGCGCTCACATACTTCCTTGAAGGATGGGGCGGAAAATGGTGCGATACAGTCAACAAAAAGACTCACTTCTATTCAGATGAAAAGGTTCTCGAAGGTATCTGGCATGTTATCGATCTGATCGACAAAGGATATGCTTCAACGAGAAACCTCAGAGGTGAGATCGGTGCTCTGCACGCGAACCTCCAGGATCCTCAGGGATACGGATTCAAATACGCTCTGCACTCCGGAATTCTATGGCAGGACAGAATCGCAAATATGGAAACGTATAATGCGGTAGGACTTGAAATGGACGTTGTTACAGTTCCCGAGACACCTACCAGAGTAATCCCCGGTGATACATTCGGCTATGTCGTTTACAGTAAGACCAGAAACCCTGACGCTGCTGCGACATTCGTTTTGACACTTTGCACATTCGAAGGACAGGATGCGTTCAACAGCGTTGTCGGCGGCGGTATTCCTACGAGAAGAGACGTTGCTGAAAAAGGCAACTGGAAGCTTCCTTTCGATGAAGATAAGTTCAACTATGATGCGTTCACCGCTTATCCGGAATCATTCGTTGCTTGCTGGACTGCATGCTCCGTTCCTCCGGAGGTAGGCGAAATAATCACGAAGTACCTTAACAACCTCGTTGCAAACCACTTCAACAACGTCAAATCGTATCAGGATACGCTTTCAACGATGGAGCAGGAAGCAAACGAAAAGTGGGCTACACTCTTCGAAGAGTGATAATAATTATATTTAGGAGCAACTGAAGAAGGGGCAGCGATCTGCCCCTTTTTTACATATCGAATGACATGAAGATCACAAGCGCGGAATTTGTCATAAGCGTCGCGAGACCGGAACAGCTTCCCAAGGGGGATTTCCTTGAGATCGCTTTCGCGGGACGCTCAAACGCGGGCAAATCTTCGCTGATCAATAAACTGGTAAACAGAAACAATCTTGCGAGAGAGAGCGCCTCGCCCGGTAAAACGAGGCAGCTCAATTTTTATAATATAAACGACGAGATATTTTACGTCGATCTTCCCGGATACGGTTATGC
>DBVT01000043.1:8673-8824 GCA_002308775.1 Mageeibacillus sp. UBA1257
TGTCAAAAGCTCAGGTCGCGAAAAACATAGAAATGATAAGAAAAACGGGAAAAATACCTGATGATATTCAAATCGTACCGATATCGTGTCTGAACGGCAGCGGGATAGACGCGCTGCACGAGGCGATAGACGGATTTGTAGTGGAAGAATA
>DBVT01000085.1:0-461 GCA_002308775.1 Mageeibacillus sp. UBA1257
ATAGCCGTCCGAACGGGATATGACTTCGTCATGACGCCGAAAGGCAGAGCGAAGCGACGCTGCGGTGAAACTCCGGGGCAGGCATACAAAAAAACGCCCTGCCGGACGGGCAGGGCGGAACAGTCTGATAAAACAATATTTTCTTATGCCCAGGGATCTTCTGACTTGGGAATTCTGATATCCGCAAGAAGGAGCTGCTGATTCAGATACCATGCTTCCTGACCTTTGCGTCTCAATGTGATCTGACGCGCCGTATCCGCACCGCCCGATCTCACATAGAGAGTGGCATATCCTTCGTTGTCAAACGAATACGGATTCGATTCGACTCTTATCTTGTACGGCTGATCAGGCGTATAGTCGTTTTGAGGAGTCGCTCCTTCAAAGAAAGAGAAGGGCTTGTACTCTTTGCCTCCGAGTCTGTCTCTGAGAGACTGTTTTTCAAAATTTGATACCTCATAAGG
>DBVT01000085.1:507-4251 GCA_002308775.1 Mageeibacillus sp. UBA1257
TAAGGCGTCTTAAGTCCCGCTTCGGGGATAGCCAGAAATTCCTCTTTTGACTCCGGGATCTTTTCGAATGTGAACTCTTTGAATTCGTTTGTTTTTTTCTGTGTGGATGACACTGCAGCGCCTCCGAGAGGTGTGCCGGCAGCTTTCCTTGCTTCCTCTCTCGCAGCGTCTTCAGCTGACTGTCCGCCGCCGAGCAGTTTCTTAAGGAATGACAGTAGACCCATAAATGACCCCTCCTGTAAAATAAAATAATTAAAACTCGGATATGTCAAACCGCGCATGTCCGCGCGGAAATGTTACTTAAAAAAATGGTGCCGGTGACCGGGGTCGAACCGGTACGGTGTTGCCACCGACGGATTTTGAGTCCGTTACGTCTGCCAATTCCATCACACCGGCACAATCGTAAGTATTATAACCTGAAAAGAGCCCTTTTGCAATACGATAAAAGACCAAAAAGGGAAAAATATTCAGGGAGCTTTTTTACGATTTTATGTTGCAATCCACTGGTATGGTATTGTATAATAGCCGTCGAGCGGGAGGCTCGACAAGCCCATGAAAAAGAAAGAGAAACAGAAGAGCAAATCGATAAAAAGTTCAGTCTGGATGATCGCTGCCGGCGTGGCGTTCACGCTGGCTGTGAACGCGCTTTTGCTTATAATTATCTCAAACTCCGAAAAGCTCGGATACATGTTCCCGGTGCTCGTCATCCTGCTTTTTGCGCTCCTGCTCGGAGCGACTGCCTTCATTATTTGGAAGAGGGAGATGAAATGGCTGAAGGCAGTGCTCGGAGAGGACCTTTTTTACGAGAAATTTCCCAGGGAAAAGGCTAAAGAGGAGAGAAGAAATAAAAGACAGACAGAGAAAGAAAAACGGAATAAACCTCAATAATTTGGTAAAAAGGAAGGAAAAACCACATGAAAAAAGCAATTTCTGTAATCTGGAAGAAGCCCGGTATGACCGGTCGGCTGGAAACCGTAAACGAGGGCAAACTGAACATCAACGAGTTCGCGCTTGCGAAGAATGAAAACAGGCTCGAAGTCGAACTTAAAAACGGACAACTTGATCCCGGAGCGTTCGCTACGATAATCGTTGTAAGAACAGAAAATCCGTTCAGCTTCTTTGCCAGAGACGTGAGAAAAGACATGCCTATCTACGTGCGCGACTACGAAGTCATCGTGACGGAAGCGGACGATAAGAGAACATACGAAGAGATAATAAAAGCTATCACAGCCGAAGGAAGACAGACGGAGCTCGAAAGGCTGGAATCACAGCCTGAGGAGAACTTCGAAAAGGCTGACAAAAAAGCGAGAAATATGAGAGTCCCGACGTGGCTCGGCATCGGAAGAGATTTCAGAATGTTCGAAGCGATCCCTCATCAGGTCGACTCAGACGGACGTATGTGGGACACTCTCGCTCCGAAATATCACCACTCCGCGGTGCAGTACAAAGAAATGGGCGAAAAGTGGATAGAATACGACTATTTCGCAGGCCGCGGCATCGGTCACCAGTACAAATTGACACGCTGGCTCGAAGACAAAGTCCTGCCTATTTTGAACGTCTGCAACGACGACGGAAGCGTAAAATACTACCAGAAGATCTTCGTAACTCTCGAGAAAAAAGAGCTTACTGACAGAAACGTCAGAGGAACGCATTTCCTCGTTGAAGATATGTACGCCGCCGGTTCTATGAGGTCTCCCGAGCTTCAGAAAAAAGCGGAAGAACTGAGAGACGGAGAACTCTATCGCGACGAAGAAACTGTAGCATATATCAAGGTCGAAGCAGTCAATGTCAGCAGCGCTCCGAAATACTGTTTTATGAGACTTCCTTCGCCCAATGTGCACGGCTGTCCCGAGCTCAGCGTATATCCGATAGGATACGATAACGGATGCAGCTATTTTACGGAAACAGGCAGAGTATTCATGGTCAGTACGCTGAACGGAAAACCTTTTACGCAGACAGATTCGTCTGTACTTCTGGCTCCCGGTGAGAAGGCGACATACATCTGCAAGATCCCTCATTCACCGATATCGAAAGAGCGCGCGATCGCCCTTCTCGCTACGGATTATGACGAAAAACTGGCTGAATGCAAGAAATACTGGCAGAAAAAGCTTGACAGAGTCGCTCAGATCAAGCTTCCCGACAAGAGGATCGAAGAGATGATGAAAGCCGGCTTCCTGCATTTCGACCTCGTCTGCTTCGGTAAAAACCCGAGCGGAACAGTCACTCCCGTCGTAGGCGTCTACGGCCCGATCGGAACGGAGAGCACTCCTATAATCCAGTACCTCGAATCGATCGGCGACAACAAACTGGCGGCGAGAGCCATCGACTATTTCGTCAAAAAGCAGCTCCCCAGCGGGTTTATACAGAACTTCGGCGGATATATGTCTGAAACGGGGCCCGCTATTTGGAATATGGCTGAGCACTTCAAATATACACACGATATCGAATACCTCAAATCTGTGAAAGACAGCATGATCCGCGCGTGCGATTATATCAAACAGTGGATGGATCAGTATCGCGACGAGAGCCTGCGCGGAAAAGGTTACGGAATGATCTCCGGCAAAGTCGCCGACTGCGAAAAACCGTTCCAGAGCTTCATGCTGAACGCGGGCACATACGGAGGTCTCAAGAGCGTCGCCGAAGTCCTCGAATACATCGACAAAGCGGAGGCAAAACGTATAGGGGCGATCGCCGAGGATCTTCGTAAAAACATCATCGAATCACTCAGTGAAAATATCGCCACGTCACCCGTTATACCGCTCTCCGACGGCAGCTGGTGTCCTTCAATGAGCCTCTGGCCGAACGAAGGAAATAACGGACCGCTCAGTCTCTTCGCACACGGCGGAATCGCTTACACTCACGGTTCCATGGTCATCCAGGACGGCCTGCTGGGAGGCGATATGTATATGGTCATGAACGGCGTTCTTCCCGCAGATCATCAGTATGTCAAATTTATGAGAGACATTTTTACGGAGACATTTGCGGTCGACAACGTCGGATACAGTCAGCCTTATTACGGGCAGCAGCCTTACGGCAACATCATACGCGGCGAAGTCGGAGCTTACATCAGCGAATTCTACAACCTCGTGGCCTGCATGGCGGACAGGGAAACTTACACATTCTGGGAGCATACATGGCAGTGCAGTCCTCATAAAACGCACGAAGAAGGCTGGTTCATGATGCGCTGCCGCTGGATGCTGTATATGGATGAATTCGGCAGATTCGATCTGCTCGGAGCAGTCCCGCGCGCATGGCTCAAAGACGGCGAAGAGATCGTATTCGACGGAATGATGACGCGCTACGGCAAACTTTCAGTCAAAGTGAGATCAGACATCGATCATTCGGGAAAAATAGCAGCCGATATCAAGCTCGTTTCAAACGGATTCGCTTGCCCGAAGGAGATCTCGATCCGCCTGCCTCATCCCGAAAAGAGAAAGGCCGTCAAAGTCTCCGGCGGAAAATACTGCCCTGACTGCGAGAAAGTCTTCATCGAAAAATTCAACGGAGAAGCGCACGTCGAAGTCGAATTCTGATAAAGATGCCGCACGGCCTTTGACAGGCAGCGCGATCCGAAAACGCAATACGGAAAATGAAAGACCCGGCAGGCAAGATGCGACCTGCCGGGTCTTAAACAGTCGCTGCAGCTCAAATCGCGTCATTCTTTTTGCCTTCAGACCGAAAGTTGCGCGATTTTACCGCAGTGTGATAAACTATACAAAGTATTCAAGAAACGACCGGAGGCAG
>DBVT01000003.1:0-269 GCA_002308775.1 Mageeibacillus sp. UBA1257
GTAATAACTTTTTCGACGTTTCTTTCATCGACTATGGATATTTTCATCCCGTTCACCCCGTTATTGTATTTATTTTCCTTCTTGGAACAGCCGGAAAAGCAAACGCCAAGCATCACGGCAGCAAGCGTAAGACAAACCGTTTTAGATATGTAAGCAGCGATTTTTTGCATCTTTCACAAACTCCTTACCGTAAAATAATTTTCCCCGGCGGATCAGGACAGATCCATTCTGAACTGCTGCGCGGGATATGCAGCCTCCCCGTCCTTCGT
>DBVT01000003.1:377-3902 GCA_002308775.1 Mageeibacillus sp. UBA1257
ACAGTGTTTTTATCAATAAGTTTCGGCTCTACGCTCGTGAAATCATTTCCCGATTTGACCATGAATCCGTTCTTCCCTACAAGCGTAAGTCCGTCTCCTACATTGTCGAATTTGAATGTGATCTTATTGCCTGACCTTGTTGCCTCAGTCATATATGCGGCTCTCCACGTGCCTTTCGCTCCGTAAAAATCCTGAGCAGCCGCGTCCGCGAGCCTTTCGCCCACTTTGAGCTTTTCATACGGATGGATGCCGTCGCCGTTCAGCGAATCTCCCTCAGCCGTCCATTCAGGATAAAGTCCCGTATCGAGTGTCGTGCATGAAGTGTATTTGTCGACTTTTCCGTTAAGCTTGCTCACTTCGTCTCGGCAAAGCGCCCACTGCTCGTCCGATATATGTCTCGGCATCTCAACTGCCGCCCAGTACAGATTCGGATTCTCGAATTCGGATCTCCATTCCGCTATGAGCGCCTCGAGTCTTTCCGCGTAATGAGAATAATCGCCTTCTCCCTGATACCAGCACACACCGCGCACCACAAGCCTTTTAACGGGGTTTACGACGCCCATATACCATTCTCCCGTTGTATTCCAGGCGGAGATCGGAGTGCCTCCCATACAGGCTCCTACGAGGCCTACGGGCACGTTGAAGAGTTCATTAAGCCTCTTCCCGAAGAAATATCCGCATGCGCTCCATTCGGGGATGCTTTCGGGAGACGCGCATGTCCACGGTCTCGCTGATGAAAGATAATCTACGTTCTTTTTCGAGCTGACAGGCCAGACGAGCATCGCGCGAAGGTCATCGTTGTAAGAAGAATCGATTATATCCTGATAAAGCAGTTTTTCCGTCGTTTTGTCATAGCACTGGCCTATAGCCCAACCCATATTCGACTGCCCGCCGAGCACGAAAACTTCTCCGAAAAGAACGTCCGCGTATTCCACGCTGTTACCGTCTTTGTCATACAGAGTCACCGTATACGGCCCTCCGTAATCGAAAGGAGAGAACCAGATCTCAAAGTCCCCGTTCTTGTCCGTCTCGCCGTAAAATGTCTTCCCTCTGCCCGTCTTATCGTTCTTTATTTCCAGAGCGATCCAGGCAGTCTCGTCATATCCCCAGTAATTTCCCCATATCCTGCCTGCCATATTCGCCTGCAGTACCATATGGTCTTTAAACAGCGCCGTGATCGTAAAAGACCCGTTGTTTTCTTGAAGTTCTGGTTTTTTGAACTTCCTGTCCGTAATGACTTTTTCGACATTTCTCTCGTCTGTTATATCGATCTTCATGCCATCGCCCCTGTCGTTATATTTTGTCGAGCATCCGCAAAAACAGGACACCGAAACGACTGCCGCAACCAGAAAAACCGTGATTTTTTTGATCCGTTCAGTAAAATGTCCCATATTGTCTCCTTCCGTACAACGCAAAATAGGCCGCCGATGTTCTCGGTTCATTTTAACATCGGCGGCGTGAAAAGTAAACTAAAAAACTGTGCCCTTGTCAAAGTCATAAGCAAAAATGATATTGTATCCGCGTACTTCAATCCCTGCCCAGAACAGCGAATTCGTCGCTCACGGCCTTTTCGGCATCTTTAAATCTGCGTTTTACTTCTGACTCGTTCCATTTTACTTCCACTCTGAGACTGTTCACGGAGCCGGAACCTACCTCGCCCGTGAGTTCGATATAGAAACTTTTCATCTCCCTGTTGATATTTCTGAATACATGCACCTGTATGTCCCTTCCGTTCAGCCGGGCTTTGATATCGTCGACAAGAGCGCAGTCGGAGAACACCAGCTCGATCACCTCATCAAGTCCGTACTGCATCGATACATTGTTCCATTCGATGAAAGGAACGTAAAATGACGTCTCGTAAACAGTTCCTCTTCTCTTCGGGACGCCGGGTTCACCTTCGAATGGCGGCAGTTCTATATTGTCCAAAGTCTCGTCTCGGCAAACATTTTTTTCATTCTTTTTGAAATGCTTCCTGTTTGCTGTCAACACAACGCTCTGGTTTTCCCTGTAAAGATTGTGTATATATCCGCCCGAAAAATCAGACACATCCTGCGTGAGCCTGTATTTTTTCTCCGATCCGTCCACGGACCATCCCTGGATCTCAACCGGGAATCTCTCCCTCGGCATTATAAGATCGAATCTGGTAACGTTGTTTTTGGCGAATCTCAGATTTTCGACATATGACGGGAAAGTGTATTTCGGAACGGTCGGAACGGTCCTCACTCTGACGTCGGGGATGCCTTCTTTGAACCATACTGCAGCAGGGATCCTGCGTCCCGCCTCTTCCGTTATTGAAAATTCGTATCCGCCGTCTGACGTTTTCAACATTTACCCTGCCGCTCCGTAGAGCCTAACTTCCTCATCTTCATCATAAGGATCTATCCTGATGTATCGCACTGAATAAGCAGGTATATCGAGGGTTATTTCTTCTCCGTAGAGGGGACCCGGCAGAGTCTGCTCTGCAAGAAGATGTTCGCCAGGATATATCTCGCTGAGGATGAATCTGTCGCCTTTTTTACCTGCCAGACCGATCGATCCGTCAAGCCTGAATGAGAATTTTTGCGCGTAACAGTTCTGGTTTACGAACGTGATGAAACCACGGTTCCCGTTCATGTGAGAATATGCCTCGTTTGCGCCCTGATCGGGCGTATCGCCGAGCCTCTGAACGTTCTTCCAGCAGTCGATATTTTCTCGGATATATGAGAACCATTTGCGCATGAAAGCTTTTACTTTCGGGAGTTTCTTTGACATGGTCCTCTCGAAGAATGTTCTCATTTCCCCTACGCACATGTTGGGCGTCACCGCGAGGCCCTGAAGGAAACTGTATTCGAACACCTCGTCGTCAGCCACTCTCGAATGTCTGAAAGCGTAATATTCGCAGTTCGTAAAAAGGCAGTACGGAACGAAATATTTTTCGTGTACGGTCACCATCTGTTCTCTTCTTACATCTCCGAGATATTTCAGGACATTGAGCGACGCGCTGTAATTTCTCGGATGAGGATCGCTGAGATATACGTTCTGGTTGTACCAGAGGAGCTTGGGCATGAACTGCAGCCAGTTTCCGGCGTTCGACCACGTCATGAAAAGCGGCGACGTGCCGTCTAACGCCTTCATGAATTCCACGAGGCCCCTTACCTGCGCATACCACGAGCCCGGATGATGGCCGTGATCTTTCGCAAAGCACTGACAGCAGGCATCTCCGTCGAGGCATATCATTTGCTCTCCGTTTCTTTTGATCGAGCGCACTACGGTGTTTTTGAGATAATCGACCGTCTCCTTTTTACCGTAGCAAAGCAGAGCTCTCTTCGTGCCGTCCCTGTCCGTGATCCATGTCTCTTCGTTTTTGTTGTATCTGTCGTGGTAATTGTAATGAGGACAGTGGAGGCCTAAAGTCGTCATATAGTCTCCGACGCGAACTCCGAGTTCTTTCCCGAGAGCAACTATCTCCTTCAGATTTTTTTCGGAAGATCCGTCCTCCTCCCAGTCGAAGAATCCCTCGAATGCCTGATAATATTCTATTCCGAG
>DBVT01000003.1:3956-4535 GCA_002308775.1 Mageeibacillus sp. UBA1257
CATCGAGTAGAATATCCTTCCCTCTCTCACATCCGTCATTCTGTTCGTTATACACGTAGTTGAAAAAATCGGTTTTTCTCCCCTGAAATTTTCAGGCATACCGGCCATGACGTATTCCGAAAACGCTTCGATCTCTGCCAGATCGTGCTCCTGAGATCTTTCTCCCGCAAGCCTTGTAGCTCCTATGCTGAGCGTGTGGGGCTCGTATATTTTACCTTTTTTGACCTCGTCGGAAGGATCGACTCCGATCGTGACCTTCATTCCCTCCTGAGATATGTCGCTGTATGGGAAATCGAGGGAAAGGAAGAATGAAATGTCTCCCGCGTGAAGGAATGCGCAAATGCCGCTTACTGCCGTTTTTGCCACGCAGATCTCTTCAACACCCTTCCAGACGCCTTCGAAATAGCGGTATTCCTCAAGTACGCAGTCATCTTTTGCCTTCAGGATCGCAGCGATCTTCATGCCGTCTGTCCTTGCTATGCACGTAAAATCTCCGCCTTCAGCCTTCAGGATCTCACCTTCGAATTCGACCGTTTTACCAAGTGCGGAAACGGAAAGACCTGTGTCTGTTATTTTGAT
>DBVT01000003.1:4608-9488 GCA_002308775.1 Mageeibacillus sp. UBA1257
TCTGCTGTCAGGAGCATTTAAGATCATCCGAACATGATCTGGTTCACTATCTCCTCAAGAGCTTCCTGTTTTCCGCTTCCCGGAAGTTCGGGTGCACCGAGTTTGTCGGCATATTCGGCGAGATCCTCAAGACCGACCTGGCCTTTGACTATCTTTCTTCCGATGCCTTTTTTGTAGCCGGAATATTTCTCTTTTACGAACCCGTCGATCCTTCCATCCTCGATGATAGCTGCAGCCTTCATAAGTCCGAGGGCGAACGTATCCATTCCGAGTATAAAGCTTTCGAACATGTCCTCTTGTGTATAGCTTGGCCTTCTGCTCTTCGCGTCGAAATTGAATCCGCCTGTAAGTCCTCCGGCTCTTAAAACCTCGAGCATGCAGAATGTCGCCGAATATACGTCAAACGGGAACTCGTCCGTGTCCCATCCGAGATGAGGATCTCCCTGGTTTGCATCTATCGATCCCAGCATCCCGTTCATCGCCGAAACTCTCAGATCGTGCTCAAATGTATGACCTGCAAGAGTCGCGTGATTCGCTTCTATATTGAGTTTGAAATCCTTGTCGAGTCCGTAATTTTTAAGGAATCCTATAGCAGTGGCAGCGTCGTAATCGTACTGGTGCTTCATAGGCTCCTTCGGTTTCGGTTCGATGTAAAAATCTCCCTTGAATCCGATCCTTCTGCCGTAGTCGACAGCCATATGCATCAGTCTGGCGATGTTTTCCTGCTCGAATTTCATGTCCGTATTAAGGAGCGTTTCATAACCTTCTCTGCCTCCCCAGAAGACATAGCCTTTCCCCCCGAATTTTACGGTGAGATCGATCGCTTTTTTGATCTGTGCAGCCGCGAATGCGAAAACATCCGCCGAATTAGAGGAACCTGCGCCGTTCATATATCTCGGATTCGAGAACAGATTGGCCGTTCCCCAGAGGCACTTTATGCCTGTTTTCTTCATTTTCACCAGGATGTAATCAGATATCTCATCGAGTCTTCTGTTCGTCTCTTTTATGTCGTCAGCTTCGGGCACCAGATCGACGTCATGGAAGCAAAAATACCTTATGCCGAGCTTCTGCATAAATTCAAATCCCGCGTCCACCTTTGCTTTCGCGTGCTCCATAGTGCCTTTTACGGCGCCGAAAGACTTGTCGGCGGTGTCTCTTCCGAACATATCGGTTCCCGCGGCTCCGAGGTTGTGCCACCATGCCATCGCGAAAGGCAGATGCTCCTTCATCGGCTTTCCGAGCACCATCTTGTCCGCGTCGTAAAATTTAAACGCGAGCGGATTCTTGCTCTGCGCTCCCTCGTATTTGATCTCCGGGATGTTTTCAAAAATCATATCGATGCCTCCTGTGAATTATATTATGGCGAGCTCTCTCATTTCGTCTTTGAGAGAGCCGTAAAGCTTCTTGTAAATTTCGAAATAAGGCTTGTATAGCGGCGCCTGCGCAGACGGATCTTCCGGTTCGTTGTACCTGACTATACCGTTGCATGCCTCTTCTATCGTTGTAAAATGCCCCGCTCCGACTCCGGCGAGCAGTGCGGCTCCCAAAGCGCCTCCCTGATTCGCCTTCAAAGTTACAACGGGCAGTCCGTACACGTCCGCGAATATCTGACGCCACAGTTTCGCCTTCGCGCCTCCTCCGCAGAGTATCATATTGTCCGTTTTGATCCCCATTTCGGAAAAAACATCAAGGCACTCCTTCTGCGAGAATGCAACTCCCTCCATGACGGCTCTGATCATCTGGGCTCTTCCGTGAGCCGCCGAAAGTCCGAAAAATACACCGCGAAGGTCAGGATCCGGATGAGGAGATCTCTCTCCCATCAGATACGGTAAAAAGATCAGTTTATCGGAGCCTGCGGGAACCTTTTCCGCCAGTTCGTCCATTAGCTCATAAGCGTCGATTTTTTTCTTTGCGGCCTTTGCGACTTCCTCTGTGCATATATTATCTCGCAGCCATTTGAGCGAGAGGCACGCGCTTTGCGTGCAGCTCATGACGGTCCATTTTCCGGGGACGGACGCGCAGAGACTGTGGACGCGCCCCTGCAGATCGATGCGCGGCCTGTCAGATACGGAGTAGATGACGGCGGACGTCCCCACCGTGTTGAAGGCTCTGCCTTCGCGGAAAACGCCGGAGCCTATGGCTGCGGCGGCGTTGTCGCCTGCTCCTCCTGCGACGGGCGAACCCTCTTTGAGGCCCGTCACCGCGCTCGCTTTGCCGCTTACAACTCCCGTTATCTCGCACGATTCGTACATTTTACCAAGGAGGGACTTGTCTATGTTGAACTTTTTCAGCAGTTCTGCGGACCATTTTCTCTTTCCGACATCCATCAGCTGCATTCCCGACGCGTCTGACACTTCTGTCGCGAACTCGCCCGTCAGCATATATCTTATGTAGTCCTTCGGAAGCAGGATATGCGCGCATTTTTCCCAGACACTTGGCAGATTGTCCTGCACCCAAAGTATTTTAGCCGCAGTAAAACCTGTCATCGCAGGATTGGCGGAAATCTTGATCAGTTTTTCCCTTCCGACGATCTCGTTCATTTTATCGACCTGCGATCCCGTTCTCTGGTCGCACCATATGATCGATCTTCCGAGCACATTGCCGTCTGCTCCGAGCATAACGAGTCCGTGCATCTGTCCCGACAGTCCCACGGGGATCTTTTCACCTTTTGCCGCGGGACATCTGTCCAGCACATATTTTATTCCGTCTGCCGTCGCCTTCCACCAGTCGAGCGGATCCTGTTCCGCCCAGCCGTTTCTTGGCTGGTACATTTGATATTCGCCCGTATATGACGCCAGTTCGTTTCCGAAACAGTCAAAAAGAACAGTTTTCGTTCCCGAAGTTCCTATGTCTATCCCAAGAAGATAATTCATTTTTCCTCACTTTATTTTTATTTTCAGACACTCGTCGCCGCAAAGTTCAACGCTTCTCTCATCGGGCTGATGCCCTCCGGCAAAAAGTTCTATGCTCCCGTTCGGAGTCACTCTGTTGCCGTCTTCAAGGACTGCCTTCAGCCAGTAAGTATCTATCGATATTTCCTCTGTTTTTACCTCTTTCGGGGCGATCTTGACGCTTTTTACTGCGCAGAGCTGGTATTCCGGCGTCCTCGTCCTGCTGTCCTTGTATCTCGCATAGATCTGGATCTTCTCCGCGGCGCCCCTTTCAGACTCGTTTCTGACCGTAACTTTCGCCCTGATCTCTTCCTCTCCGCAAGATATTATTTCAAACTTTTCATAGTTCACTTTTGCATATCCCAGTCCGTAGCCGAAAGGATACAGCGGCTTCTTTTTTATGAATCTGTATGTCCTTCCGTCCATCGAATAATCTGTAAATTCCGGAAGTCCGTCCTCTTCACGGTAAAATGTCACAGGCAGCTTCCCGCTCGGATCTATATTTCCGCTTATTATTTTCGCGACCGCGAGACCTCCGACAGCGCCCGGATACCACGCGTGCAGTATCGCTTTTGCGCGGCTTCTCACTTTTTCTCCAAGATCCGCAGCACTGCCGCACATAACAACCACGATCACATTTTTACAAACGTCGCAAACGCTTTCCGCGAGCTTCATCTGAGTCTTCGGGAGAAGCAGCGTTCTCTTGTCTCCTCCATCAGTATAATCGTCGTATTTGCCCGTTTCTTCCCCTTCTACTTCTCTGTCAAGTCCGAGGCACAGGACAGTCCATTCCGCTTCTGACGCGGCCGCAAGTCCCTCGCTCAGAAGGTTTCCGAATCCGTGCCACCAGTTTCTGTGTTCCTCGTATACGTTCGAACCCATCGCGACCGTGACCTCGGAACTGTCGAATTCTCTTCTTATCCCGTCCGCTACCGTTATATACTCTGATGCAGTTCCGTTATAGTTGCCCTCAAGAGCCTGTATCGACATCGCGTTCGGTCCGATGACGGCGATCTTTTTTACCTTCTTTTTGTCCAGGGGCAGCGCTCCGTCCTTGTTTTCGAGTAAAACGATTCCCTCTCCCGCGGCTTCGAGATTGAGCCTCTTGTGCACCTCCGAATCGAGCTTGTCATATGTCACATCGGAATACGGTCTCTTCTCTTCAAACTCTCCGAGCATCGCCCTGATCGTATAAAGCTGCGTTACCGCTCTCGTTATATCCTCTTCCGTCACCAGATCCTCTTCGTAAGCGTCCACAAGGTGCGAATAAGCTTCTCCGCAGTTGAGGTCGCAGCCCGTTTTAAGAGCTAATGCGGAAGCTTCCGTCAAGTTGCGCGTGAATTTATGTGTCTCTGAAATATTCGCGATCGCGCCGCAATCTGACACATAATACCCTTCAAATCCCCATTTTCCGCGTAAAATATCGACCATAAGCATCCTGTTCGCGCAGCATGGTTCTCCGTTCGTCATATTGTATGCGCCCATAACACCGGCGACCTTCGCCTTCCTTACGGAATATTCAAAAGCGGGAAGATAAGTCTCGAAAAGATCCTGTTTACTCACCTGCGCATTGAACTCGTGCCTCAGTTTTTCAGGCCCCGAATGAACGGCATAATGCTTCGCGCACGCACAGGCTTTCAGGAATTCGCCGTTTCCCTGAAGTCCTTTTATATATTCCACCGCGAGTGTCGCCGAAAGACACGGATCCTCTCCGAACGTCTCCTGGCCTCTTCCCCATCTCGGATCTCGGAAAATATTAATATTCGGAGACCAGTATGTAAGTCCTTTGTATATATCCCTGTCTTCGTATTGTATGCTCTTGTTGTATTTTGCTCTCGCTTCAGTGGAGATCGCTTCTGCTACCTCTCCGACGAGTTCCGGATCGAATGTTGCCGCAAGCGCTATCGCATGCGGAAAAACGGTCGCGACTCCTGCTCTCGCGACTCCGTGCGATCCCTCGTTCCACCAGTTGTACTCCTTTATTCCCAA
>DBVT01000003.1:9547-13999 GCA_002308775.1 Mageeibacillus sp. UBA1257
ATGATCCATATGCGTTTCTCCTTGCTTGTCCCGTTTGTCTTCTTCGTTTATTATATTTTATCCGGTCTTCTTTATCAATAATATTTCCGTTAAAATAAAGATCTCCGGGCGAAAACTGCCCGGAGATCGCAAGTCTTTTATCAAGCGCTCATATCTTTTTTACGTACGACCTTCTTCTCTTGTGTCTGACTGCTTTGAAGCGCTTCCACTGATTCAGTATCGCATAATTGTCCTCGAGATTCAGGTTTGTCTCGAAGTATTTCACGCCGCCGCTTTTCAGTATCCGATAGAGGAACGCGGACATAACGGATGCCACTCCTCTGTTCATATATTCCCTGTTGACGGCAATGAGTCCGAGATCCACTACATCTGTTTTTTTGACTGCTTTGAGCACTCTTACGATACATGCGGGAGTGAGTTTGCCTCCCGATCTCTGTACAGCTTTGGCGATCGAGGGGAAGCACAAGCCGAGACAGACGAGATTGTTGTCTTTGTCAAGTATAACAGATACGTGATCCAGGTCTATGATCATTTTGAAGTTCGCGATCAGCATCTTCTTCATTCCGTCAGTAAAAGGAACCGTCCCATACAGGTCCTTGTAACCTTCGTCGATCAGGTCAAAAAAAGGATCGGCGTATTTTTTAAGAAAATCGTTGACGTTTTTCGCCTCTCCGAAGTGCAGATCGTACCTTTTCATGACGAAATCGGCCATTTTTTCAATCGATTCGTCTTCTTCATCGGGGAGATATATTTTGCTTTCCACCCAGTCCACTTCTTTTTCGTAACCGAGGTTTTCGATCAGTTTCTGATAATAATCCGCATTGTACTGTTCTTCAAATGTCGCGAGCTGGTCGAATCCGTCCACAAGCAGTCCTTCCCTTTCGAGATCGGAAAATCCGAGCGGTCCGCAGATCGTGTCCATTCCTTTTTCTCTTCCCCAGTTCTCAACCGCCCCGAACAGCGCGTTCGCGGTCTCCTGATCGTCTATACTGTCGAATCTGGTAAAACGGATCCTCTTTTCTCCCGTCTTTTCATTGCTCGCCTTCTGCAGGATCCCCTGTATTCTTCCAACGATCTTTCCGTTTTCGTCATATGCGTTGAAGAATANNCGACTCTGAAGCGTCATAATAGACATAGTTTTTTTTGAACATCTTTTTTTCGTCCCCGTAAAGCGGCGGCACAAAATATTCGTTGTTTTTGTAAAGATTCAGCGGAAAATCAAGAAATTCCTTCTGCTGCTTTTTTGTTTTTACTTCCTTTACCGTGATCATTATTATTCTCCTGTCTGATTTTTCTTTTTGACAGCGCAAAGCAGTTTACCCGCGTATCCTCATACCGCAAGCAATGCAAAACCACGCCGTTCAAAAGGCAAAAAAATGACCCGGCGGGTAATATATACGAAATCATATTTTTTGTCAAGGAACGGCCGATCGAATCGTCGTTTTTCGTTGATTTTTTACTGCAGGATCAAAATGTTTTTTTGTAAGATCACAAGCGGAAGCGCAAAAAGACTGCCGACTGCATGAAAGAGTCAAACGAAAACTGCCGGAAGACTTTTAAAAACTTCCGGCAGTTTGTTTTTACATCATTCGAATGATGAATTATTTCTTTTTCTTTCTGAAGATCAGGCAGCAAAGGGGTGTGAGGTTCGTGTAGATGAGCATGACCTGGCCCATAACAATGCTTCCGAAGAAATCCAGCGGGAAGAACATTTTACCAACTATGACCATGAAGTTGGGTTCGATGATCTGAGCGACTATGAGGAGAACAACGAAGCAGATGCAGAGCACTGCCATGACCTTCTGCGCGGTCACGAACTTGCCAGTGCGGCGCTCCAGGTATATGAAGAACAGATCGATCAGAGGCAACAGCTGCATGATCATAAGCAGGCAGAAGTATACCGCGTGATCTCCGCCGAGGAGCTCAAGGCATCCGAGTCCGACGATGAAATTCCACGTTTCGAACATGATCAGGAACATCGAAATGAAGAACAGTATTCTCAAAAGTCCCCTTCCGAAGCCCTTGTTCGTTCTTTCTCTGAAATGGTTTTTCTTTATATCTCTTATCAGCAGTATATCGGCGATGATATACGAGACAAGAAGGATGAATACGTCGAACGGGAACACCGCGGAAAAGCTGTGATATGTGAGATTCGTCAAATACAGATCGATATTCATAATGATCATCGCAATGGATGCGACCTCGAGTATGATCATTAAGACGAGGAATATCACGCAGCCCGGTTTTGAAGCGGGATTTGCATATTTATTTTTAAAATACGCAAAACAGAAAGCTGTTCCGATCGCATAAGCGAGTATAATGCCTATCCAGTTCGTCACGTTTCCGAAATAGTATCCGACGCAACGGAGAAGTGTTCTGAAAGCCGAGTATGTCGGATAGACAGCCAGAACGAATATTATCAAGTCAAGTAAAAAGCCTTTTTTCTTCTCAGCCATCTTATTTCACCTCCTGTACAACATCTTCAAAATTGACAAAAATATTCTGAATGTTGTCCATCGTAAAAGGCGCGTCGTTCAGCGTGACGAGCGTATAACCTATCATATCCTCGTCGGAATAGATCTGGTCGCTCGATTTTACACAGTAATTGAAGATGACATCCTTGTAGTCGATCGTGGAAGAGTTGATATGATCGTGCGAGCAGAACATGGCTCTTACGCCGGCGGCCTTAAGTCTCGAGAACTGGTCGTGATTATAGAGGCTCGGGCAAGAGTCTTCCCTGTTTTCTCCTCTGCCTTTGTACGTTCCGTTTTTATATCCTTCGTATGCGTCGGCAAATTCATTCAGCGGGATGTGGAAGAACGCAAGCGTCGTGTATTCCGTATCCGTTTCAGCCTTCTGGATCGCTTCTACATGCGAGAGCTGTCCGTCGTCGATCTCGTCGTATGTATATTTCATCACATTGGCTCTCTTGTATGATCCGCTGTCTATCATGAACAGTCTGTAGACCAGATCGTCGCCTTTTTTAAGATCTACGTAAAAATTCGCTTCGCCTTTGAGATCGTCGTTGTAATCGACATTGATCGCGTTTTTCATCTTTGCGAGCTCGCCGTCGACATACAGGTGAGAAAATTCGCCCTGATGATCGTGGTTGCCTTTAAGGTATGCCCATTTGATATTGAAACTGTCGAAGATTTCGAAAAGCTCCGTGACTTCTTTTTTCGTCGCATCGAAGAAAGAGTCTCCGTTAACTACGATGAGGTCAGGTTTTGCCTCGCCGACGATATGTTTTAAGTATGTCTCCTGGTCGCGCATGTTCGTCAAAGCGCAAATGTGAACGTCGGAGATGACCATGATCTTAAAACCGTCCTTGTAATCCATTTTTACCTGATAGTCTGCGATCCCGTGAGTCTCCTTCTTGCCGCAACCGGTAAAAAGCATAACGCAGATCAGCACTATCGATGTTAAGACAATCAATGCTTTTTTCAAAATATCATCACCTCGGGGAATATTATAAATTATTTGATGTAAAATGGCAATTTTACCCGAAAACGTGCAGGTGCTCGAGGAGTATTTTTACGCCGAGACAGATAAGGATGATGCCTCCGATAAGCTCGGCCTTCTTCTTCAGTTTTTGTCCGACCAGCCTTCCGAGTATGACTCCCAAAACGCACAGTCCGAATGTTATAATTCCGATTATCGCGATACAAAGAGGCAGATTCACGTCCAGAAACGCAAAAGTGACACCGGCGACAAGAGCGTCTATACTCGTCGCTATCGCCAGCGGGATCATGATCTTCGGGCTTACACCGTCCGTTTCTTCCTTATCTTTCTTACTCAGTGCTTCGCGGATCATATTTGCGCCTATCAAAACGAGCAGCCCGAAAGCGATCCAGTGATCTATGCTCTCGACAATGCCTTTGAATCTGTCTCCCAGGAAAAAACCTATGAGCGGCATGACCATCTGGAACACGGCAAAGTATCCTGCGATTATCAGAGCTTTAACTATGCTCTTCTCTTTCATCGCAAGACCTTTGCATATCGCGACCGCGCATGCGTCCATCGCGAGACCTATTCCGATTAAGATCATATCCGGGATGTTCATTAAAATTCGATCTTTCCTGAGAAAAAATGAAAAGGCGCCTTTTTGCGCGATCTCGCGTGATATTGTATCACGATTCAGAGGACTTTTACCATTTCTTTTTCTTTTACAAGTCAGTTTTTACTCTTTATGCCGTTTTTTACCAACCCGGCGAGAGCGCAGAGGGCAAAAGCAACGACGTCGACAGCGACGATCATTGAACCTACCGGAGTGCCCGAAAGGATCGAAATCAAGATGCCCAGTAGCGAACAAACGACTGAGAGAACAGCCGAGCAGACTGTCACTGATTTGAAGCTTTTGAATATTCTCATAGCTGAAAGAGCAGGGAAAATCACGAGAGCCGAGATCAAAAGCGATCCCACGAGATTCATGGCGAGAACGATGATGACCGC
>DBVT01000003.1:14161-14430 GCA_002308775.1 Mageeibacillus sp. UBA1257
GAAGTGGATCCGAAAAGCGTGCTGCATACGTCACCCGCAAGGTTCGCAGATGTAGAAAAAATATGCATTAGAAGGTATCCGAAAGCGAGGGCTCCGACTGAGATCATTGCGATCGCCGCATCCCCTTTTATTTTTGCGTTTTGGCCCGTTTTGAGCAGCAATACCGCTGCTGTCACCGTCACGGGAAGCACGACCAGCATCTCGTTCGTCAGGTTAAAAACAGCCGCTACGGCTAACGCACCGAAGGCTACATGGCTGAGACCGTCGCC
>DBVT01000089.1:0-164 GCA_002308775.1 Mageeibacillus sp. UBA1257
GACGGATTTGTACAGAGCGTATTTCTGGACGGAGATTACGTGTTTGACGACAACTGCTTCATGATGCTCCCGGGCGAGACGAAAACCGTATCTTTCAAAGAGAACGTCTGCTTCGGCAGGGATGTAAAATGCGATCCCGGAGAGATCGGGATCACAACGTACGG
>DBVT01000089.1:281-3531 GCA_002308775.1 Mageeibacillus sp. UBA1257
AATGTCGAAAAATGTCGAAAAATGTCGAAAAATGTCGAAATTTGTCGATGAAAAAAAGTGGACTTGCGCGGAACGGAGACTTAAAATATTTTACGAGAAAGAAGTAATAAGCAAAAAAGAAAAGGGGTAATGCAGGTTTGAAACAGTTTGAAACGGAAAAGGAAAGAGCGGAGTATATCAATGAGGCGATGGGAGAGCTGATAAATGGTGTACACTCTTTCCTGGAAGAGGCAGAACTGATTGAGGAGATACTCCTGCTGAGCGGAATGACGCAAAAGGAGTTTGCAGGCAAGATCGGCCGTACTCAGGGGTATGTATCGAACAAACTGAGACTGCTCAGGCTTCCTGACAGTGTCAAAAAGGAGGTCACTGAGCAGAACGTCTCTGAGAGGCACGCGAGGGCGCTTGTATCCCTTGACAACGAGGAGGCGCAGCTCGACCTGATCAAAATGATCAAACTGAGAAACTACACGGCAATGGAAACGGAGCTCATCGTTAACGAGGGAGAGCATTCGATCGACGAGATCGAACAGAGAAAGAAGGCGAGGGAGCGCAAGAAGAAATTTATATATCTTAAGGGTAAATACATTCCGAAGAAGTCGAAGAGACATTACGACAATACAGACGTTTTCGACGAGGGACTGAAAGTCGCCGAAGAGACAGAGCTTGCTTCTCTTCAAAAGATCGTATTCGCGTCTGAGGAGACAAGGCAGGCGACAATAGAAAATTTGAATGTTTTACGCAAATTCACTAAAGAACTCAAAGTACTCGTAAGAAAAGTCGAAGAAGCCGGGATGATCGCGAATGTGGATTTCAACGACTCAAAGGATTCCATAGGATATATGGTATCGTTCCCCAAGAAGGACAATATGCTCTGGAAATAAATCAGAAGGGCGTTTTACGTTGAGTGCGCAAAATATCGTCCGAATTATGGTATAATATCCGTGTGCCTAGTAAAAAGGACATGGAGAAATCAAAATGAAGACGAATTACGAAATACTGGGACTTCCGGAGAATGCCCCTCTCGAGATTGTTGAAAAGAAATACGGAGCACTGATCAGGCAGTATAATCAGCGTACGGCGGAGCACGGCGCGACTTACCAAGACATCGAATATTACCGGTCGATAACGAAGGCTTACGATGAACTGACGGGTAAAAACCACGATCTGTCGGACGAAAACCCCGGATCCGTGATACCGTACAAAGTGAGAAAGAAACTTGGTAAGATAGGCGCTTTTTTCAGCACTTACAAGCTTCTGTTTCTGTTCATAGGTCTCGTGATCGCGCTCGTTGTGATATTTTTTCTTCAGAGAAACGTCAAAAAAGAAGATCTGTATATAAAAGTCCTCGGAGCTTACGGTTCTAAAAATACAGATGCTCTTTGCGAAGAGATCGATAAGAAATCGAATGTCATAGACAGCTCACTGATAAACTTTTTTACTGTTACGACATCTACGGAGTATTCGCAGGCGAAGGAGTCTGAAGCGACGCAGTTCATTGCCCAGTACAGAGCGGGATATATAGACGTTATACTGACTGACAAAGAGTCATATGAGGCATATGTTGACGATTTTGTATTCCTGAAGCTCGATGATTTTCTCGAGCAGCACAAGGGCGAAGCGGCATTCGAGGGACTGAGTTATTACACATACGAAAAACCTGCTGACGGAACGGGCAGGGAACCCGAATCGGGTATCTACGGCATAGATATAACTGAGTGTCATTTTTTTGACGGAATGCAGTTTGAATGGTATTACGACCTCGAAAAAGGACAGCAGAAGACGTTGATACTGACACTTGCGCGCAGCTCGAAGAGGCCTGAAAAAGCTCGGGAATTCGCGATAGAATTGATTGAAAGCCTTAAACAGGAAAGTGCGCCTGCGAACTGATCTTTTACTCGGAAGGAAAGATGATCATGAAAAACAGATTTTTTAACGAGATCAGGGGGAATTTCGGCTTCGGGTGCATGAGACTGCCTATGAAGGACGGAGAAGTCGACCTCGAAGAAATGCGTAAAATGACGGACGAATTCATTTCACGCGGCTTCAACTATTTCGATACTGCTCACGGATACATCGGAGGAAAGAGCGAAACAGCTATAAGAGAGTGTGTCTCGAAAAGATATCCGCGCGAATAATTCCTTCTGACGAACAAACTGTCGACGAGCTTTTTTAACACGGAAGAGGAGATACTGCCCTATTTTGAAGAGCAACTGAAGGCATGCGGTGTGGAATATTTTGATTTTTACCTGATGCATGCGCAGGATGCGGGGAGCTTTGCAAAGTACAAAAGGTGCCGCGCATACGAGACTGCGTTCAAACTGAAAGAAGAGGGAAGGGTTCGCCATGTCGGGCTCTCTTTCCACGATAAAGCGAGCGTTCTCGAACAGATCCTGACGGAATATCCGCAGATCGAGATCGTTCAGATACAGTTCAACTACGTTGATTACGAAAATCCGTCTGTAGAGAGCAGAAAATGCTATGAGATCTGCGAAAAATTCGGGAAACCTGTAATAGTGATGGAACCTGTAAAGGGCGGCAGTCTCGTGAATCTGCCTGAAAAAGCGCAGAAGATCATAGACGACCTTCAGAAAGACAAAGAAGTTAAGATGAGCAACGCAAGCTATGCGATAAGATTCGCGGCGAGTTTTCCCGGCATGTGTATGGTGCTCTCGGGAATGAGCGATCTCGCGCAGATGAAGGACAACTTAAGCTTTATGCAGGATTTCAAGCCGCTTGACGCAGAAGAGATCAAAGCCCTGACGGAAGTTCGAAATGTGTTTTACTCGCTTGGAATGATCCCGTGCACGTCGTGCCACTATTGCGTCCTTGACAACAAGTGCCCGAGGAATATAAGCATCCCGGAGATGATCTCCTGCTTCAACAGAAAGGCTGTCTTCAACAGCTGGAACGAAAACCAGTATTATTGGAGCGTCCTGACAAAAGAAGGCGGCAAAGCATCGGAGTGCATAAAATGCGGAAAATGCGAAAAGATCTGCCCTCAACACCTTCCGATCAGAAACATACTCCAAGACATTGCAAAAGAATTCGAACACAGTTAAAGCCTGACTGCAGGGACAGTTCACTGTTCTTTTAGTATCATAACATGTCAAAAACCGTCAAAATCGTGTAAAAAAGTCCGCTCGCAACGCCGATCCGGGCAATTGTTCGGATGCGTATTTTTTGACACCGAAAATTCGCAAAAAAAAATTGCAAAAATTTGAAAAAACCTGTTGACAACGTGAAATGT
>DBVT01000049.1:0-749 GCA_002308775.1 Mageeibacillus sp. UBA1257
ATTGTCAAAAGGTTTTCGTGGATATTTTCGTTATTGAGCGTATGCGCGATATGCTTGTGCGCGGTTGCCTGCAGCAAGACAGAAAACAACGGAATTCAAAGCGGCGAAGAAGAAGCGTTGAAAAACACATTTAAGATAATTTCGCAGGATGAAGCGAAGCAAATAATGGAGACTGAAAAGGATTGTATAATCCTTGATGTCAGAAGGCCTGACGAGTTCATCGAGGGGCATATACCCGGAGCGATCTGCATACCGAACGAGACGATCGGAACGGAACCGATCGACCGGCTGCCTGACAAAAATCAGCTTATCCTCGTCTATTGCAGGAGCGGCAACAGGAGCAAGCAGGCGGCGCAGAAACTGTTCGATCAAGGTTATACGAACATCGTTGAATTCGGCGGGATCATCACATGGACAGGCGAGATCGTAAAAGGCGACTGAGAGTCGTGACAAATATGAGATACATTCAAAGAGAAGGCGGCAAATAATTTCACTTCGATGACGACGGAAAATATATCGGGAAGACGCTTCCAAACGGCATCGACGGTTATATGCATGTTGACGAAAACTTCAGACACAAAGGTATGACGATCCAGGATTTCAATAACTGCCGGATCACTTTTTTCGGTGATCCGGCAGACGGTTTTATTACCATTTTCTTCTTATCACGAATCCCCCAGGTGACTGAGTGGGTTCAGGTGTACTCGTGGGTTCCGGCGACGGAGTTGCCGTCGGCTTCGGAGTACTTG
>DBVT01000049.1:826-2701 GCA_002308775.1 Mageeibacillus sp. UBA1257
TTCGGAGTACTTGTAGGCTTTGGCGTAGGAGTTGCCGTCGGCTTCGGAGTGCTTGTAGGTTTTGGCGACGCAGTTGCGGTCGGCTTCGGAGTACTTGTAGGTTTTGGCGTAGGTGTGAACGTTTGTTTCGGCTGCACGATAATATTCACCGAAATCGAATCTGTCTCTGAAAAAGACACATCACCGAAATCGACAGTCGCTTTGCCGTTGTGCTTCATATTGTTGCTTCCTGTGTGCAAATTATTTCTGTAATAAGTTACATAAATTACGCTTCCTTGAATGACAACGTCGTCGGCACGGTTTACAGTGGATCTGATCTGAGGCTGGTCGTCCCTGAAATAAAGCCTGTATCTTTTTACGTCGTCTCTCGTGAAAACGAACTGCTTTTCGGCCTCAGAAAGGGAAGAGTAGTTGTCCGCAAAAATTGCGTCGATGTAATATCCGACTGTCAAAGAGTCGGAGTTCGAGTCCATTGTATATGTCGTTTTACCGTCGGAGGTCTTGACGTCGCAAGTTATCGAACCGAAAGACCTCTGCCAGACGGGCGAAATGTTTCCTGTAAAAGTCGCGTAACGGTAGTCGTCGGGATCGGCCGGATTGTGTATGAAAAGCCTCACGCTGCCCTCGCCGTTTCCCCAACTGTAAACTATCGCATTGTCGAAAACAGAGAAGTGCTCCGATGTGCTGTGCTGCGCGATGAAATCTCGCAAAGTTTGCGAACCTCCCAGCCTTGTAAAATCCAAAACGGGACTGTCGGGCGCGTCTATCAGATCCCTCACGCGCTCAAAAACACTGTTGCCCGAATCCGGGACTGCGTATCTGTTTTTTAAATACGGCGAAAGCTCCGAATAAGGCACGATGACAAAACCTGTGATCGGGGTGTTGATATCGTCCGGATAGTACTTGTTCGTCTGCGGCGCTCCGTTAATACTGAAACCGAGATACTTGTACTCGCCTCGCACGGGCGAGCTTCCTCCCGAAGAGAAATAACCTGTGCTGACAGATTTAAAAGTGTTCACATATCCGCAAGACGAAAGATCATTCACATCTCCGTATACGAGGAACCCGCGATCCACAAACATCTCCACATTGAAATACAGTTTTTTACTTCCCGAAGTTGTCGAAACCGTTATATACTGTTGCGTTGAATATGGAAACGAAAGGGAACCTTTTATCGTATCATACGTAACGGAAGAAGGCAGATCGCCGTAAATATCAGAGGCCGCAAAAACGCGCCCGACAGTCAAAAAGCACGTAAAAATAACAAAAAAACACATGATTAAAGTCAAAAAAAGCCTTTTTATCTTAAAAAAACGCATTGATCAAACACCTCACATTTCTTTCTCATAAACAGTTCCGATGTACAAAACCGCGCCTTCATCCCGCTTAAAAAACTGAAACGATATCCCCGCAATATCGAAAGATCCCTCGCCCGAAATATTATCCGTCGCAAGATTCAAAAACTCTTCGCAAATTCCTTCCGGAAGGACTGTGGCAACTGCTTCAAGTTTTTCCCTCGGGGAAGACAGTTCGAACGGTGAAAAAACGAATGACAAAGGAGCGTTTTCGCAATATTTTAACGGCAGGCAGAAGGGACCCGTAAAATCCGTATTGTACCATAGAGCGAAAGCTGTGCCGTCGGGATCCGGACCGAAGAATACGCTCCACTGTGCGCCTTGAGAAGAAGCCTTCTCGGAGATCTTTTTCGCCGCGTACAGAAGTGGAGCGGAGCAAAGACGGAGTCTGACTGCGTGACCTTCATCGCATGGATCATCTTCTCCGCAGGACGCTTTGTCTGATCTGAATTTTTCAAACACATGCTCTGTCGAAAACTCCCGGCCGTCATTTTTCACCTCTATCACGTCGAATCTGTCG
>DBVT01000125.1:0-622 GCA_002308775.1 Mageeibacillus sp. UBA1257
AGCTTTTCCGCAACCTGCTCCGTGTCGCCGCTGGTGATGTGGTATTGCAGCTTCGGATATTGTTTCTTCAAGGCTTTGATCGCATCTGCAAAAAACGGGCAATTTCCAACTACATTGAAATCAGTTGATTTTATCAAACAACGGATGTATTATAATTAAAAATCGTACGATAAAAAAGAAATATACGATGAAGTCGGGATCGGTTGAGGCGTATATTGAAGGAAACAGTTATGAAAGAGATATACAAGAATCACGAAGCAAATTATCCGCGCCTTAAAACAGATATGTTTTTTACAGACTGTACAGACAAATATAAATACAGCGGTTTTATCGATGAGGTCTTCGGGTTTGTTTCTGATTTTCAGTTGATGTCGCCTGAGCTTTGGAACAGGTTTGTGCGTCAGTTCAGGGAAGACGCTGATTTTGACGCGGGTTGGCGCGGCGAATATTGGGGCAAAATGATGCGCGGCGCCTGCTTTGTTTATTCTTATTCAAAAAACGAAAAGCTGTATGAAATACTTTCGCAAACAGTAAACGATATGATAGACAGCGCCGATGATGACGGAAGAATATCAAGTTACGGCAGGGATCATGAATTCGACGGTTGGGATATCTGGTGCAG
>DBVT01000125.1:661-1400 GCA_002308775.1 Mageeibacillus sp. UBA1257
AAAGATGAAAAACCGTATAATTGAATCTTTGAAAGCGCAGGCAGATTATATTCTTGAACATATCGGCAGCGGAGAAGGCAAAAGAGAAATAACCTCATGTACCCGCCATTGGCGCGGCGCAAATTCCTCGTCTTTGCTTGAACCTGTCGTTCGCTTGTATTCAATAACGGGAGAAAAACGCTTTCTTGATTTCGCGGAATATATTGTTTCCTGCGGAGCAACGGATGTCGAAGACCTCTTTGAACTTGCTTACAGGAATGATCTTTATCCATATCAGTATCCCGTAACAAAGGCGTATGAGATAACATCCTGCTTTGAAGGGCTTCTGGAGTATTACAGAATAACGGGCATAGATAAATACAGACGGTCTGTTATAAACTATGCAGACAAAATATTGGAATCGGATTTCACCGTTATAGGCGGTGCCGGTTGTTCACAGGAGCTTTTTGACCATTCTTCGGTACGCCAGGCAAATACGACCAATGATAAAATAATGCAGGAGACATGTGTTACCGTAACTCTCATGAAGTTCTTTTATCAGCTTAATCTCCTGACGGGCGACCCGAAGTATGCGGACGCTTTTGAAACATCTTTGTATAACGCGTATCTCGGCGCGCTGAACACAAAAAAGGTCGTTGACCCCTCAATTTTAAAGGAGCACCCCGATTGGAATATCGAGCCGCTTCCTTTTGACAGTTATTCACCGCTGACCTCGGGAACGCGGGGGAACGGCATTGGC
>DBVT01000125.1:1486-14484 GCA_002308775.1 Mageeibacillus sp. UBA1257
TTATCGACTCCGAAGGGTTTTGCGATGAATTTATTTATAAACGGGTCGGTTGAAACAAAGACTCCCGACGGCAAAAAAACGGTGTTTACGACCAAGACCGATTATCCGAAAACAGGTGAGGTCGAGATAACCGTTGAAACAGAAACAGAAGAAGAATTTGAACTCCTTTTAAGAAATCCCTCTTGGAGCGGTGAAACAAAAATATCAGTAAATGGCTTAAAAACGAAAGCCGAAGCGGGATATTCCGCCATAAAAAGAGTATGGAAAAACAAAGATTCGATCAGTATCGTATTTGATATGGGAATAAAGGTCATATACCCGACAGCATACGGCAGTCAGGTGCTTATGAATAAGGTGATATGGGACAAGAATTATATTGTTCCGACATTTGACAAAGAAGACCCTGCCGCGGAAAAACATATTGCGCTGAAACGCGGACCGATAGTATTGGCCGAAGACGCGCGTCTGGAATACAATATTGATGAACCTGCCGATATTCTTATCGAAAACGGATCGGTTAACGCTGAAATAACCGGCGGAGAAAATTCCGCGTTTGATAATTTGGTTGCCGTAACCGTCCCCTTGAAAAACAGAGATAAAATGACTCTTATCGACTATTCCTCAGCAGGAAAAACGTGGAATGAAGAAAGCAGAATGGCGGCGTGGATATCTGTAATTTAGAGCATTGAAACGTGCATGGGATGATGTCACTGAATTTTAATTTGCGGGAGCATATCATGATCGATCTTAATCTGGTAAATAAAACGGAGACTTTCCTTAAACGGAAATTTGACTCGGGAGAATATCTGAATGATCATCCGAATGATAAAGCGTACAGGATAGAACATACTTACAGGGTGGCAAATATCGGTCGAGAGATCGCTTTGAAGGAAGGCTTTGACGAGACTGAGATGGTCATTGCATGTCTTCTTCATGATGTTGCATACTGCGAAGACTTCGGGGAAGACGGTTGGAAAGAGCACGGAAGGCATTCGGCAAAGATCGCCCGTCCGTTTTTAATCGAAATAGGTCTTGAAGAAGAACGTATCAACGACATTTGTTACGGGATAGCTATCCATGTCGATGATAAGGCTGATTTTTACGGTGAGCGAACAGCATTTGCGCTCTCGGTGGGTGATGCGGACAATATCGACAGGTTTGACGCGTATCGCATCCACGAAATACTTAACATGGACGGATTTCTTGAAAAAGACTTCGGTGAAAAGCAGAAATATGTCGAAATAAAACTTCAGAGGCTGCGCGAACTGCTTAAAATGCAGCTGGCTACAAAAACAGCGGGCGAAATGTGGAAGTCACGTATCGATTTTTATATTGATTTTTATGAAAAGCTTAAGCAGCAGCTTGAGCGAAGCGAAAGCATAATCACAGACTGAACTGAAAACGCGAAATACGCTTGCGTCACGATATGTACCCTTGAACGGATCGCTCAGCCCAATCCTACGTCGAGCATCATCATGATCGCGAAACCTGCGGCGAAACAAATAGTCGCGAGATTCGAGTGTTTTCCGTCTGTCATGCCCGGTATCAGTTCTTCTACAACAACGTAAAACATTGCGCCTGCTGCGAAGGAGAGAAGATACGGAAGTATCGGAAGGAAAAGCTGCGCCGCGAATATGATCAGGATCGCGCCTATAGGTTCAATAACGCCTGACAGGACTCCGTACAAAAATGTTTTGAATTTTCCTGCTCCTTCAGCGCGAAGAGGCATAGATACGATCGCGCCTTCAGGAATATTTTGTATTGCTATGCCGATTGAAAGGGCAAGAGCGCCTGAAAGCGAAATGCTCTCATTTCCGTAAAGCCATCCGGCAAATACTATGCCTGCCGCCATACCTTCGGGAAGATTGTGGAGAGATACGGCGAGAAACAGCTTGGTCGTACGTTTAAGTCCGCTCCTGACTCCTTCTTCCGTTTTATTTACATGCATATGAGGGATGACAGCGTCAAGTACGAGCAGGAAGAGCATGCCGAAGAGGAAGCCGATGACAGCGGGTATGAAAGACAGCCTGCCCATTTTCGACGACTGTTCGATCGAGGGAAGCAGAAGACTGAAAAATGACGCGGATACCATAACTCCGGCTGCAAAACCTTCGAGCGCTTTTCTGACGTTATCGTTGATATCTCCCTTCATGAAAAAAACGCATGCGGATCCCAGACTCGTTCCGAGAAGAGGTATGAGTATTCCGAGCATGACTTTGAACCACATAAAATGCCTCCTGAAGACGTTTTTAACAAGGTTTGCTCTATATTATACACATTTTTTATTATTCTTCTACTGTTTTTACGAAGAAATCTGTTTTTGTTCGGCGAATTCGGCGCAAAAATCGTCGCAACTTGTTCCGAAAGGCAAAAAATGATATAATGCTCCTCGCAGGTAAAAATCATTTCGGAGGCAAATATGAAAAAAGCTGTCGTTTATTATTCAATGTCAGGCAATACGAAATATGTTGCGCAGAAGATCGCCGAAAAGACAGGCGCTGACCTTGTTGAACTTGTGCCCGAGAAGTCTTATCCCGACAAGGGCATGAAAAAGTTTCTCTGGGGAGGCAAGAGCGCTTTGATGGGCGAAAAACCGGCGCTCGTTCCTTATGAGTTCAACGCTGACGAATATGACACAGTGATCATAGGTTCTCCGGTATGGGCGAGCAGCGTGACGCCTCCTATAAATACATTTTTAGGGGACCACGGCGAGGAGATCAAGGGTAAAAAGCTCGCTGTTTTTCTCTGCTTTGCAGGCGGAGGAGCTGACAAGGCGATCAAAAAGCTCAAAAAAGCGCTCGGAAGGGAAGATCTTGCGGCGCAGCTCATACTGACTGATCCTTTGACGAATATAAATAACGAAACAGAAGAAAAGATTTCCGGGTTCTGCTCGGCCGTCTGAAAAAAGATTTACGCCATGTCCCGTAATAACGGACACAAAATAACTGAACAAGGAGAAAAACGGTTTTGCTCGCGCTTAAAATAATACTCGGAATAATCGGAGGCCTGCTCGCACTGTTTATACTGTTCGCTCTTTTTACGATGCTCGCGAGCAGATTTATAGACACTTCGAGAGAATACGACAAAAACAGCAGATTCTACAGATTTCTGCTCGATTTCTGGACCGGATTCATGGTCGTCGTCATGAGGATAAAGATCGACAAAAAAGGCTTGGAAAAGATCCCAAAAGGCAGATTTGTCATCGTGAGCAATCACAGGTCGAACTTTGACCCGATACTCACGTGGTACCTCCTGAAGAAAAACAAGCTCGCTTATCTTACGAAAGACGACAATTTCCGCGTGCCCTGGTTCGGAAGGATCATAAGAAAGTGCTGCTTCATGGGCATTGACAGGGAAAATCCGAGGAGAGCCCTGGAAACGGTTGAAAAAGCCGCGGATCTTCTCATAAGAGACGAGGTCTCTATAGGCGTGTATCCGGAAGGCACGAGAAATAAGACGGAGGAGACGCTTCTTCCTTTCCACAACGGCATGTTCAAAATATCGAAAAAAGCGAACGTGCCTCTCGTCATTGCCTGCATCAAGGGAACATCGACTATTCATTCCGATTTTCCGAAGAGATCTCCGAAGGTCGAGTTCGAAGTACTTGATGTCATGATGCCGGACGAGCTGAAAGGGATGAAAGACTGCGAAATAGGCGCAAAAGTGCGCGATATGCTGCTTGCGGCTCTGTCCTGATATATCACTGCACGTTGAATAAACAGTAAAAATGATATATAATTTAGACTTGGATTTGATCTTGTTTCCGAAGGAGGCGCTTTATGAGCAAATTCAAGTCTTTTTTAGAAAGAAAAAATATCATCATTTCACCTAAAAGGTATTTTATCGACGCCCTCGGCGCGATGGCTCAGGGACTGTTTTGTTCTCTTTTGATCGGCACTATTTTAAAAACAGTCGGCATGATCCCCGGTCTTTCTTTTATTTCCGACATAGGCGGATACGCTATGAAAATAGCAGGACCGGCAATGGCTGTTGCGATCGGATACGCTCTGAAAGCGGATCCCATGGTGCTCTTTTCGCTCGCTGCCGTAGGCTTTGCCGCGAATGAACTCGGCGGAGCAGGAGGACCTCTCGCTGTATGGATTATAGCTATAGTCGCGTGCGAACTCGGAAAAGTAGTCTCGAAGGAGACAAAAGTCGACATACTCGTCACTCCTACGGTGACCATACTGATCGGAGCCGGGCTTTCTCTTCTGATCGCAAAACCGATCGGAACAGTCGCCAATCTTTTCGGAAAACTCATCATGACGGCGACAGAACTGCAGCCTCTTCTTATGGGGATCACGGTTTCCGTCCTTGTCGGTATAGCTCTCACTCTTCCGATATCGTCAGCCGCGATATGCGCCGCTTTCTCACTTACGGGACTTGCCGGAGGAGCTGCTGTCGCAGGATGCTGCGCTCAGATGGTCGGTTTCGCCGTGATGTCTTTCAGGGAAAACAAATGGGGCGGACTCGTATCGCAGGGCCTCGGAACGTCAATGCTTCAGATGCCTAATATCATCAAGAATCCGAGGATCTGGATCGCTCCGATCTTGACATCTGCAATAACCGGACCGCTCGCGACTTGTGTTTTCAAGATGCAGATGAACGGCGCCGCGATCAATTCCGGAATGGGAACTTGCGGACTTTGCGGCCCCATAGGAGTCATAACGGGCTGGTTCACTCCGACTGTTGAAGGCGTAGCGGCCATACAGCCCGGTTTTGTTGACTGGCTCGGTCTGGCGCTCATATGTGTCGTTTTACCCGCTGTGATCTGCCCGGCGATAAATCTGATATTCAGAAAGATCGGATGGGTCAAAGAAGGAGATCTGAAGATATGAACGTTCTCGATGAGGCTGTAATATTCGCCGTAAAGGCTCACGAGGGTCAGAAACGTAAAATGTTCGATCTCCCATATATCCTTCATCCAATGGAAGTCGCACAGATAATATCCACGATGACAGAGGATAAAAACGTCATGGCAGCAGGGGCGCTTCACGATACCGTCGAAGACTGCGGCGTTGATCCCGAAGAGATAAGGCGAAGATTCGGGCCTCGCGTTGCTGCTCTCGTTTTAAGCGAAACTGAGGACAAGCTCGCCGAAAGACCGCCGGAAGAGACGTGGATGGAGAGAAAAAAGGATTCTCTTCTGATGCTCAAATATACGAAGGATACGGACGTTAAAATACTCTGGCTCGCAGACAAACTGTCGAATCTCAGGTCATTTTACAGGGCGAAGCGTAAAATAGGAGACGAAATATACGAAAAACTGCACCAGAAGGACCCTATGATGCACAGATGGTATTATCTTTCTGTCGCCGAATATACGGCTGAACTCGCTGAAACTGACGCGCACAGGGAAGTCGTCGAACTTATAGACAAAGTCTTCCCGGACACAGAAAATGAAAGGAAAGAGTGAGATCATGATCAGATCGGAAATCGATAGAGGCATTTTGACCGTATATCCCGAAGGAAGGATAGATTCCACCAATTCGGCGCAGTTTGAAAAAGAAATGGAAAACGCGTCGTCCCGTTTTACGGGCGAGATATTTGTGATCGACGCGGAAAAACTCGAATATATATCGAGCGCCGGCCTTCGCGTTTTACTCAAGATCAGGAAGATGTTTCCTTCGCTTAAGATAGTTAACGCGTCCGGCGAGATCTACGACATACTCGATATGACGGGTTTCACTGAAATGATCAAGGTCGAAAAGGCATACAGGAAGATGTCAGTCGAAGGATGCGAAGTCATAGGACAGGGAGCCAACGGTAAGGTCTACAGGATAGACCCGGATACGATAATAAAAGTGTATTTGAACCCGGACAGCCTCGATGATATAAAAAGAGAAAGGGAACTGGCCAGAAGAGCGCTGATACTCGGAATACCGACGGCGATCTCGTATGACGTTGTAAGAGTCGGAGAAGGATACGGCTCCGTTTTTGAACTGCTGAACGCCAAATCTTTGACTAAACTCATCTCGTCAGATCCTGAAAATATCGACAAATATATAACGATGTACGTCGATCTGCTCAAAAAGATACATTCCACTCAGGTCAGAGAGGGAGATATGCCCGATATGAAAGCCGAAGTCGTAAAATGGGTAGCTTTCCTGGAAAACTATATCGACAGCGCAAAATGGCAGAAACTGATGAAGATGACAGAGGAAATACCGGATGATATGCATATGATCCACGGAGATTATCATACGAAAAACGTGATGGTGCAAAACGGAGAAGTCCTTCTTATAGACATGGACACGCTTGCTCACGGAGATCCCGTATTCGAATTTGCCCAGATGTTCAACGCGTATATCGGATTCCCGTCTGTCGAAAACAGAGATACGACGTCGTTCCTCGGATTTGACGGCTCCGTGGCAAAAAAGATCTGGGACGGAGCGCGAGCTTTGTATTTCGGAACAAACGACGAAGAGAAGCTCGCTGAGATCGAAAATAAGGCGGCCATAATCGGCTATACGAGGCTCATGAGAAGAGAGATCAGACACAACGGCACAGAATCAGACGAGTCTAAAAAGAAGATCTCGTTCTGCAAAGAACAGATCGAATCGAGGCTCGAAAAAACGGATTCTCTCGTTTTTAACAAATAAAAAAGTAATTAAAAGATCACCGAAAGGAAAACGCAAAAATGGAAATAGTAAAAAGCAAAAAGGAAGGCATTTTAAGCCTCAGGATCAGCGGAAGACTCGATACGACAACAGCGCCGGAACTCGAAGCAGTGCTGAAGGAAGAACTCACGGATATCAAAGAACTCGATCTCGATTTCGGATCACTCGACTATGTCTCTTCCGCCGGCCTTCGCATTCTCCTTCAGACTCAGAAGACGATGAACACGCTGGGCAAAATGGAGATCAGAAATGTCAACGATTCCGTCATGGAAGTGTTTGATATCACGGGTTTTTCCGATATTTTGACTATAATCAGGTGAAAAAAGGACATTTTACACTTTTTTTAAGGTGACAACATTTGTCACTTTACATTGACGACCCTCGGTAATAAAATACGAATCGGGAGCTGGGAAAAGGGATGTTCAAAGATAATCTTAAGAAACTGAGAAAGAAGAACAGAATGACGCAGGATGATTTGGCCGATCGTCTCTATGTGTCAAGGGCGCTTGTCACGAAGTGGGAAGCCGGCAAAAGGTACCCGTCGAAAAGCATGCTGGACAATATCGCCGAACTGTTCGGAATAGGTGTCGAAGAACTTATCAAAGAAGATTCCGAAGCTCTTGAAACCGTCCGTGAACTCTCCGAATGCATTCCCGAAGATCAGGGAAGCGACGAAGAGGAGGATGCCGCAGACGACATCGCCGTGAGGATGATAGCAAAAAAAATATCAGACTTTCTGAGGTCTCTTCCGACGGATGAAAGGAACATATTCTTGAAGAGATATTATTTTTACGAGAACACGGACGAAATATCGACGCAGTACGGCCTCGGGGCTGATGAAACGAGGACTATGCTGGCAGGCACGAGGACAAAGCTCCTCAATTATCTTGAAAGAGAGGGTCAGTGATGAGAAAAGAAGATCTTAACGAGGCCATTCGCAACGTGGACGGAGACCTTGTCAAAGCCGCCGAAAAAGACGGAAGAAAAGTAAATTACGGAAGAATGAAATGGATAAGCATTGCCACTTCGGCCGCGTGCTTTTTACTCGCGGCAGTCATAGCCGTTCCTGCGATCAAAGGTACGAAGAAGAACGGTTCAAACGGCATGTACGGAGAACATCTTGTTGACATACCTTCAGATTCGGGTTTGCCATATAAAGACGGATACATAGGTTACGAGGGGAAGACAGACTCGGAAGTGTCTCCCATGATCCCTGAACCGAGAACTGACTATGGCAGCGTGTCTTACAAAACAGCAGAAGATCCCCGTTACATGATCGAACTGCCGCCTACAGGAGGAGATCACAGTTTCTATCCCGCTCCGATCGAAATCAGCGCAGGCACGTTGACCGCGGGTGAATGGAAAGACATAGCAGACCTTGAGGCTTGGGTAAAACTCATCCGGGACAATAAATGGTACGCTGTCGCCGAATCGAGAAATCTCTTCTCCGACAACTATGTGGTCGTGACTGTAAAGAGCGGCGAGGACGCATGCTTCAACGCAAAAGTTGAACTCATGCAGGGCGAAAAAGTCATTTATACTGCCAAAACGGACATTTCCGGAAAAGCGTATCTTTATTATAATATCGACAACAAAACGGACGCTCCGGATGCTGTTCGCGTAGGGGACAGATCATATGCGCTTGAAGGCAAAAACGATATCTCGATCGAAGCGGCTGATGCCGGTGTAAGAGCAGAAAAACTCGATCTGATGCTAATGATAGATACAACGGGCAGCATGTCAGACGAGCTGCACTACATCTCCGCGGAACTCAAAGATATGGTCGCCAGAATAGCTTCCAAGGACAGATCCTTCTCGATCAGAGTCAGCGTCAACTTCTACAGAGACGAAGGAGACGAATATGTCGTAAAATATTTCGATTTCAGAACAGATATCGACGATTGTCTTAAGATAATATCAGAACAGCGCGCAGACGGCGGCGGAGATTACCCTGAAGCCGTTCATACAGCTCTTGAAAATGCCGTTAACGGACACCAGTGGAGAAATGACGCGATAAAGATATGCTTCCTCATACTCGACGCTCCTCCGCATACTGAGAGTGAGATCCAGGGCATCAACGCGAAGATCGTGAGTTCTGTCAAGGACGCAGCGGCTCAGGGCATAAGAATGGTTCCGGTCCTTTGTTCCGGAAGCGACGATCAAACAGAATATCTCTGCAGAAGCTTCGCCGCTTTGACAGGCGGAACGTTCCTCTTCCTGACTGACGATTCCGGTATAGGATTCTCTCATCACGATCCGGAAGTCGGAGAGTTTGATGTAGAGAAGCTGAACGAAGCGATGATAAGAGTAGTCTGCGAGATGTGCGGATTCGAATATACAAAGCCTGTCGGTGACGTGCAGACGCAAAATTGATGATCTGACAATAAGATAAGGATAAAAAACGGGCGCGTAACGTATCGTGAAACGCCCGTTTTTTCTGTTGCGCCGGGAACGATTTGATAGTATAATCTAATCGTAAAACATTATCCGGAGGCATCCGAATGAAGAAGGAAAAAGATACGAATAAAAAAAGTTTCTGGAAGAGCAGAAAGACGATTTTCGTGATCGCGACGATATTCGAACTCGCGTTCGGCATTTTACTCGCCGTATTTGCCGACAGGCTGCTCACTGTCGTGTGCTATGCTCTCGGTGCGGCTCTGATAGTCGTCGGAATAGCCCAGTTATTCATTTATTTTCTGCGCAAGAACAAGAATGACTTTTTCAATTACAGCCTTGTCGTAGGCTGTGCGCTCATCATAATAGGAGTAGTATTCGAAATAACGCCCGCTTTCTTTATGACTATCCTGCCGATCATCCTCGGGATATCGCTCATTCTCGGAGGCGTTTCGAAACTTCAGAATTCGATGGATGTCGCGAGAAGCGGTTATAAGAGATTTTTCATTCCGCTTATAATTTCCGCCGTTATGATCGTCTGCGGAGTGCTCACATTGATATTCTTCAGAGATGTTTCGACAGTTACATGCAGAGTGATAGGCATTTTCCTCATAGCGAACGCGATAGCCGATCTTTATAACATATTCTATGTGAGCAGCGTCTACAGTAAACTGCGCAGGAAAGATCGGGAAGCCGGTGCAGACAGCGAATCAAACGAAATAGTCGTCGACAGCATAGAAACAGCCGGTGATCCGGAACAGAAATAACGTTTTCTGAGGGAGCGGTAAGATGATAACCGAAACATTTTTAAAAGACAGAGACAGCGGGATGAATTATATTATATCGTATCCCGATTATGCAAAAGAAATGATAAAGAAAAAAGGGGAGCATGATCTGCCTTTGATCATATATCTCCACGGAGCGGGAGAAAGGGGAGGCGACGTCAGCCATCTGTACAGGCATGCGATCCCTAAGCTGATAAGCGAAGGAAGAAATTACGACGCGATCTTCCTGTGCCCACAGTGCCCGAAAGAGTTCATCTGGAACAATATGCCGGAGCGTTTTATGGCACTTGCGGAGAAGATAATCGTAAAATACAAAATCAAACGCGATAGAATAGCTCTCACAGGCTCCAGCATGGGCGGATGCGGCACTTTGGAGATGGGGACTGTATATTCTTCCTTTTTTTCTGCGATCGCTCCTGTGGCCTCTGAGGGGCTTCTATGGCGGTGCGGAAAATTAGTCAATACGCCCGTGTATTTTTACCACGGGGATAAAGACGACAGCGTTTTGTATGAAAGAGGAAAGAGTATTTACGAGGGGGTGATCAAAGCCGGAGGAAAAGCTGATTTTACGACGCTTCCCGGACTTGGTCACAATGACGGGATCGATCACGCATACAGGAACACCGATCTGATCGAAAGACTGATAAAGGCGCGCAGAACTGATTTCACAAGAGTTCCGGAAATTTGCGAGGAATGGTTTTAGGTCATTCATGCAATGGTGACAAAATGTTTCCTGCTTATTAAATATCAAATCATCATTTTACCGGTCTTACGTGCCAGATATTGTCCGCGTATTCTTTGATCGCGCGATCGGCAGCGAATCTTCCTGCGTTCGCGATATTGACAAGGCATTTTTTCTGCCATTCGGATCTGTCTGGATATAGGTTGACGAGCTTTTCCTGAGCTTTCTGATATTCGTCAAAATCAGCGAAGTTCATATACGGATCGGGGAACTGACCGTCGAAAAGAAGGTAGTTGACGACCGAAGCAAAACTCTCTCCGTTGAATCCGGCATAAAGCGCGTCTATGATTTTTCTGAGAGTCTCGCTCCTGTTGTAAAAAACGGACGATTTATATCCCCGGTTCCACATATCGTTGACTTCCTGCGCTGTGAGACCGAATATACAGATATTATCATCTCCAACTGCTTCTCTGATCTCCACATTCGCGCCGTCAAGCGTTCCTAAGGTGATGCTTCCGTTGATCATAAATTTCATATTGCTCGTACCGCTCGCTTCTTTTCCCGCGAGTGAGATCTGCTCAGAAATATCGGAAGCGGGGATGAGCATCTCAGCAGTCGTTACATTATAATTTTCGGTGAAGACAACTCTCAACTTTTTCTTGATCGTATCATTTTTTTCGATCTCGGCACTCAAACAGTTGATCAGTTTGATTATTTCTTTCGCGTGATAGTAACCGGAAGCAGCCTTTGCGCCGAAAATGAATGTGTGAGGTGTCATTTCGATCGAAGGATCTTCTTTTAATTTTATATAGATCGAGATGATATTCAGAACGTTCAAAAGTTGTCTCTTGTATTCGTGAAGTCTCTTGATCTGCACGTCGAAGATGGAATCGGGATCGAGTTCGATGCCTGTTTTTGACTTGTAATCTTCGATAAAGCGTATCTTGTTGTTCCTCTTTATCTGCGAGAGTTTTTTTATGACCTCACGGTCGTCTTTAAACTCTTCAAATCTCTTGAGCTCTTCCGGATTCGTATAATATCCGTTTCCGATGCATTCCGTGAGCAGGGCGGCGAGCTCGGGGTTGCTGTAGCACAGCCATCTCCTGTGAGCGATACCGTTCGTCACATTTGTGAATCTTTCGGGATACATATCGTAAAAATCCCTGAAAACTGTCTTTTTTAATATTTCAGAGTGAAGCGCGGAAACTCCGTTTATCTTGTTCGAACCGATTACGGAAAGGTTTGCCATTCTGACCTGGTTGTCGCAGATGATGGACATTCTGCCTATCTTGTCCCAGTCCGCAGTGAATTTTTTCCATGCCTGCGCGCAGAATCTTTCATTGATCTCATTGATTATCGAAAAGATCCTCGGAAGTCTCAGCTTGAAGATGTCAAGGTTCCAGCACTCAAGCGCTTCAGGCATGACCGTGTGATTTGTATATGTGAGAGTATTGACCGTGATCCTCCACGCGTCATCCCACGAATAGCCGTTTTCATCGAGCAGAAGCCTCATAAGCTCCGGTACCGCGAGAGCCGGATGCGTGTCGTTTATATGTATCGAGACTTTCTCGGCGAGATTGTCAAGAGTGTTATAGACTGAAAGATGCGTCTGTAAAATGGTCTGCAGCGATGCGGAAACGAGAAAATACTGTTGGGTGAGGCGGAGCATTTTACCTTCGATATGATTGTCGGCGGGATAGAGGACTTTTGAGATCGTTGAAGCCATCGTGCTGTCTTCGACCGCTTTTAAATATTTGCCCTGGGAAAACAGATTCATGTCGAATTTGAGAGTCGCCTGCGATCTCCAGAGTCTCAGAACTGATACTGCGTCGCTGTTTGCGCCTGATATCATCATATCGTAAGGAACTGCTTCGACTTCCTCGCAGTCGCTATAAATAATACTGCATTTGCCGTTTTCCCATTCTTCAGTCACATGGCCGCCGAATCTCACTTTGACAGCTTTGTCCTGTCTCTGAACGAGCCAGCCTTCGTCGTTCGGAAGCCAGATATCGGGAAGTTCGATCTGCTCGCCGTCTACTATTTTCTGCTTGAACATTCCGTATTCGTAAAGAATAGAGAAACCTGTCGCAGGTATGGACAGGGAAGAAAGACTGTCCATAAAGCACGCCGCAAGTCTTCCGAGACCGCCGTTTCCGAGGCCGGCGTCTGTCTCCATATCGTATATCTCATTGATACCCATTCCGTAGTTTTCGTAAAATTCGCGAAAATCGTCCTCGATACCAAGATTTTTAAGATTGACCTTCAAAGACCTTCCAAGCAAAAATTCCATGCACAGATAGTAGACTCTTTTTTCTTTCTGTTCTCTGACTTTTTGCGCGAATTCTTTTCTTTTTGTCGTTAAAATGTCCCTGACTGCGAGAACGCTCGCCTTGTACATCTGTTCCTTTGTGGCTTCCTCCGGGGATATTCCGAAATACCTTGAAAGCTTTGAAACGATAGCGTCATTGTAGATCTTGTTCATATTTTTATCCGTTTCCATAAATTATTTAAGGCTGC
>DBVT01000125.1:14511-17655 GCA_002308775.1 Mageeibacillus sp. UBA1257
TTTATATGCTCCCGTACAGCTCGAAATATTTCTTCGCGGAATTTGACCAGGAGAAATCTTTCTTCATCACATTTTTGACAAGCGACTGCCATTTTTCTTTGCAGTCGTACAGATCGATCGCCCTCGTTATCGCATAGAGCATTTCATCTCCGTTGTACGCGTAAAATGTGAAACCGTTATCACCCTCGTGTATCGTATCGTATAATCCGCCGGTCTGTCTGACGATCGGAACTGTCCCGTAGCGCGAAGCGATCATCTGCGCAAGGCCGCACGGCTCGCTCTTTGAAGGCATAAGGAATATATCCGCGCCGGCGTATATCTTTTTTGAAAAGTCCTTGTCGAATCTGAAATTTACGGAGACTTTGTCGGGAAATCTGTTCCTCAGATATGAAAAATATGATTCATAGCCTTTGTCGCCTGTACCGAGTATCGCAAACTGAACGTTTTTATTCAGCAGTTTTTCAGCGGCCCAGCTGACAAGATCGAGGCCCTTGTGTGCCGTGAGCCTCGTGACCATCGCGATAAGAGGAGCGTCTGAAACGGGAAGTCCGAGGTCTCTCAAAAGGCATTTTTTGTTGTATTCTTTACCCGCAAGGCTTCTGGAAGTGTAATTTTTATATATCTTCGGATCTGTTTGAGGGTCATAGTAGTCGTAATCGATACCGTTAATAATGCCTGAAAGATTCGAAGAATTTCTTCGAAGGATATAATGCAGTCCGTGAGAATAATAGCTCGTCAGTATTTCCTCGGCATAGTGGGGAGAGACGGTGGTCACCCGGTCAGCGCACATTATCGCGCCTTTCATAAGATTTATGCATCCGCCGTATTCGACAGTCTCCCTGTCCTCGTTCATCAAAGCGAAAACATCCCACAGGATGTCGAATCCGTATTTTCCCTGATATTCTATATTATGGATCGTGAAGACAGATCTTATATTCGCATATTCGGGTCTTAAGGCGTATTTTCTGCGAAGATATATCACAGAAAGCGCGCTCTGCCAGTCGTGAGCATGCATTATATCCGGGTAAAAATCTATCTTCGGCATCATTTCCATCACTGCCGTGCAGAAGAAAGCGTAGCGCTCTCCGTCGTCGAAGCTGCCGTAGAGAGACTCCCTTGAAAAGTAATATTCGTTGTCGATGAAATAGAAGGTGACTCCCTTGTATTTCAACTCGAAAATGCCGCAGTACTGGTTCCTCCATGCGAGGGAAACGTTGAAATTGCAGATGAAAGTCATCTGCCTTCTGTATTCATCGCTTACCGATTTGTAAAGGGGTATAACGACTCTCACATCGAGCTGTTCGGGATATTCTTTCATCAGAGCGCAGGGAAGTGAACCTATCACGTCTCCGAGCCCTCCGGATGCGGCAAAAGGCAGCGCTTCACTTGCGACATAAAGTATTTTTTTACAGGACATTATTTCTCCTCTCAATTAAATAACGAGTGCTGTTTGTTCTTTCAGATCACTGCGTTTTTCTCCAGGTAAAACGGTCTCGTTTCATGCCCGGAGAGCATCCTTCCTTCGCGGATAACGACATTTTTATCAGCTATTAAGCAGTTGACGAAACAGTTTTCAAGAAGCGTTGTATTGGGCATCAAAATACTGTTTTTTACCGTGACGCCCTCTTCGATATGAACTCCTCTGAATATGATCGAATTTTCGACTGTTCCGTCAATGCGGCATCCGTCCGCTATCAGCGAATTTACGACGCGCGAGCCCTTCGCGTAATAAGTGGGCGGCGAGTTTTTGATCCTTGTTAAAACAGGCCTGTTCGGAACATCAAAGAGCGCGTGCCGAACGTCCTTCTTCAAAAGGTCCATATTGCATGTGTAATAATCGCGAAGCGAATTGATAGCGCTGTAATAGCTGTCGTATTTGTATATTTTTATCTTGTCTTTGCCTATTCTCGCCGGTATCAGCTGTTCCCTGAAGGAAACATATCCGGCTGATTTTGCCTCCGCAAGAAGATCTACGATGTATTTTTTTGTAAAAACCATCACGTTTATAGACACATTGTAAAATCCTTTTTGAAGTGTTCCGGAAGGTCTGACTGACGTCACGTTCCCGTGAGCGTCAGAATCGACGATCGTGAGATTTTTACCTTCGTAGCCCTGAACATAGAGATCTTTGACAACTATCGTGAGATCCGCTTCAGTTTCCTTGTGAGTGTCTATTATCTTTTTGAGATCTATATTGCAGATCGAATCGCAGTCAGAAAAAACTATATAATCGTCTTTGAGATCCTTGAAAAAAGGAGAGACGCCCTTGAGAGATTCGAGTCTGTGCGCGTTTATTTTAAGCTCAATAGGCTGATCGAATGATGTTATATAAGGCGGGAGGATCTTTATGCCCCCTTTTCTCCTTGCGAGGTCCCAGTCTTTTCCCGTTCCGATGTGATCCAGAAGAGACTGGTAGTTGTGATTCGTTATGATGCCGATGTTTTCGATACCTGCGTTCACCATGTTGGAAAGAGAAAAGTCGACCAGCCTGTAACGGCATCCGAACGGGACGGAACCTATCGTCCTCTGTCTTGTGATCTCCGGGATAGTTTCGTCATGTATGTTTGAAAAAATCACGCCCGCTACTGACATATCATAATCCCTCCTTTTTGTCTTTTTTATCTTTTTGGTCTGTAAGATCTTTTTGAGAAAGCATCTCTCCGGAAGAGACAGTATATCCGAGCGGCACTTCGGCGCCTTTTCCGAGCAGCGTGAGCGGTTCTCCGGTTGAAAGCTCCGAACCTACCGTTGCGCATTCGCGGACTGTTACTTCGCGATCTAAGATGGAGTGCATTACGGTAGCTCCGTCGCAGATCCTGCAGTTTTTCATTACGACACTGTCTTTCACGACTGCGTTTTCTTCGACGACGACGCCCGTAGAAAGAACGGAATTGATCACAGTTCCGTAGATCTCGCAGCCTTCTGTTATTATAGAATTTTCGATCGAAGCGTTCGGCCCTATGAACTGCGGGAAAAGGGAAGTGTTTCTCAAATAAATTTTTTCTTTGTCGTCATGCAGATCAAATACAGGTTTTTCCCCGAGGAGGTCCATATTTGCTTCCCAGAGAGAATCGAGAGTTCCCACATCCTTCCAGTATCCCTCGAACTGATAAGCCATCAGTTTTTCGCCGGCGTTGAACATCT
>DBVT01000125.1:17752-17943 GCA_002308775.1 Mageeibacillus sp. UBA1257
GCCTTGTTCGAAAGAGGCTCCTTCGGTTTTTCCTGAAACGCAGTGATCTCTCCCTTTTTATTTGTTAAAACGATACCGAATCTGGAAGCTTCCTCGATCGGGACTTCGATGACTGCGATAGTGCATGCCGCTTTCGTTTTTTTGTGGAAGTCGAGCATCTTCCTGTAATCCATTTTATAAATATGGTCTCC
>DBVT01000126.1 GCA_002308775.1 Mageeibacillus sp. UBA1257
TTCTTCGTATACAGTAAAACAAAGAACCCCGACGCTGCGGCTACATTCTGCTGCCTGATGCTTCAGGACGCGGGACAGCAGGCGTTCAACTCAACGCTCGGCGGCGGAATACCTACGACGAAGAGCAACTACGAAGCTGATTTCTGGAAATTCCCGCTCGATAAAGAAAAGTTCAACTACGACGCATTCGTTTGCTATCCGGAAGCTTTCATAGGAAACTGGCCTGACGTTTATACACCGTCAGAGGTTGCAAAGGAACTGAATGCTTTCGCGACATCATTCTACAGCAAGCATTTCAGCAATGCGAAGGACTACAGAGACAACCTGAGGGAACTGGAAGAAAAGTGCAACCAGATCTGGTCCACGCTCTACAGCGACAACGGATGACCTTGTAAAAAAGGAAAAACCTTTTTGAACACATGAACACAAACGCCCCTGCCGTTTCGCAAAACGGCAGGGGCTGTTTTTACCCTTCAAAGCGCCTTTATGCGTTTGCAACGTCACCTGATAAGTATTATAATATAATCACTTTGCGGAGGATGCTTTTGGCGTTTTTCTCGGGAGTGAAAATGGCGGATTATGCCGGGAGGATAGGCGAACGATGAAGAAAAAGGTGGCCCTGCTTTTTGGCGGCATGTCAACGGAACACGACATTTCGTGCGTTTCCGTATGCGGAATACTTGAAAATATCGACAGGAGAAAGTTTGAGACAGTCCCGATCGGGATAACGAAGGGCGGCGCGTGGATAGTCTACAAAGGCTCTGTCGAAGATATAAAAACTCTTAAATGGGAAGAAAAGACCGTCGGTAAGACAGCTTCCGACTGTAAAAAGGAATTCAACGAGGCGATGTCGGAAATATTAGATTCTGACATAGTTTTCCCGATGCTTCACGGAAAATTCGGAGAGGACGGAACGGCGCAGGGCATGTTCGAAATGCTCGGTAAGCCGTATGTCGGATGCCGAGTTCTGGCGTCCTCACTTGCCATGGACAAGGTCTATGCGAAAAAAATATTCGATCAAAGCGGCATTCCACAGTGCAAATACGTTTGGATAAACAGAGAAGATTACGAAGAGGATAAAGATAAATTCATTAAAAAAGCGATCGACGCGCTCGGGTTCCCCTGCTTCGTAAAACCGGCAAACTGCGGCTCATCTGTCGGAGTCGGAAAGGCGAACGATGAAAAAGAGCTTCGCAATGCTCTGGATACGGCGGCTTCCTTTGACAGAAGGCTGCTTGTCGAAGAATATGTGGACGCGAGAGAGATCGAATGCGCCGTTCTGGGCAATCAGAGACCGATCGCCGCGACGCCGGGAGAGATAGTACCATCGAAGGAATTTTACGATTTCGAAGACAAATACAAGACGGGCACGAGCTACTGCGTTATACCTGCGAAGATACAGGCCGACAAGCTTGAAACGATCAGAAAACTCGCGATAGACGCGTACAAGGCCCTCGACTGCAGCGGATTATCCAGAGTCGATTTCTTCCTCTGCAAAGACGGGAGGATCTTCCTGAACGAGATAAATACGATACCCGGTTTTACACAGATAAGCATGTATCCGAAGCTTTTCGAAGCAGAAGGGATACCGTACAAGGAGCTTATCACGAAGATCATAGAGGCGGGTCTTGATTACGATAAGGAGATCAAGGAACTGAAATGACGGACAAAAGACCTATCGGAATATTTGACTCCGGACTGGGAGGGCTGACAGTTTTGGAAGCCGTCCATAAAGTTATGCCGCACGAGGACTTGATATATTTCGGCGACAGCGGCAGAGCTCCGTACGGCACGAAATCGGCGGAAACAGTGAGAAAATATACATTCCAGGATATAAACTTTTTACTCTCGCACGACGTGAAAATGATAGTGATAGCCTGCAATACAGCGAGTGCGTGTTCGCTTTCCGCAGTGAAGGAGTCATACGAATGGCTGCCCGTTCAGGAGGTCGTAGGTCCCGGTTCGGCCGCGGCTGTGAAAACCACAAAAAACGGCAAAATAGGCGTCATAGGAACTCCCGCGACAATATCGAGCGGCGTTTACGAGAGAGCGATCGGCGCTATATGCCCCGACGCGAACGTCTTTTCGAAGTCGTGCCCGCTTTTTGTTCCCCTCGTAGAAGAGGGCTGGTGGACAGGTCCCGTTCCGGAAAGAGTCGCGAAAGAATATCTCAAAGAGCTCAAAAAACAGAAGATCGACACGCTGATACTCGGCTGTACGCATTATCCGTATCTTGAAAAGATCATCAGCGAATACATGGGAGAGGGAGTATCGATAATCAACTCGGGCCGCGTCGTGGCGGAGAGCATTAAGAATTCGCTTACGGAAACAGATATGCTCCGCGGAGGAAGGTCAGAGGGAAAGATCAGATATTTTACGAGCGATTCGGTGACGAAATTTGCCTCCCTCGGAAAAATGTTTTTGAAGGAGACGCTTTCGCCCGTAGAGCATGCCGACATCGAATCGGTCAGCGTCGCTCCGAGAGGTAAAAATGGCTGAAGAAACTTACGGCGACCTTTCGAAAATGATAATCTCCGAGGCAAAAAGGCAGAATAAGGACAAAGAGAAGATCGCCGAAGAGACGGTAAAAAATATATACGACGCATTCGGAGACGGAGCAGTCTGCAAAGAAGAGAACGGATATTTGAATGTGTATTTTAAGGATGAATGCACGGGGAAACTGCTCGAAAATATCGAAGAATGCGCAAAAATCGACTGCAGTGACGATTTTACCGTCGAATATGTGAGCAAAAGGCTGGATCATCTGCTGAAGGATGCGGAGAGCTCAAGAGGATGCGATCAAAGGCTTCGAAAAGCGATATTGGGCCACTATTACTGCCTTGAAACAGACCGGGACATTTTTACGGGAGAGAAGAAAAAACTTACAGAAAAAACAGTACAGAGGATCCGCGAGGGAAGGAAAAGACTCGCCGCGATATTTTACGAGAGAGACAGGCTGACGGTAAAATACACAGTCGACATCGCCGCCTGCGACGCATTGAAGAAAATAATCGGCTGACGGAAGAGGAAAAGAAGATGAAAAAAGACGAATTCAGAAAACCGGGTAACGAATGCAGATCGATGAAGCTTACCCACGATTATCCGTTTACGAGCGGAGACAGGGAAGAGAGAAGACAGACGATNNAAAGGATCGGATACGGCGGCTTGACCACGAATACGCCGTTCTGCGACTATCTCGGTAAAACGGGCTGGGAGGATATGAAGGATATCGTCGAAGAAGCGTCTGTCATGGATATGCGTCTTTGGATATATGACGAGAAGGGTTATCCAAGCGGGACCGCGGGCGGTCTGACACTTAAAGATCATCCGGAATACGAAGCAAAGGCTCTCGTCAGTATGATAAAGAAATTGAAGGCCGGAGAAGTATTCAGAGCAAAAAAACCGCTCTATCACGACGCGCTTCTCGCGGCATACGCGTTCAGAACAGTTAAAAAGGACTTTCCGGACTGCGCTGATATTTACTCGAAGGAAGAGGATCTGATCGTGGACGGTTTTACGGGTGAAGCGGTGGATCTCATGAGATTCGCAAGCAAAGCCGGCGGCTTAAAATGGATCGCGGGAGAAGGTTTTGAATCGTGTAAAGAGGGTGACGAATTCACAGTCTGCGTTTTCTGGACAAAGAGGCTCTTTGAACGCACGCACGCGTGCCAGAACTTCCACGAGTGCAGAAGATATATAAGCGTGATCAACGAAAAAGCGGTCGGCGAATTCATAAAATGCACTTATGAAGAATATAAAAAACACGTCGGAAAACATTTCGGCAGGGAGATCGAAGCTTTCTTCACGGATGAGCCATCGCTGATGGCAGGGTATCTCGACGGAACGGTGCATCCCGGAAAAGACAGAATTAAGGACGAGCCTCACGAGGATATTCCGCTGCTTCCCGACGTGCAGTGGGAGACATTTTTACCGGATGAATTCAGAAACAGATACGGATACAGCCTGATGAACAACCTGCATTATCTCTACGCAGGCACATCTTCGCGCGCCGTAAGAGTAAGATACGATTTCAATACGATGCTCACGTCACTTTACGAGCACGCGTATTTCGGACAGATCGAGAAATTCTGCCACGAAGCGGGCGTCGATTTCTCCGGCCACGTTCTGATGGAGGAATACCTTCTTCACCATGGCATCTGGGAAGGAAATATTTTCAGGATCATGTCGCATTTGGACATTCCGGGCATCGACGTTCTCACGACATTGCCCGGCGATATGATCGGTATGGCTGTCACGCCAAAGCTGATAAGTTCGGCGTCCTGCTGGTTTGGTAAAAAGGGCACGATGTCAGAAATATCAGCCCACGAGCAGAACTATTTACATAAAGCCCCTTACGGAGCTCCTGAAATGAAAGGCTGCGGAGCCGCGCAATATGCTCTGGGAGTGAATGTTTTTCAGTCGTATTTCGGCGAAAATGCCCTTCCTGAGAAAGAATACAGCGATTACAACGATTATCTCGCGAGAATCGGAACGGCGATCCACGGAGGCGTCAATTCAGCCGATATCATCCTCTATTATCCGATCGAAGGCGTTCTCTCTGCAGTAAAAGGCAGCGGCAAATACAGAGAGTCGCGCGAATATTCGGAAGCGGAGCTCTCCTGCGAGCGCAGCTGGAACGGACTTGCCCAAGGGCTTCTGAGAAACAGACTGGACTATATAATGGCTGACGCCAAGGCGATAGAGGACCTCTATATCGAAGAAGACGACGAGGGAGCTTATGCATACAATCCGATCTCGGGCTGCTCGTACAAGGCAGTCGTTATACCGAAGATGATCGCGACGGACAGAAAGTTTCTGGAATCACTCGCGGATCTCGCGCAGTCGGGAATAACAGTCATATTCGATTCTCTTAAAACGGACATCCCGTCACTCGACGGGGAATGCGGACTTCGCGACACGGTAGCGGACATTCTCTCCATGGAGAATGTTATAAACTGCGCAGACGCGAGCGATATTCCTGCCGTTATCCGTTCGATCTTCGTGCCTCAGGTGGAGATAGAAGGCTGCGACAGAGACATAATTTACACGAAGAGAGAAGCGACAGATATGGGTCTTTCCGAGGTCTTCCTTCTCGTAAATACGGGCTATAGAGGCGGAAAACGTGAAGTTCTGATCGATTTTACGGAAGATTTCGATGAGATATATTCGCTCGATCCGGAGACCGGGGCGATAAAAGAGATCGATTACGATTTTACGAGTGACGGCAGAGTGAAGGTTTGTCTCGATTTTGAACCGCTCGGTTCGTTCATCATCGGAGCCGAGTGATGGAAGGGATATTTTCGAAAATTAAAGCAGTGATATTCGATATGGACGGGGTGCTGATAGATTCCGAACCCGTCATGGCAAAAGCGGCCGCGAGAGCTTTCAACGACGAGGGGATACCTGCGAAAGAGAGCGATTTCGAGCAGTTTTGCGGGGCGGGTGAGATCGCCTATTTCGGCGGAGTCGCGAAACTGTACGGAGGGTCATTCGACAAAAAGATCAGGGACAGAGCGTACGAGACGTATTTTAAGATCGTAAAAAAAGAAGCATCCGTTTATCCGCGCGTGATGGAAACTCTCGAAAAATTAAAGGAAGAAGGCATTCCGACGGCTGTCGCGTCAAGCGCCGATATCGAAAAGGTTTACGCGAATTTAGACGCTGTATTGGACGGCAAACGGGCGGAGACATATTTCGCCAAAGTGATAACGGGAAGCGACGTCGAAAAAAACAAACCGGATCCGGAGATATTCATAAAAGCTGCCGCAAAACTCGGATACGATCCGAAAGACTGCGTGGTCTTCGAGGACTCCATAAACGGCGTAAAAGCCGCGAAAGCATCCGGATCTCTGTGCTGCGCGCTCACAACGGCGAACACTCCGGAAAAGCTTCAGGAAGCCGGTGCAGACATTATTTCCGGCGGGATCGATATACTGTACGATCCGTCAAAAATAATTCAAGGGGAATCAAAAGTTGAATTTTCGTGAAAAATATATAGGCGACAAAGCCTTCTATAAGACGATGTTCGTCGTCGCTCTGCCGATAATGTTCCAGAACCTTGTCACGAATCTGGTGAGCCTGCTGGACAATTTTATGGTGGGGAGACTGGGAACGGAGCAGACGTCGGGCGTCGCGATCGCAAACCAGATATTATTCATTTTTAACCTGACGCTGTTTGGGGCGATGAGCGGTCCCGGCGTTTTCACGGCACAGTATCACGGCAAGAAAGACAGCGAAGGCATCAGATACACGGTCAGATTCAAAGCGATAGCGGGAATGATACTGTTCGCGTTTTCTCTGGTTATCTTTACATTCGGGAGAGGCTGGCTGATCGACAGATTTATCCATGCAGGCGACGTCGAATGCGACCTCGAACTCGTTAGAACGTTTGCCGAAGAATATTTTCTGATCATGATGACCGGACTTTTGCCTTTTATCATCACGCAAATTTTTGCGTCTACGATGAGGGAAACGGGGGACACATTTATGCCCATGGTGGCGAGCTTCGTCGCTGTAGGAACGAACTGCGTGCTCAATTACATTTTGATCTTCGGAAAACTCGGAGTACCTGAAGAGATCACAGGCGTTCGCGGCGCGGCGATCGCGACAGTTACGGCAAGGGTAGTAGAATGCGTCATTGTGGTAGTCAGCATGTACAGGAGAAAAGCCAGATTTCCGTATCTCAAGGGCACGTTCAAAAGCCTGCGTATACCGAAAAAGGTCGCATCTCTCGTCGCGACAAAGAGCGCACCTTTGATATGCAACGAACTCTGCTGGTCAGTCGGTATGACGCTGCTCGGCGTCTGCTACAGCTATTACGGCGGATCGGTCGTTGCGGGATACAGTATCTCATCGACAGTCTGGAATCTGTTCACGATCTCGTTTATGTCATTCGGAACGGCTATAGGCATCATTGCCGGAAATTTTCTCGGAGCGCGTGAATTTGACAAAGCTGCCGATGCCGCGCGTAAAATGACGGCTTTTTCATTATTTTTGAGCTTTCTGGTGTCATTTCTGCTGTTTTTTATCGGATCTCGCGTGCCGCTTTTGTACGAGGTCACAGAGAACACAAAATCGTATGCGTCGAATTTCATCCGCATCGACTCGTTTTTCCTGCCCGTCTTCGCGATCGTCCACGCGAGCTATTTTACCGTCCGCTCCGGGGGTAAAACGCTTATCACACTCCTCTTCGACAGTTTCTTTACATTGGGATTCGCGGCACCGATCGCATTCGCGGTCTATTTCATTTTCCGCCCGCAGATACTTGTGCTCTATACGATAGTTCAGTCTCTCGATATCATCAAATGCGTCTTCGGGCTGATCCTCGTCAAAAAGAAGATCTGGATAAGGGATATAGTCTGATGAATTTGCCGCATGCGGCGGTTTCGCTGTAATAATTCGATCGCAACCAAACAACCGCCGCCCGGTTTCGGGCGGCGGTAAATACATTTTCCGGATATTTTAACTGTTATTTTGCAAGGCAGTCGCTGACCGTGGTAAATCTGAAGCCCTTTTCTCTGCCGTATTCGATGATCCCGGGCAGCGCCTGAACCGTCACTTCTTTAGGATGCATAAGGACGATGCATCCGTTGCAGAGACCGTTTTTTACTCTGCTCGAAACGACATTCACATCGCTGTCACGCCAGTCGACAGCATCGGTAGTCCAGGTGATCGTCTTCATATGCAGGGAGGCGACCATGCACTGGCTCTCATAGTTCGTCTCACCGAACGGAGGAGAGAAGAGGGTCGACCTTTTACCTATGATGCTGTAGATGAGGTCGTCGCATTTTTTGATATTCGCGCGCCACTCGTCCATGGTCATTTCCTCAAGGTGCAAGTGGTCATAGCCGTGAAGACCTATTTCGTGTCCGCGGTTTGCGATGCCGCGAACGAGATTTTTATTCGATTTCGCCCATTCTCCGCCGATGAAGAATGTCGCTTTAACGTCGTATTCATCGAGGATATCGAGGATCTGCATCAGTTCACTGTTGCCCCAGAAAACGGTAAAAGTGAGCGCGACGTTAGGTTTTTTCGTATTGCCTATATATATTTCCATGGGGAGAGGCGTCGGACCGAGCGAGGGATCGCCGGTAGGAGAAGGTTTGGCAGTCGGTTTCTTTGTCGGAGCCGGAGTTGGCTTCTCGGTAGGCGCAGGGGTGGGAGTCGCAGTCGGTTCGAGAGTCGGCGTAGGAGACGGAGTCGGCGTCGGCGTGGGAGTCGGCGTGGGAGTCGGAGTTTCCGTAGGCTCGGGAGTGGGCTCTTCCGTGGGGGTCGGAGCGGGCTCTTTCGTAGGTGTCGGAGCGGCCGTCGGATCGTCCGTCACATCGGGCGTTTGAGTCGTTCCTTCATTTGGATCATGAGTT
>DBVT01000108.1 GCA_002308775.1 Mageeibacillus sp. UBA1257
AAATCTTCCTCACCTTCCGCATCTTTTACAATGACTTCTTCCGAAAATTTTCGGCACGAAAAAACGCTGACTCGATTTCTCAAATCAGCGTTTCCTTATTTCTGCATATTACCTTAATCGTTTTTGTACTTTAATTTCTGAATCCACACATCCAATATGTGCCTGATTTTTTTATCCCACGCATCGAGATAATCTTTCGAAGCCTCAGTCATATCATCATACGATATCGGATTGTTATACATTCTTCGAAGGAGCTTGAATATCATTCCGACTTCTTCCGCAGATGCTTCTTCCAACATTTCATCCGTGACAGCATCTTCGCCTTTCTGTCCGATCACGCTGTACTTTTTCGAATTATCTCCTTCGAACAACTTCGAAAAACCCAACTCTTCTCCTGCCATTTCAAGAACATCAGCAACGAATTCAGCAGGATATCCTCTTCTTTCCTCATAAATCTTTCTCAGATCGGTGTCCCGAAGCATTTCCAACGCATGTATTTTATCCATATCGTTTCTCCTTTTCGTTTTGGTAACTTTTTTGCATTGATCTTGCGTAAATTTTGCAAAAACTGCAAGAATTCTTCCCAAATCGGCTATTTTTTATTCGATTCATTTCATATTATCAACATAGCATCCCCGAATGAGAAGAAGCGGTATCGCAGGGCGATGGCTTCGTTGTAAGCGCGCATGATGTTGTCGCGGCCTGCGAGGCTGCTGACGAGCATCAGGAGCGTTGATTCGGGAAGATGGAAGTTGGTGATCAGGCCGTCCAGGCATTTGAATTTGTAGCCCGGATAGATGAAGATCCCGGTCGATCCGCTCATTGCGTGTGTGACGCCGTCATCGTCTGTGACTGACTCGAGGACTCTGCATGAAGTGGTTCCGACGGCGATAATGCGGCCGCCGTTTTTCTTTGTTTCGTTGATGGAATCCGCGACATCCTGAGAGATGCTGAAGAACTCCTCGTGCATTACGTGGTCTTCAACATTTTCGACTTTTACCGGGCGGAAGGTGCCAAGGCCGACGTGGAGAGTGAGGAATTCTGTTTTGACGCCGTAATCGCGTATCTCCTGCAAAAGCTCCTGCGTAAAATGCAGACCGGCTGTCGGAGCGGCGGCGCTGCCCTTGTGTACGGCGTAGACAGTCTGGTAGCGCTCGGGGTCGTCGAGTTTTTCTTTGATGTACGGCGGAAGCGGAGTGACGCCGACTTTGTCGAGGACCTCCTCGAAAATGCCGTCGCATTCGAATCTGACGCGCCTTGTGCCTCCCTCTCCCGTCGAGAGGATCTCGGCAGTGAGGATGCCGTCACCGAAGATGAAAACGGCGCCGGGTTTGGCTTTTTTACCCGGGCGAAGGATGACTTCCCATTCCTTGTCGGAAAAACGCTTCAGGAGCACGAATTCGATCGCCGCGCCTGTATCTTTTTTAACTCCGTAGAGGCGGGCGGGGATGACTCTGGTGTCGTTGAGGACGAGGCAGTCGCCCGGTCTGAGGTAATTTTTAATATTGAAAAAATGCGTGTGTTCGATCTCGCCTGTGACCTTGTCGAGGACGAGAAGTCTCGATTCGGCTCTGTTTTCGATCGGCGTCTGAGCGATGAGCTCTTCCGGCAGATCATAGTAAAAATCTTTAACTTTCAATTGTTTTTGCCTCTTTTATGTTTGTTTTCAGTGTATTTGACGTTTTCGGCAGCTAAAATGACGTTTTTGGTTAAGTTTATTTGATAGTTCCTATCGTGGTCCCCGGGAAGTAAAAATCAAGGATCTCGGTGAAGGACATTCCGTTTGCGCTCATCACAAGCGCTCCGGCGTGGCTCATGCCGATGCCGTGTCCGGTTCCGATCGTGGTGACCGTGATGCTTTGCGAATCGCTCTGCGGGTAGACCTTGATGCGCTCGTGCATTTTACCTTCGCTGTCCTTTATTCCGTACTGGTCGTCCACGAACCGCTGCGTAAAATACTCCCCTTCAAGTATCTTTTTCGCCCTGTCGCTGAGCATAGTGTCGCTGCCGTTTTCGCTGCTTACTATTGAGAGTTCGTCTTTAATTTCGAGATACATATTCTGGCCTCTCGCCTGGAACATCGTCCTCGTCGCGGACCTTGTTATAACGACGTCGTTGAGCGATCCGTCGATCAGAACTTCAGTCATTCTGCCCGATTCCGCGCGGTCGATGACGTTGATATACTGAAGCTGTCCGATGTCGATGTTTTTTGCGGATCTGACGTATTCTCTGACTCTTTGAGCCATCGTTTTACCCGTGTAATTCACGTATGTGAGAGTCGCGGGCGAATACGGGTCCGGCCTTGAAACGACATACGGCGCTCCTGAGCCTCCCCAGACATTTTCGATCGTCTCTGTGTATCCTCCGGAATTCGAATGGTAAAATACCTGCGTCGCGATCCAGTTGTTGTAAAGAAGTATCTGTCCCCTCGTTTCATCCACCGTCGCGTTCGATGCCGCAAGCTCTCCGGGCTCTCCGTTCGACTTCGTATAACCCGTATACATCTGCGTATCTGTCGTATCGTCCACATGTTTTCCCCAGTAATCAGTCTTGGCGTTGCCGTAGATCATCTTGTACGCGTACGTTCTGGCGGCAATGCACTGAGCTTTGATTGCCTGATATCTTTCAGCCTGTATCTGTGGGTTCGAACCGGGTGAGAGCTCGCTCGGAATGACTCCGTAGAGGTATTCCTCTATATCGAGCTCGTTTACGAGCACAAGTCCGCTTCCGTCGATTCTCTTGATATCGAAGCATCCTCTGTATCTCGCTTTTCCGTAGCGTAAAAGCGCCGGTGTCTGAGAGCCTGCGGGCACTGCGTCCGGGACCACTCTGATCCAGTTCGTATTCGTGTCGTCTGACATTATGAATATAGTGCCGCCCGTTTTCCTTTGAAGTTTTACGGCGTTCGCGCTCGCATGTAAAACGGAGATATTCCAGGACAGTGACGCTCCCGGATCAGGTGTGGGAGCCGGTGTTTCAGTAGGCGTCGCGGTGGGATCGTCGCTCTGCTCCGGCGGATCGTCCATCGGCGGGTCTATCTGATCTTCTATAGGTGTTCCAGTCGGCGTTTCTTCAGGCGCTGCCGTCGGCGTTTCCTCAGGTGTTGCGGTGGGTGTTTCCTCAGGTGTTGCGGTGGGTGTTTCCTCAGGTGTTGCGGTGGGTGTTTCCGTAGGCGCAGGAGTCGGTGTGGGCTCTTCCGTCGGAGTGGGCGTAGGCGTGGGAGTCGGCGTAGGCGTAGGTGTAGGCGTAGGTGTCGGAGT